>JAZSCV010000066.1:0-86148 GCA_045530855.1 Acutalibacteraceae bacterium
GGTGATAGCAGTAAGCTCACCGTTGCTGACCTCGACCTTTCGCAGCCCGGTACTGTGGATGTAACAATCAGTACAACCGGCACAGACTCAAAAGATAAAGTAGTTAAGGCTCACGATATCAGCAAATACACTGACTATAACATGATGCCTATGTCTGAGGGTCTTTGCGTTATTGAAGGCAACATTTTCATCACCTTCGAGGGTGCTTCTAATAAATACCTTAACGAAAGCTCAGGCCTTACATCAATCGGCAACTGTGAAAAGCCTGTTGACGTTATATGGCAGCTTGACCCATATGAGCTTATGGAAACAACAGTTATCGAGCCGGAAGAAAGTATTTACTACGAAAAGGTAAATTCTCTCAGCGAGATCAAAGACGGTGAAGAATATATCATCGTTCACGAATCACAGAGGAAAGATCCGGTTACTCAAAAGAATTACCTTTATGCCCTTAATGCTGACGGTAACTTTAAGGATTATAAGCTTACAAAGAGTACCGTCGATGATATTAAAGGCTACAACGGTATGATAGGCCACCCTATCAGCTACTATTCTTTTGAAGAAATTGATGGTAAGGAAATCCTTTACCTTGAAAATCCTGAAATTGATGATATTGAACCAATTCGTTGGCAGCTTACAAAAACTGCTGAAAAAAGATACAAGTTTAAAAATGCCGAGACATATTTCGCAAACTGTAACTATTTGTTCTTTAACGAGAAAAAAATCTCAATGGCACCCGGTAATGCAGATTATCTCAAAAATATGTCTATTCAGGAAGCTAATGACGGTAATGGCGGCTTCTGGATTTCTAATGATGAAACATATTTCCTTTGGTGTAATGATGGTACAAGTGATTTTTATAACACCAAAATTAACTCGCACTATATTAAGAACAGTGGTACTATACCGATTTGTTTAGGCGTTTCTGAAGCTCCCGGTACCTTCCACTGTGATGCTCTTAACCTAAGCGGAAATAATATTATCGGTAGAGAAGTTTTAACAGGTGCAGATACCTGCTATGAAGACGGCTTATTTAATATCTACCGCCGTGTTGTTGACGAGGTTGCATCTACTTATGAAAGCCGTGTTTACACAGACCTTGATGCAAAGCTTCAGGCAGACGGTACTTATACAGTTACACTTGAAACCTATGCTATTTCTCCTAACCACTATCAGTACAGAGGCGAAATGCCTACAGACTATATCATTGTTGCTGATACATCATCTTCAATGGCTTCAGAGGGTAGTACAGGTATTAAAGAATTCACCGGTAGCCTTGGCGTTTCTTCATTGAGTGTTGAAGCAAATACCTCTGACGATAACGGCACGGGTATCAGTGGTTACGGCTTTAGTAACCCAGACGAAGATATTTACCTTAAGCATACTGATGGTAAATATTACAAGGTTTATATGGCTGTTAATACAACAGAGCTGGATAAATTTGTTGGAATGATCACTAACATCAGGCAGAAATATTATGCATATTATATAGCTGACGACGGTTTATATTATTGCATACAGGACCATGCGGTTAACCCTACAGGCAGAACCTATGCTGAATGGAAGGCCTGGGTTGAAAGCGGTGAAAACGAATCCGACTACAGCACAAAAACAAACAATAGTAACAGACGTAAAGAAGACGTTTATCAAGGTCTTCACTACCGATTCGATGAATCCGGTGACACATATTCAAATGAGCACTATCGTATTGATACATTAAAAACAGCAGTAAACGATCTTATCGGTGATATTGCCGCACAGAACTCTGAGAACAGAATAGCTCTTGTTCAATATGGTGCAGACGCCTCAACCGGTTATTACAACACAAGCGGTACCCTTGTAAACACAGGCTTCGGGGATGCTTTCTGGAGTGTAGCCAATGCCTCCGGACTTAAGGAGAAGGTTAACGCTTTAAGTACAACTGCACAGACTAATGACAGCGGTATAGAGATGATTTGTGCTAACAACATTATGGCAAACTCGGGTGTTGACTATAAAGCTAACGGCACAAGAAACATTGCAATTATATTCATTACTGACGGTATCCCCGGTGCTGATGGTGGCAGCTCCACAACAGCAGCCGCAAATGCAGTTATTGGGCAGGCTTTGACAGCTAAAAGTAACGGTGCGTTCGTTTACACCGCACTCCTTGGTAACAACGAGGTAAGCGGCTTCAATAAAAAGGGCTATATTGATGGCGTTTCAAGTAAATACGCTGCTGCAAAAAGCTTAACTGAGCTTGGCGGTCAGAGCATTGATGGTGTTAACTATTCAATAAGCTTGGCATCTACAACTATCAACAACTTCCTTGATTTCGGTGTTATTGCAACAGAAGAAGTTAAGATGAACTCAGGTGTTGGCCTTGATAACCTTGATGCTAACTCTTACCTTCGTGAGCAGTTAAACGATGCCTTTAAATTCCCTGAGGATGGCAGTTATAGTGTTAAGGTTGACCTTGTAACAGGTGAATTTGATGAAATCGGTCGTTTCTCCTTTAAGGATTCCGAGGCTGAAATCGCTGAAAACGCAACAGATGCTGCAAAAATTGTATGTGACACAGATGTTAATAATAAAACAATCACTGTTACAAACTACCACTACGCACAAGAATATATTGCTAAAAGCAGACAAACAGATGGTAGAAAATTAAGAGTTACAATCTCAGGTCTTCTTGCAGACGAAACAGCGAAAATTCAGAACACATCAATCAATAATACCGAAACAACAGGTATTTTCAAAACAAAGACAGATATGGATAACAACATAGAATTCAAAATGTTGCCCACATCATACTTTAACATCCCCGAGTACACATACGTTCTTGACTACGGTCTTCAGATGCTTGATACTGACGTTAACGGTACATTGAAGGCGGTTAGCGCAGGACTCACAAAACAGGATATTAATAACTACAACAAAGTTTCCGAAAACGAATTGGTTGCAATTCAGAGTGGTGACCAGAACCTTCTTTACCACACAACTCCAACCAATATGAACGATTCAGGTTACGTTCTCATTCAGCGTGATAATGGTGAATATGACTGGTTTGAAATCAAGGTTGTTCCTGCTTCAAACGTTTATTTTGAAGAAACTGAGTTTGAAAAAAATGCAGGCACAGGAACTGTTGCATGGAGCGAAGCAACAGGCGGAACAAGTGTCACACATCGTGAACTTCCGGAAGAGTTTGATGTAGATGGTTATGATGAAGCTTATAACAATGAAAATACTTACTCAAACGGCAAAACTCTTTCAGCAAGTGTTGATGTTAATAATAAGAGAAGTAAAACCGCAACAGTAAGCTTTGCAGGTGACGGTATCGACATCATTTCTGCTTGCGGACCAACAACAGGTATGCAGATTATCAACATCAAAGATGCTACAACAGGTAAATCAGTTAAAGCAGCTATTGTTGATACTTACTACCAGGGCGGTGAATTTACACAGGTTCCTGTGTTCAGCTGGAGAGGTACTCACGGTACTTATATTGTTGAATCAACAGCTGTTTATCTTACAACAGCAGGTGCATTGAACAACTCTACAAGATTTAAAAACGAGCTTCCGGGCACAGGACTTGTAATGAATTCATCAGAGAATCTTAATACTGCTAATGTTCAGGCTATGCTTGAGGCAGCAGGCGTTGAAGATATTGATGCAGAAAATCTTGAGCTTATGTGGTGTGATGATAACTCCATTTTCAATGGCGGTACAGGTGTTGCCCCAACTAAGAAGGGTGCACGTGCAACAGAAACATCATCTGTAACTCTTAATAACTATCTCGATGGTTTCAGAATTTATAATCCTCTTGGCGCATCTTCTGATGAGTATGCAGAAAGTGAAAAGAATGCTTCCTATGTAAACGTTATCAATAACCTTGCTCCGGTTGAAAATGGCAAGGATACTCTTGATGGTATTGGTTTCATTACCGGTATTCTTGGCGAAAACGAAACAAACCTCAACTTCTCAAACTATCAGTCTGTTGGTCCTAATGATGAGTTCTATCTTGTGGGTAGCTCAACAGAAACCAAAGCTGTTACCTTCAAAACCATGGTAAACATTGGCGAAAAGGTTATGCTTGGTCTTCGTGCTGTTGACGGACCTGCAACAGTTAAAATTACTTCCAACAAGACTAGCGAAAATGTTGAGGTAACTGTTAAAAGTGCAACTGAAATGTTCTATGACATTTCAAAATGTATTGGTGATATTACTGCAGATAATACCGAGGTTCAGATTATTATTCAGAATACTGATGCAGAGGGTAATATGCTCGCAGTTAACCAGGTTAAGTTCTCCGGCGGTACAAAGGTTAATACCGGAAATACTCGTTTAGCTCGTTCTCTTACAGGTACAGTTAATGCAACTAAATCATTTTCTGAAAGTGTTTTCCTTCCTCTCACTGCAGAAGCATTAGCAGAGGTTGAATTGAGTCTTACAGAAAAAGAAACTGTTCAGGGTGAGATCAAAAACGGTGTAATTATTCCTGTTGAAAAAGAAATTCCTGAGAATAATACAAACCCAGGTGACGATACTACAGATGATAGTACCGGTACCGCAGGTGGTAATGAAAAACTCGATATAGTTTCATTGCTTGAAAAGATTTTTGCATTCCTTGAAAAAATATTTTACAGCTTATTCGGTATAGGTAACAAGGCTTAAGGAGGGAATAGAAAATGAAAGATTATACTAAACCTACATTTACACTTGCTGGCTTGGCTCCTGTGGCTTTTGCTGCAAGCTGTCCTGTTAAAGCATCAAGAGAAGACCTTGCTGAAATTTATGCAACATTCGGTGTTACGGACCCTAATCAAGCATTTACAGAGACCGACAATTGTAATCAACCCATTCCTGACGGGATTACACAGTACTGTAAATTCACATCTACACCAGATGCAACAGGAATTGTAATTTCTTCATGATTAATTTTAAAACTCTGCTTTCATCAGAAAGCAGAGTTTTTTACATTGTTGTAATAAAAAATGATTTCAATCACATAAACACATTGATAACACCATAGCGGTGAGTATTATAAGAACTGACGGAAGAGGGTGATGGAGTGAGAAAACAGCTTTCTATGCTTACGGATAGTCCGTTAAAAAGCATAATACTTTTTGCTTTGCCTATTATGGCATCATCTTTGCTACAATATAATTATTCGCTTGTAGATAATATTATTGTTGGCAGATATGTTAATGAGCAGGCTCTGGCGGCGGTTGGTTGTGTCGGACCGATAAATTCTTTTATAATCGGTGCCGCGCTCGGTCTTACTACCGGCTTTACTATACCCGTTGCCCATGCATTCGGTGAGGGCAACAAAAAGAAACTCTCTCACTATGCAGGAAGCAGTATTTTCATTGCTTTTCTTATGGGCTGTGTGATTATGGTTGTGTCACACATTATATCTCCCGTTTTGCTGAATTTAGTGGGCACGCCCGGTGATATAAAGGATATAGCATCCTCTTACATAAATATCCTGTATTATGGTATTCCTATTCAGATGCTCTCCAATAATTTTACGGCAATTTCCCGTTGTACAGGTGAAAGCAAAAAGCCATTGTATTTCTTCTGTGTCAGCGTTATGGTAAACTTTGTTCTTGATATAGTTTTTGTTAAATACCTTTCCCTCGGTGTTGAGGGTGCAGCTGTGGCAACTCTGATTTCCCACTCTGTTGCCTGTGTTTTAAATGGGATTTATGTATTCCGCTTTAATAAGAATGTGAAACTGAAAAATCGTGATTTCAAGCCTGATAAGCATACGATTTTCTACCAGATTCGTCTGGGAATACCTGTTTCACTTCAGTTTACAGTTACCTCTGTGGGCTCTATGTGCCTTCAAAGTGTGGTTAATTCCTTTGGTACAAATGTTATTGCAGGCTTTACCGCCGCAGGTAGGGTAGAGGGTATTACAAATATTCCTATGTCCGGACTTGGTGTTGCCACACAGACCTTTGTGGGTCAAAATTTTGGTGCTAAAAATTACGACAGAATAAGAGACGGAGTAAAGAAAATTTTTATTCTGGATTTACTTGTATCTGTTGCTATGAGCACAATCCTTTATTTCTGTGCAGAGCCGGTAATATCACTCTTCGGAACCAATATGACCGGTGAAATTATGGTTGCAGCTAAAAGATACATTCTTGCAATTGCCCAATGCTACAGCCTTGTGGCAATACTTTTCGTAATGCGAAACACCCTTCAGGGAATGGGCTTTACCTATGCAAATTCCATTGCAGGCGTAGGTGAGCTTTTTGGAAGATTATCCGTTGCGTTTGTTTTCACGCCTCTCTTAGGCTTTGATGCAGTGTGCTATGCGGGTCCCGCCGCCTGGCTCCTCGCAGATATTCCGCTTATAATTATATATCTCAAAAAACAGAGAGAATTTAAAATGATTAAAAGCCTGAATAAGTAGCAGAAATATTGTGCTCCTGTTGATTAAAAAACTGCTGTTCCGAAAGGAACAGCAGTTTTTGCGTTTTTTCAAGAATTTTATATTATTTTGTCTTTGTGTATTTGTACGCAGACCAACCTGAATAGTAGGTTTTTCCGTCAACCTTGTTATAGGTTCTTACTCGTACATAGTATGTCTTTTTTGCGCTTAAGCCCGATAATGTATATTTGGTTGTGTTATAGCTTGAAATTGTTTTGGTTACTGCATTTGTAAATGATTTAGAGGTTGAGTATTGCACCTGGTAGCCTGTAACCTGAGAAGATTTTTTAGCTATATTTACAGTAATCTTTTTTGTGCCGGGTGTCAGCTTTTCTATAGTTGTTTTTACAGGGTTGATATTAAAATAAAGCGTTTTCTTACCGGTGTAGTTGCCTGTCATTATAACAACTACCTTGTACTTGCCCACAAGCTTTCTGCCTCTTGCATATGATACCTTGTAGTGAGTGCCTTTTTTGAGTGTGTTACCATTTGCGTTTTTAACTGTAACAGAAGGCGTTCTTACCTTGCCGTTATATGTACAAGCAGTAGTAGAAAGCTTTACCTTGCAGGTTGAAATATTGATAGGCTTAATCTGAAAGGTTTTTGTTATTGTACCGGTGTATTTACCTTTACCCACAATCTTTACTGTTGCGCTACCTGCTGACAGGTTGTTTTTGTAAGAAAGTGTATAGTCAGTACCGTTTTTAAGAGTTTTACCATTAAGCACTACCTTTGGTGCTTGTGTAAGATGCTTGCCGTTGTAGGTTTTGTCTTTAATTCCTGTAACCTTAGCTGAAGTAAGGCTTTTCGCAATCTTGAAGGTTTTCTTGATTGTGCCGAAGTAGCTGCCCTTACCCTTGATTATTGCGGTTGCTGTACCCACCTTTGTGTTGTTTTTGTAGGTTACAGTATAATCTGTGCCATTTTTAAGGACTTTACCATCTACAACTACCTTAACTGCAGGTTTTATTGCTTTTCCTGTGTAAGTTTGTGTTTTGATTGTATCTACCTTGCCATAAACAGAAAGGGAAGTGAAGTCCTTGTAGAAGCCATCGTAACGAGAATAGTCATAAAAGAACATTGTTATGCGAGTGTAGTACCTGGAGCCGTTTTGGTCATAGCTGTAGCTGTAAGATGACCTGTAATAGTTATAATCGACCCCTTGCTTTAATGTTCTTGCAGATGTTTTTAATACAGGTGTTATTACCTCACCTTCTGAATCCTTTGTGACTTTCAGCGCAGTAGAAACCTTGTAGGTTTTAAAAGCTCTGTCGCAGGTGTTGCATGCACGTACCCAATTTCCCTTTGAATCAAAGCCAACATATGTATTTTCGGGTGCGCTACTGTGGGTACTCTTATTGATTATATGTCCGCATATTGTACACTCCTGCCAATGCTGTGTGCTGTTGTGCTTTAAAGCATATGTGTGACCATTGTTAACTGTTTTTTTAGCAGTTGAATCTAATTTACTTGTGCTTATTGCGTAGAAGGTAACATCGTTTTCATTGTATGTATACCATTGAACCTTTTTGTTGATAACCACAGGGGCGCAGTCAGAAAGTGAGCCCTTCATTTTTCGTGTGCTACCGTATTTGTTGCCTTGATGGTCTATGAGTGTATAGTAAACATAATCGTTTACAGACCAGAGCACCATACAATAATTATCAGATATTTTTACTAAATGCGGTGTAGATGCGGTGGTATCTGTTGATGTATAGTTTGTGATGTATGTAACTTTTGGTGTGCCACCATTACGGGATAATGCAGCAACAAAAATATTTCGAGGACCATTAGTTGAGGTGTTAAGCGCGGAGTTACCTGCTACTAAGTATGAGGATGAAGATATTTCAAATCCACCGATTGATACGCCGGTATAGTTAGCACCGATTTCGCCGGGGATATTAAGTAAAGCATATACCTTATCTACAGCAATGCTGTTTGATGCAAATGCAGATGGACTATATTTTACCAAGCTGATTGTTCGCGGATAAGCATCACCGTGGTCAACAGCAACCAATTGGTCGTTATCGTAATGAATGAATTGGTTGAATGAGTGGCTTACATAGCCACCCCAATCAATGTTTGCCACAAAATCGTGCGACTCGATTATTGACATTGCGTCAGTATTAACTGAAAAAGTAAGGTTAGCCTGGTGATTAAGCCCATCGCTACTTTGATACATTTCATGACATGTGCGTACAACTAAAACATTTCCTTTATGTGTAAAACGCGCACTACCTGCATCGAAGGGTATTACTGTATTGCAGTTATATAAACCGGCAGAGCCGAGCCTCTTCCAGCTTTTATCGTATTTTGTAACACGGTAAACCTCTACATTAGGACTTTCTGTAGGATTTTCTTGCCCTGTAAGAACATAATAATTACTTTTTGTTTCGTAGAAGCCTCCAAAAAAAGGTAGTTCTTTTTTTATGTTTCTCGTTTTATATAAGCTGTGATCGGAATTGTAATAGGCAATTTCAAGTCCGTTGTTAGTGTGTGAAATGGTCATGAGTTTACCTGTTGTGCTTGTAGTCATATAAGAATAAACAGGTGCTGACCAGTTGAAATAATTTTGGTTATTAACATTACTTCCTGTTAAGCTGGTGCCGTATTTGTGGGCGGCAGATGCGCTTAATGGAAGCAAGCACAATAACAGCACTGTGATTGCAAAGATTATGGATACGCGTTTCATAAACAAACCTCCTTAGTTGCCATAAAACAGATGGCTTATGAATTAAGTGTAACACAAAAAAACGGTATTTACAAGAAATTATATATCACAATGGAATGAACTAATGTGTATTTGCTTTCGTTGACATAAAAGTATATGTATGATAAGATTTAACAAAAAAACGAAAACAGAGGAATGAGAAAATGAAGAAATATTTATCCGCATCAATAATGTGTGCAGACCTTTTAAATATGGAAAGCTCAATAAAGGAGCTTGAAAAAGCAGGTATAGATTACCTTCATATTGATATTATGGACGGTGTCTTTGTACCAAATATCACACTTGGCTTTGACCTTATAAACGCAATAAAAAAGGTTACAGATATTCCTCTTGATATACATATGATGGTGAATGAGCCTTCAAAATTCATTTCAGGTCTTCAGCTTGGTGCAGATGATATTATTTGTGTGCATTATGAATCAGATATCCATATCCATCGTACACTTGAAATGATAAAAAACAAGGGTTGTAAGGCAGGTCTTGCAATTAATCCCCAGACTCCTGTGGAAAATGTTGAGGATCTTATGGAGTATGTGGATATGCTTCTTGTTATGACAGTAAGCCCCGGCTTTGCAGGTCAGAAGCTTTTCAAGGGTGCTGAGCGCAAGGTAGATAAAGCATGCGCGCTTCTCAATGAATGGGGTTATACAGATACACTTCTTCAGGTTGACGGAAACATCAGCCTTGAAAACGGAGCAAAGCTCAGTAAAAAAGGCGCAAATGTTTTCGTTTTAGGTACAAGCTCATTGTTTTTGAAGGATAAGTCATTAATACAGGCATCAGAAGATTTCAGGGCGGTTTTATAAAATGTATAAAGATATAAAGGCTGCTGTTGTTGGCAGTATAAATATGGATATTATTCTTAGTGCACAGCGCATTCCCGATGTTGGGGAAAATGTTTTAGGCACGGAGTACAGCTATGCCCACGGCGGTAAAGGTGCTAACCAGGCAACCGCATTAGCCCGCCTGGGCGCAAAGGTTAAAATGGTAGGCAAGGTTGCAGAGGATGATAATGGTAAATCACTTATTGCAAATCTACAGAAAAATAATATTGATGCATCAGGTGTATCAACAAGTGGTACATCCACAGGTCTTGCGGCAATTCTTATTGATGGTGACGGCAAAAACAGAATAATTGTTTATGAGGGTGCAAATGCAGAAATTGACCCACAAGAAGCTGTTGCAAGTGTGGGTGAAGATATAGACTTACTTCTTGTACAGTTTGAAACAGCGGAAGAGGTTGTTACTTCTGTTGTTAACCACGCTGTAAGTCGAAATATTCCTGTTGTGGTGGATTGTGGTCCTGCAAAAAACTTTTCTCTTGAAAAAATGCAGGGAGCAACAATAGTTTCTCCTAACGAAAGTGAAACAAAGGCGCTTACAGGTGTTCTCCCTGTAGATGAAGACACCATTCTTGAAGCATCAAAGATGCTTATGAGTAGAAGCAAGGCAAAATATATTGTTTTAAAGCTTGGGGAGAGAGGGTGCAGTATCTGGGACGGCAACAATTTAACTCTTTTACCTGCAAATAAAAGCAAGGTTGTTGATACAACAGCGGCAGGAGATTGCTTTACCGCTGCAATGGCACTTGAATATGTAAAAACAGGTGACATATATTCTGCCTGCAAGCTTGGTAACAAGGCAGGAGCAATTGCAGTAAGTCGTATGGGTGCGGCAGACTCTATGCCTACAATTGACGAGCTTCTGTGATTATCGAAATTGAAAGGGAATAAAAATGGAAGAAACAACATTAAGAAAGCTACCAGTAAATACACCATTTATTAAAATTCCGTTTGGTGGTCTTAATGCAAATATGCTCCGCATAATTGCCCTTGTGCTTATGCTTAGTGACCACATATGGGCAACAGCAATGAGCTTTGGTAATTGGATGACATATATAGGCAGATTGGCTTTCCCTATATTTGCATTTCAGATCGTGGAAGGCTTTGTGCATACCTCTAATTTTAAAAAATATGCGGTAAGACTATTGCTTTTTGCATTGATTACGGAAATTCCGTTCAATCTTTTTTATAGTAGCAGTTGGTTTTATCCTTATCACCAAAATGTGTTGTTTACACTCCTTTTAGGTTTACTTGCAATATTTCTTATTGACAAAGCTAAAAAAGTTAAGTCGGGTAAACAGACAACCTTAACAATATTTTTGCTGTTGTTGATTTGTGTCGGCTCTACCATAGGCTTTGTAGATTATGGTTTTTTAGGTGTTGCTACGGTTGTAATGTTCTATTTGTTAAGGGATTTCCCTTTTGCCTGGGTTGGTCAGCTTATAGCAATGGTTGTTATAAATTTGTTCCTTTTTGAGGGAGAGGTTTATCCCGTTACACTCTTTGGTCACAGCTTTGAAATTGCAAAACAAGGCTTTGCGGTGTTTGCACTTATTCCTATCTGGCTTTACAACGGCAAAAAAGGTCATTCAAGTAAGGTTATGCAATATGGATGTTATACTTTTTACCCTGTGCATATGCTGATTTTATACTTAATAAAACATTTTGCATAAAAATTCACCCTGATGTTTTACAGAGCATCAGGGTGTTTTATTGATTTGCAACTTGTACGGGAAAAAGCCTTATGTTATACTTAGCTTATAACATATCAGTTGAGAGGTTTCTTATGAAAAAAAGACCTAATGTTTTATTTATAGTTACAGATGATCAGCGTTGGAATACCATACACGCTTTGGGTAACGAGGAAATAATTACACCTAATCTTGATGAATTGGTAAAAAGGGGTACGTCATTTGTTGATGCGCATATTGCAGGCGGTACCTGTGGCGCTGTATGTATGCCAAGCCGTGCTATGGTTTTAACGGGGCGCAATCCGTTCCATCTTGAAGAATTAGGCGGTAACATTCCGCCTGAACATAAAACTATGCCTGAAACCTTTAAAAATAATGGTTATGAAACAATTGGTCTTGGTAAATGGCATAATGGTTGCCCTGCCTATGCCCGTAGCTTTACTCAGGGTGCAAAAATTTTCTTTGGTGGTATGTGGGACCATTGGAATGTGCCAACATGCCGTTATGACACTACAGGCGAATACGATAATGTAATAAACTTTGTTGTGGATTTCTTTGGAGATAACAAGCCTTTGCAACAGCATTGCGACGAGTTTGACCCGGGTAAGCATTCAAGCACCTTGCTTACAGATGCAGCAATTGATATGCTGAAGAAAAATACGGGTGAAGAAAAGCCGTTCTTTATGTATCTTGCATACCTTGCACCCCATGACCCTCGTACAATGCCCGACAGCTTCAGGGAAATGTATGATCCCGAAAAAATAAAGCTACCACCAAATTTCAGAGAATACATTGAAACAAATTATCCTCTTATGGTGCACAGGGATGAGCATCTTGCAGAATATCCGCGTAAAGAGGATGAAATAAAACGCCATATTGCAGAATATTTTGCAATGATAACACACCTTGATTATGAAATAGGCAGACTTCTTAAAGCGCTTCAAGATTCAGGTGAGGAAGAAAACACAATTATTGTCTTTACAGGTGACAACGGTCTTGCGGTAGGTCAACACGGCTGGCTTGGTAAAGAGGATATTTATGAGCATGGTGTCCGTGTACCGCTTATTATGGCAGGTCCGGGTATTGCACGTAATGTAAGGAACAATGCTTTTGTGTATCTTTACGATATTTTCCCTACGCTTTGCGAAAAGCTTGGGATAGAAGCGCCGTCATCAGTAGATGGTAAAAGCTTTGCACATTTACTTGATGGTGAAAATAACGAAGGCTTCCGTAAGGAATTGTATCTTATTTTTGATGAATTTGTGCGTGGTGTGAAGGACGACACCTTCAAGCTTATTGAATACCGCAACGGTGATGAAAAGGAAGATAAATGGACCTTCCTTTATAATCTTAAAAATGACCCGTGGGAAACAGAAAATCTTGCACGCAATGAAAACTACAAAGAAAAAGTTAAAGAAATGCGAGAAAAAATACTTGCTCATCGTGACGATTGGAAAGAGCAAAATCACCCGTGGGGTATAAACTTCTGGAAAAGGTTTTCCTTGAACGATTAAATTACAGAACGATGCTTGTGGTTAATACAAGCGGTTGATTGTTTATGATATGCAATGCTATAATAAAAATATCCGAGGTGATTAAATGAAAACAGACCTTAAAATTACACAGAAAGAGTCTAAACAGCTTTCAAGACTTATGAAAAATCAGACTCGTAGTGCAGGTAGCAGATATTTCTTTATTCTGCTTATGCTTATTGCAGTTGTGAATATTCTTGATGAGGTCACAAGTAATCTCACTGTTACTGTGCAGTCATCCTTTATTACAGAGTTTTTTGTGAATAATCCTTTTATGGGAAAATACTATACATACGAGGATGGGCTTGCCTTCCATTCAGGAATAGGTGTGGTCACATATGTTTTTGGGATTTTCACACCATTTTATAAGGCTCTTGCAGATAAATGGGGCAGAAAGCCTCTCTTTGCAATATCCACACTTGGTATGGCAACAGGTCTTCTGGTTATTCATTTATCATCAAGCTATATAATGTTCCTTGTAGGCTTTGCTATTATAAGCTTCTTTATGGGGCACGATATACAGATTATTTATATTCTTGAAGAAGCACCGGATAAGCACAGGGCAAAAATCTACAGCTTTCTTAAGAGCTTTGGTATTTTAGGCGTTATTCTTATACCCACTCTTCGTGATATGTTAATGGGTAATGACCCCACAAAATGGCGTGCAATTTTCCTTGCGCCTGCACTTATAGGCTTTGTGGCAGTTTTACTTGTTATTCTGTTTGCTAAAGATACAAAGGTTTTTGTTGATGAAAGAATAGCATACCTTTCAAGACCATTCGAAGAAAGGCAGAAGGAAAAGGAAATTAAAAAACAACAAAAAGAGGCGCAAAGAAATCAGTCAGGCGTTTTTAATGGTGTTAAATATATCTTTGGGAATAAAGATACAAAAATGCTTATTATTTCCCATATTATATTTGATTCCGCAATGCCTGCTATAGCGCTCTATTTTGAATCCTCAATGCACCGCGCAGGAATGAGCACCGCCGATATTACAAAAGCACTTTTTATGGTGCCTGTAATATATGCCACCATAACCTTCCTTTCAGGCTTTGTTGCAGATAAGCTTGGCAGAAAGGTTACTGTTACAGCATTCTCTGTAACCTGTGTGGTTGGCTACATTCTCTTTGTTGTGGGTATTCTCAAGGGTTGGAATCCATACCTTGTGGGCTCTCTTGCAGGTCTTTATCAGGGCTCATACTGGATTGGCAGAGATTATATGAATGTTATGATGACAGAAAAGGTGCCAACAGATATACGCGCATCTGTAGTGGGTGCAGAAGGTCTGCTTGTTATAATTGGATTGGTAGTAGGATACGGCTTGGCAATAGTTGGTATGACATTGATGCCTATATGGTGGGCTTGCCTTGCGATTTCTGTTCCTGCAGTTTCTGTGGCGGCTGTTATGTTCGCTTTGAAAGTAAAGGAAACTAAAGGCGCAAATCTTGAAGAAATACAGTAATTTATAAAAGGAAGAAATTAAAATGAACGGAATGACACGCAGAGAAAGACAGGTAACTGATATAAATACAATTATAAATATTCTTGATAAATCAAAGGTGCTTCACTTAGGCCTTGTTGATGGTGATGAGCCTTATGTTGTGCCTATGAATTATGGCTACACAATGGAAAATGAAAAGCTTACCCTGTGGCTTCATGGCGCTACTCAGGGCAGAAAGCTTGATGTTATGAGAGCAAATCCTAAGGTGTTTTTCTCAATGGAATGTGATTTACAGCCTTTTGAAGGTGAGGTTGCTTGTAAATATGGTGTAGGGTATTCATCCCTTATGGGCAAAGGTATTGCTGAAATTGTTGAAGATGTTGAGATTAAAAAGGATGCTCTCACATTCCTTATGAAAACACAGACGGGTAAGGATTTTGAATTTAATGATAAGCTGGTGTCTGTTGTAAGTGTTATTAAAATTGATGTTGAAGAATACACCGCAAAGTACAGACCTGTACCTGTTAAGTGAGGTAACAGCAATTAATTTGAAAAAGGGGAAGAAGATATGAAATGTCCTGCTTGTAACGGAGAAATAGGCAGATTTGAGCTTTCACCTAACTGTAAGCATTGTGGGGTAAATATATTCTACAGTCAGCAGAAGGGCTTGCTTGCACACGATGCAAAAAAATGCGAGCTTGAATATGCAGGCTTTCGAATTCTTGTTGCAAAGCTCAAAGCGGCTTTTATCAAGGGTGCTATACCTATTTTGCGAATTGTTGCAATGGTTGTTGCAATAGGTGCTATTTTTATTCCCTTTGCTACTGTGTCTACAAATGTTACTTTGTTCAGTAGTCAGATAAGCTTTGGCGCCTGGGGTATTTACAGCGCCTTTTCAGATGGTACATTCGGTGCACTTTTAAATTTAATTGAATATATGCCCACACAAGTGGCTGTTTGCTTTGCCTTGTTGGGCTTGATTGTTGTGATTTTCCTTGTTGGCTTTGCAGTTTTCGTCTGCTTGCTTTTATCATTTATCAATATTACAAAAACCGCAAAAATAATGCGAGGGCTTTCTGTTGCGGGTATGGCTTTATGTGTGGGCGCCTGTGTACTCAGCATTTACATACCTTACGCGATGGGGAAGGGTGGCTTTTTGCAAGGTAGCACAGGCTTTGGCGCATTTGCTTGTGTGCTTGTGTTTGTTATGATTTTCGTTTTAAACCACCTTGTTATAAAGAAAAATATTCAGCCTAAAATCAAAGAGGTTGATATTAAAAGAGTTGAGCTTAACAAAAAGGTTAAAGCAGGTGAAATTTCTATTGATGACTTGCCTCTTCCTGTTTTTGAAACAGAAGAGGAGCGCGAAGCAAGGCTCGAAAAAGAGGCTGAAAGCAAGGCGCTTGTAGAAAAAGCGAAGGGCGGTGAAGCTCTTGAGTAAAACAGAGAATAAAAAACGACAGTTTATAATTTTTGGGTTTTGTAGTTTTCTTGCCCTTATTTTATGTATGGTTACCCTTGTTGTAACTGTTAAGAAGGTAGAAAAAGAAGAGAATAAGGGGAATGTTTCAGACAAGAGCTTCGAAGATATTGCCTTTATGGAAAACACAGAGGAAAATATTTTTGACTATATTTCCCTTGTAACTAAAAACACTCAAAACAACGAAGCAATAAAAGTTAATACATATGTTGATGTGAATATAAACGACGACACCATAACCGTTAATGGTGAAAAAGAGGGTAAGGATGTTGGTCTGTTTAAATATTTAAAAAATCAACTGATGGGTAAAATTGATGGCATATATGGTGAAGATTATATAGGTCAATTCGGCACAGTTTATGACAAAATGCCCCTTGTACCGTCACTTATCAAAACAAATACCATAGGCAATATGACGGTTGGTGAAACTGATGATGAAGGTAACCCTGTTTATGATGAAAACGGTGCGGTTGTTGATGGGGATCATTACTTTTTAACCTTTACAGCAAAGGGCGATAAACTTACAAAGGCGGAAAAGGTGGCTTACGGTTTAGTGGATTTGCCACCTGTGGAGGAAAGTGCTGTTGAAATATTATCTCCAATATGTAATATGAAGGCTTTGCAGGCAGAGCCTTTGGAGTTTACCATAACTGCTAAGGTCAATGCACGTAATAACCGCATTGTATACCTTGAGATCAGTCGTGTATATGCTGTTAACGCATATTTTGAATTTATAAACGAACTCAGTGTTTTTGGTGAAAAATCTGTTTCTTTTGAATATGGTGTTACTAAAAAATATGATTACTTCTTTGCAGGTGTAACCCTTTCGCATGAGGAAATTGCACTTGAGAAGGGTGAGGAAGCACAGCTTACAGTAAATGCGGTAATGGAAAATGATAGCGAGTATACTGTTAAGTTTACTTCTTCAGACGAAAGCACAGTAACTGTTGACGAAATGGGCTATGTTAAAGCAATTGGTGAAATTAAAGAGCCTGTTTACATTACTGTTGAGCTTGAGTATTTGGGCAAAAGCTTTAAAGATCAATGTGTAGTTTACGCACAAGCAGATGAAAGCTAAGGAGGTGCTTTTATGAGTGAAGTTGAATTAGTAAATAAAAGCACTGAGCAGGAGACCGAGGGTGTAAGATACTACGAGGGTCACAACTATGTAGGTGTGCGCGAAACAGTTGCCTATCTTTTTAACGATTGGTCCAATACCTTTAACATCAATAGCTTTCAGGAGCGTTATATATGGGACGTTGTTAATATTGACTTTACTGTAAGCGCGGTAATGAATCTTGTTACCGCAGGCTGGGATATTATTAACGATACATTTATATCTGTAATTGTAGATAACACCCGTACAAGAATAGGTAAATTCAGGCCATATCTTATTGGTATGCAATTACCCCTTACAATTATGGGTGTGTTTACCTGGCTTTTACCATTGTTTTTCGGTACAACAGGTGGTACATATTTACCTAAACTTATTTATTACTATATTTTTGCAATAATCAATGAAACCGCAGGCACATTCACGAATGTTGCCAAAAGCGGTTATATGTCCACAATAACGCCTAACCCCAACGAGCGTATAAGGCTTATTACACTTGCTGAGCTTCTTACAGGCTATATGGGTGAAGATTTACCACGATACATAATGGGTGTGCTTATTGACCTTGTTAACAATAAGGTTGTTAAATGGAAATTAAGCTCCGTATTTATGGTTATGGGTGGCGGTACAGCGCTTATATCATCACTTTGCACCTTTTGGTTCTTTATGGAATCAAAGGAACGAGTTCCCCAATCGATTGAAAAGCCAAGCATAAAAGAGGGGATGAGAGCAATTTTCTCAAACTACCCTGTGTTGCTTATGTGTTTGTCTGAATTTTTAGGTAACTTCTCTATCAGTAAGAGTGAAACCAACTATTTCATAGATGTTTTAGGAAGCTATTCACTTATAACAATTCTTAACATTCCGTCCTCTATGAATGGTAGTATAAGCTATGCCTTTGTTGGTCCTCTGAGAAGGCGCTTTTCTTCAAAATCCTTGTGGATATTCAATGATATTTACAATAGTGTGATTTCTATTTTAGTTTTCCTTTTCGGTATGACTAAAAAGAAAAAAATGTTTATGCAGACCATACCAATGTGTATTGCCTTCGGTCTTAAAGAATGGTTTGTAAAGTGGTCCTGGGGTATTTCAAAGGTTATTAATGCAGACCTGTGGAATGAGGCTATGGACTATTGCGAATGGAAAAACGGCTATAGAATGGAAGCCACAACAGGTGTTGCAAAGGGTTTGATTTTAAAGGTTCAAAGCGCACTTTTAGGCTCAGTTACAAGCCTTATTATGAAAAAAATCGGTTATGTGCAGGGGCTTGAAATCGGCACACAGAACGACAGAACAAAGTTCTGGGAATTTGCACTTTGTACAATTGTTCCTACAGTTACGGGCATATTGAGAATTGTGCCAAAATTCTTGTGGCCCATCTCCCGCCAGAAGCGTGAATGGATGTACTCTGAGCTTGCCCAAAAGCGCCAGCAAAGTGTTATGGGCTATGTTGACAACTTCAATAATGCAGAATAATTTTTTGAAAAGGTGAAAAAATGGTACCTCTTTTAATAATAGTTGCAATAATTCTTGTGTTGTTGTTTGTGATTTGCTTTTTTGCTTTTAACAACACAATATGGCGTAAACAAATTCAATTGCCACAGTTTATTATGAAAATAGTTGTGGGCACTCCTGATGTGAATAAATACGAAAAGGATTATTGCAGAGCATACAATGTCTTTACAAAGCTTAACCACGAAAGGGAAGAAATTATTACTCCCGATGGTGCAAAGCTTGTAGGACATATACTTGTGCCTGAAAATAGTAATGGCAAGCTTATAATTGCCTGCCATGGTGCAAGAAGCTCGGGTCTTGGTGAATTTGTTTTTATGGGAAGTGACTTTCATAAGAGTGGATATACACTTATTATGCCTGACCACAGAGGTTGCGGTGAAAGTGATGGCAAATTCCTGGGATATGGTACACACGAAAGTGTTGATACATATATTTGGGTAGACTATGCAAAAAAGAGATTTCCTGACCTTGATATATATCTTTTAGGTGTTTCAATGGGTGCCGCAACTGTTCTTATGATGAGCCCCAAAGCAAAGGCGTGTGGCATAAAGGCAATTGTTGCCGATTGCTCATATACATCCGCATGGGATGAATTTTCCTACCACCTGAAAAGAGGCTTTCACCTTCCTGATTTTCCCATTATGCATATTACGGATATGTATTGCAGAATTTTGGCGGGATATAAGTTCAAGGATGCATCACCCCTTGAGGCAGTAAAAAGCTCGAGTGTGCCAATACTGTTTATACACGGCACAGGTGATGATTTTGTGCCATTCTTTATGATGGATAAGCTTTACAATGCCTGTACTTCTGAAAAATATAAGGTTGAAATTGAGGGTGCGGACCACGCGAAAGCGTACTATACTTCACCTGAGGAGTATTCTTCAGCGGTAGAAAAGCTTTTTTCTGCAACCGAAAAAGTTTGAATTGAATACATAAAAAACATCAGCCATAAAAGCTGATGTTTTTTGCATTTATTTAAAATTTTCGAATTCTTCAAAGGAGTTGAAGTGTTTTATTTCAATTCCTTTTTCTGTAAAAAATCTTTCTTGTTCAAGAAAATCCCCGCTGCTTAACCAGGTGGAATTGTATAAATCAATAGTTTTTCCGCTTATGGTTTTAAGGGCGATGTGTTTTCTCTCAACAAAATCATCCTCATAATAATAGCCGTCTATTATACCAATAAATTCAATTGCAGAGTAGTCGCAAACGGCTTGTGAAAAAGGGAAATCCTCCTCTGCATAGCTGAAGCTCTTATCGTAAAAAACAGAAACGGAAAAAAGGCTTGTTATACAGCCGATAAGCGCAAGGCACTCTGCGAAAACAGTAAAATATTTTAAAACCTCTTTAGAAAAGCCGGTGGCCTTTGGAGAGTGTACTGTTGATGCGTCGTTGTCATTGTTTTTCTTTTTAGGTGTAGCAAAGCGCAAAGCAATGGTAAAGGCTAAAAGGAAACAGAAGAATGGAATAATCAACAGATTTTCTTTTAAGCCAACTGTAAAGACGTTGCCTCTGAATAACCAAAGGTATAAAAGCGCAAAAAATCCCAAAGCGCCTGCAATAACAGGTATGGAAAATAATACGGTTAAGCCCAAGAGTCTGAAAGCGCCTTTTGCTCCGCCACCATGTCTCAAAGCACCTTTATCAGCAGAGGCTTTACGCACAGTTTCTGAAATATTTTTACTTGTGCCGCCATTTTCAAGGTAACGGAGAAGATTTTCTTCGTAATATGTTTTGTGCTTTGATTTTTTTAATCTTTTAAGAGCCTTTTCATCTTTGCCGTTATAAAACAAAGCCTGTGCACCAAGCACGGCAGACTCAATCTGTGCCTCGTAAAAATTCTGTAGCATCATAGAAATGATTTTATCTGCGGCACTGCCAATCATATCGGCACTTTCTAATACGGAATCACCAAAATATTTATTGATATTTTCTTTCTGACTTGAAAGAAGCTTGTTTTTGGTTATTCCGTTTTCTAAAATCTCAGTTAAAACAGGAGCAGTTTTTTTGAGTATATCTGTTAATTCAGCAAAGCATTCTGCCATAAGCTGTTCAGAATCAACATAGGTGTAGGTGTAGCAGTTAAAGTTTTCGGGGTCTGTGTGTGCTAGTATATCATATAAGGAAAATGGTATTGACCTGTCGCACTCTAACGAGAATGAAACCCATATAGTTTGCTGTGCATAAGCGGATTTGCCCTGCTCTATGTAAGATATCATTACCTTAAACCCGTTGAAGCTGAAAATAGCCGAGGTGCCTAATTCATCCTTTTTGGTTCTCTGTGAAACAAGTTTTTTGATTGTTGGGCTGTTTGTTTCAAGGGCTATTGCTGTTTCGCGGGCTTGTATTGCAAAAAATTCTTTTAAATCCATAATTAATCCTTCTGTAAATTGATGATGATATTTTACTAAAAACTTTTATTTTCGTCAACATTAAAGAAAATTGATGTGATTTTACTTGCACCTTGACTATTGAAGAATAGTGCAAGGTGGAGTATTATATTATTGAAATTGTTTTAAAGGTGTGTTCTTATGCTTTCTAAAAAGTTTATATGCGCTACACATAAATATTCCACATACAGGGATTTTGTGCCGTCGCCATATTTCAGAAAAAGTTTTGTTGTTAATGAAAATACCGAAAGTTGTATTGTTACAATAGGCGGTTTAGGTTTTTACGATTTATTCATAAATGGTCATAAAATAACCAAGGGTATTTTAGCGCCTTACATTTCTAACCCTGACCATATGGTATACTATGACGAGTATGATGTTACGCAGTATATTGCAAGCGGTGTAAATGTTCTTGGTATACAGCTTGGTAACGGTATGCAGAATGCTCCCGGTGGTGAAATATGGGATTTTGACAAAGAAGATTTCCGTGGTGCACCTCGTGTTGCATTTGCTATTGAAATTACAGATGTAAACGGCAATAAAGAAGTGCTTGAGGCAGACGAAAATGTAAAAACAGCACCATCACCTGTTATTTTTGATGATTTAAGAAATGGGTGCTTTTACGATGCCCGTCTTGAAATTCCTCGTTGGTCAGAGCCTGCCTTTGATGACAGCGGTTGGGCAAATGCTCTTATTGCAGAAACACCGCGGGGAGAAAGACGCATTTGTAAGGCTGAGCCTGTTATTTCTATACGCCACTTAAAGCCTGTAACTATAAGAAAATGCCGTATGGTAGATTTCAGACCTGTAGACAGAGTATGTGATAATACCTCTCAATTCCCTTCAAAAGAAAAGGAAGGTTATCTTTACGATTTCGGTATAGATACGGCAGGTATAATCCGTCTTAAAATTAAAGGTAAAAGAGGGCAGAAGATTGACCTTCAGTTTGGTGAGTATCTTGATGAAAACGGCAATCCCGATATAAGTAACTGTCAATTTTATCCCGATGGTTATGCTCAAAGGGATATTTATATCTGCAAGGGCGAGGGTGAGGAGATTTTTGAGCCTCAATTCACTTACCACGGCTTCAGGTATGTTGTTGTGCTTGGTATTGATGAAAGTCAGGCTACCCCCGATTTACTTACATATATTGTATGCAGCTCGGATTTAAAGGAACGGGGAAACTTCAGATGCTCGGACGATGTTGTAAACAAGCTTCAGGCTATGACACGGAATGCTACTGTTTCTAATTTCTACTATTTCCCTACAGATTGCCCTCACAGAGAAAAAAATGGTTGGACCGGTGACGCCAATATGTCTTGCCGTCACACACTTTTGAATCTTAATCCTGAAAACAGCTATAAGGAGTGGCTTCGCAACGTTCGTAAAGCACAAAGAGAGAATGGTGAAATTCCCGGTATAGTGCCCACAGGCAATTGGGGTTATGGTACGGGCCCTGTGTGGGATGCATTTCTTGTTAATCTTCCGTATTATACATACATTTACAGAGGTGATACGGACATCCTTAAAGAAAATGCAGATGCAATTTTCCGATATGCTGATTTTGTGGATAAAAAACGCACCGAAAAAGGTACGGTTAACTATGGTCTTGGCGATTGGTGCCCTGTAACTGTTGTTAAAGTGCCTGTTGAATATACAAGCACAGTAATCGCTATGGACAGTATGAAAAAATCTGCAGAAATATTTGGCGTGCTGGGTTTACATAAACAACAGAAATTCTGTTTTGATTTATATACGGAGCTTCGCAATGCAGTAAGAAAATATCTTGTTGATTTAAAAACCTGTACTGCAAAGGGCAGGTGTCAGACTGCTCAGTCTATGGCAATTTACTACGATGTTTTTGATGAGGCGGAAAAGCCAAAAGCTTTTGAGGTGCTTTTAGATATAATCGAAAAAGATAACGAATATATAGATTTCGGCTTTGTTGGTATTATGTCAATTTTCCGTGTGCTTTGTGATTACGGAAGGGCGGACCTTGCATATAAAATGATAGCAAGAACGGATTACCCGTCCTTTGGTTGTTGGGTTAAGCGCGGATATACAGCTCTTGCAGAAAACTTCCACCCTGACGGAGAATTTCCTGATTCACTTAACCACCATTGCTTTGGTGAAATTTCCGCCATATTCATAGAGTATTTTGCAGGTATCAAGGTTAATCCTTATGGTGATAGCTGTAAAGAGGTGAATATAGAGCCGTGTTTTGTGCCTCAGCTTACAAATGCAAAGGCTTACCACGATACAGTTGGTGGCAGAGTCAGCGTTTATTGGGAAAGAAATTCTGCAGAAATAAAGCTTGAAATAACAAAAGCAGATGAGCTTTTTGGTGAAATAAAGCTACCGGAAGGATATATATTCAAAGATACAAGGCTTACCTACAGAAAGCTTGAAAGCGGAGAGTATACGGTTGTTGATATGAAATGTGCAACAGAAAATATTATAGAGGTGTAAAAATGGATAATGAAGTAAAGGTTATAGATTATGGCTTTTTTAAGCACGATGGGATTGATTTTGAATATCATATAAGCGGTAACGAAAACGGAGAGCCGTTAGTAATGCTTAACGGTAATGGCGGTGACTACAGATGCTTTGAAGGGGATTTATATATTCCTCTTTCAAAATATTTTAAAATAATCCGTTTTTCTACAAGAGGCACGGGCAATACCCCCTTGGGTGACAAGAAGCTTACATTTGAATTGTTCAGTGCTGATTTAAAGGCTCTTCTTGACCATCTCAACGCAAAGCCTGTTAATATCTGTGGCTTTTCAGATGGTGGTAATCTTGGTATGGTTTTTGCTGTTACATACCCCGACTATGTAAAAAGGCTTGCAGTTTTCGGCTCGAATTTAAATACCCGTGGCACTAAAACCCGCGACCAACTGGGGATTATTAAAGACCACAGAATATATGCAATTAAAGCCGCTTTAACAAAAGACCCGGAATGGGTCAGAAGAAGAGAAATAGAGGGTATGATGGTAGGTCAACCTCATCTCAATTACAAAAAGCTTTCTGTTTTAAAAATACCATTCCTTAACTGCTTCGGTGAGTTTGATATGATTAAACGAAGCCACTCCCGTAAGATCACAAAGGCCGTTGAGGGTGCAGAAGAAATTATGGTTTTAAACGGTGGCCACAGCACAGCCTTCAGAAAAACAGAGTTCCTTATTTTGCCTGTTGTTAAAAAATTCCTCGGTGTGGAATAAAGTAAAAATGTTGCTCAAACATGTGTTGGGCAACATTATTTTTTATTGAAATGTAAGGTGTGTTGTGTTATAATAAACTGTAAAATTATAATCGGGTGATATTTTGAGTCGAAAAAGATGGGTCGTTTCCAAGTGCGATAAGGACCGTGCGGCTGTTATAGCCGAAAACTGCGGAATAGAGCCGTTTGCGGCTTACCTTCTCTGCGCTCGCGGAATGACAGATGAATTTGAAATTGAGAGCTTTTTGTTTGATACCGACTTGATAGATCCCTTTACCTTACCTGATATGGATAAGGCGTGTGAAAGAATTCATAGGGCACTTGATAATGGTGAAAAAATTACTGTTTTCGGTGATTATGATGCAGATGGTGTTACATCAACTGCGCTTTTGTACTCTTACTTATCCTCTTGCGGAGCAGATGTAAACTATTACATTCCTGACAGGGCGGGAGAGGGCTACGGTATGAATTGCGATGCAATTGATGCTCTCGCACAACGCGGAACACGTTTAGTTGTTACTGTTGATAATGGTATCAGCGCAATTGAAGAAATTGCCTATGCTAAAAGCTTGGGAATTGATGTTGTGGTTACAGACCACCACAAGGTTTCAGACCAACTGCCGGATGCGGTAGCTGTTGTTGACCCTCACCGAGAGGATTCCTATTGTGAATTTTCAGAGTGGGCAGGCGTAGGTGTGGCTTTTAAGCTTATTTCAGCTCTCGATGAAAGCGAGGGCTATGAGCTTTTAGAAGAGTATGCCGATATTATCGCTTTAGGAACTGTTGCGGATATTGTGCCTCTTGTTGGTGAAAACAGAATAATTGTAAGAAGCGGTGTTGCTTTTATAAACCTTGCAAAGGAGAATAAAACCTTGCGTAAGGGTATAGTTGCCCTTCTTGAGGAAAGCGGTAACGCAGGTCCTCTTGATGCATCCTCTCTTGCATTCCGTATTGCCCCAAGAATTAATGCCGCAGGCAGAATGGGCTCTGCAGAAAGAGCGCTGAGGCTCCTTCTTACAAATGATACTGCCGAGGCACAGGAAATTGCAAAAGAGATTTCTCAGGCTAATGCAGACCGCCAGGAAACAGAAAGCAAAATAACAGAGGCGGCAGTTGAAATAATCGAAAATAACCCACATATTAAATATCAGAGGGTTATTGTTGTCAGCGGTGAAGGCTGGCACCAGGGTGTGATAGGTATAGTTGCATCAAGGCTTACAGAAAAATACGGTAAGCCCTGTATTGTCATATCTGAAAATAGTGATGTTTCAAAGGGTAGCGGCAGAAGTATAGACGGCTTTTCTCTTTACGATGGTCTTACATATTGTAAGGATATTCTTGTGCAATATGGTGGACATGTTCTTGCGGCAGGCTTAAGTATTACGAAAGATAAAATTGACGACTTCCGTAATAAAATTAACCGGTACGCTAAAACAATAGAGCGCCCTGTTGCACAGCTTACAATTGATTGCAAGCTTAACCCGTCATCCATAAATATTGATATGCTTTCCTCAATTGAACAATTGGGGCCTTTTGGTGCAGATAACCCTCAGCCTGTTTTTGGTCTTTATAATATGACTATTACATCACTTCAGCCTGTAGGTAACGGCAAGCATATGCGTATAGCCTTGCAAAAAAATGGTTTTTCTGTAAGTGCTATTATGTTTTCTGTTACATCAAAGGATTTTCAGTTCAGGGAATCAGATAGGGTTGATGTTGCGGTAAGGCTCAGTCAGGGCGAATATATGGGCAAAGCAAAAATTAATATTCAGGTTAAGGATATTAAATTCAGTGATCTTGACGATGAAAAGGTTATTCTTTCGCAGCAGGTATACGAGGATTTCTGTGCAGATAAAGGCATTAGTGAAAGCCTTAACGTTACAAGAGAGCTTTGTGGTGATATTTACAGATTTATGCGAATAAATAACAATTGGCGCCATTCTGCAGAAACTTTGTGTTATAGATTAGGTTTATCTGCAGAAAATATTGTAAATTGTCAGATAGCTCTAGATGTGTTGGTTGAGCTTGGTATTCTCAAGCTTTGTGACGGATGCTATTCAATTCCTGCAGAAAATGTTAAAAACCCAATAGAAAATTCAGCTATTTTTAATAAGGCTATTAATTATAAAAAAGCTTAACGGTGGTGATAGGTGTGGATGAAAATACAAGCATTGAGTTAATGTATAACGAGCTTAAGCATCAGGCGGCAGAAATGTTTGGCGTAGACGAGGCAGCAGTAATAGATAAAGCCTTCAAGGTTGCTAAAGAGCATCACAACGGGCAGATGCGCTCATCGGGTGAGCCGTATATTATTCACCCTATTGCAGTTGCGAAAATTGTTCTTGATTACGGAATGGATTACCAATCCGTAGTTGCAGCAATGCTTCACGATACAGTTGAAGATACAGATTTAACTCTTGAAGATGTAAAAAAAGATTTCGGTGCAGATATTGCCGCACTTGTTGACGGACTTACAAAGTTAGGTAAGGTGCCTCTTGATATAAAGGATAAAGAAGAGCAACAGGCAGAAAATGTGCGCAAAATGCTTCTTGCTATGTCGGAAGATATACGTGTAATTATCATCAAGCTTGCAGACCGACTTCATAATGTGCGCACACTTAATTTTGTTGCACCTCAGAAAAGGCGCGATAAAGCACTTGAAACACTTGAAATATATGCTCCTATTGCTCACCGTTTAGGTATCAGGGCAATTAAGGAAGAGCTTGAAGACAGAGCCATAAGCTTTCTTGATCCCATAGGCTATAAGGAAATTGAGGATGAGCTTTCAAAACAGGGTAAGTCCCATAAGGAATTTCTTGAGTCTATTAAAAAGCAGATTGGTGAACGTATAGAAACTGTTGTACCCGATTCAAGGCTTGAGGCAAGAATTAAAAGTGTTCACGGCATATACAGAAAAATGTATATGCAAAACAGGAATTTCGATGAAATTTACGATATATATGCAGTAAGAATAATTGTAAATTCAACAATTGAATGTTACGACTGCTTAGGTGTAATCCACGATATGTTTACCCCTATTCCGGGCAGATTCAAGGATTATATTTCTACACCTAAGCCTAATATGTATCAATCACTTCATACAACAGTTATAGGTAAGGCGGGTATTCCCTTCGAGGTGCAGATTCGTACGTGGGATATGCACCATACAGCAGAGTTTGGTATTGCCGCCCATTGGAAATATAAATTAGGTCTTAATGGTACACAGAAGTTTGAAGAAAGGCTTCAATGGATTCGTCAGCTTCTTGAAAATCAGAAGGAAGCAGATGACGTCAAAGATATTGTTCAGACAATTAAAAGTGACCTTGTATCCGAAGAGGTTTTCGTGTTTACCCCTAAGGGTGATGTTATAAACCTTCCTGCGGGTGCAACAGTTATAGACTTTGCTTATGCAATTCACTCTGCCGTTGGTACAAAAATGGTTGGTGCTAAGGTTGGCGGCAGAATTGTGCCCCTTGATTATAAGGTGCAGACCGGTGAAATTGTTGAGGTGCTTACATCCTCGCAGCCGGGAAAGGGACCAAGCAGAGATTGGCTCAATATTGTTAAAACAAGTAGCGCAAGAACTAAAATCCGTGCATGGTTCAAAAAAGAGCGCCGCGATGAAAATATTATTGAAGGTAAGTCAGAACTCGAAAGAGAAATCAAGCGTAATAAAATGCGCTTTACAGATGAGGAGTACCAGGCTCTTATTGAAACACTTGCAGAGCGTCAGCATTGTGGCTCTGTAGATGATTTCTATGCGGCAATCGGTTATGGCGGAATTTTTGTTTCGAGAGTATTGCCTTTTATAAGAGATGAATACCACAGAATTTCCACAGCAAATCAGCCTGAAAAGATTAAGGTGCAGGAAGCAAAGCCTGTAAAACGTGCTGTTGGTGAAGGCGTTTCCATTGAGGGAATTGATAATTGTCTTATCAAGCTTTCAAAGTGCTGTGCTCCTATTCCCGGTGATGAAATTATCGGCTTTATTACAAGAGGCCATGGTGTTTCGATTCATAAAAGAGATTGCCCTAATGTGCCTCAGGATATTACCTCCTGCGAGGAGCCTGAAAGATGGGTAAGCGCAAGGTGGCTCAGTTCTACCGTGAATCAGGAATTTAAGGCAGGTCTTGCCATTTATTGTGAAAACAGAGCCGCTCTTATGGCAGATGTGGCAACACTTCTTGCAGATATGCGTGTTATGATTAACTCTATCAACACAAGAGAAATGAAAGACGGCAGGTACTTTATTTACATTACAATTACTGTAAAAAGTACAGATTTCCTTAATGTTGTTATTTCAAAGCTTAAAACAATCAACGGAATTTTAGATGTAACAAGGAGCAGTAATTAATGAAGGCAATAATACAAAGAGTTATTGAAAGCTCTGTTAGTGTTGACGGTAATGTTGTTGGTTCTTCGGGTAAGGGCTATATGATTCTTGTTGGTGTTGTTAAGGGCGATACAGAAAAGCACGCTGACCTACTTGCAAGAAAAACCGCCACTCTTCGCGTTTTTGAAGATGAAAACGGAAAAATGAATTTATCCGTTACAGATGTTGGCGGTGAAATTCTCGCTATTTCACAATTTACCTTGTGTGCAGATTGCAAAAAGGGTAACAGACCATCCTTTACTCCAAGTGAGGAGCCGGCAAGAGCAAACGAGCTTTATGAACTATATTGCGAAAAGCTTAAGGAATATGGCGTCAAAAAGGTTGATAAGGGCATTTTTGGTGCAGATATGAAGGTTTCTCTTGTTAACGACGGCCCTGTTACAATCTGCTTTGATACAGATATCTGGAGTGTTTAAAATGAATGTTAAAACCCTTGTTTTAGGTCCTGTTTCTGCAAATTGCTATATTATATGCAGTAATGGTGCGGGCGCAGTTATTGACTCGGGCGATTATAATCTATCTCTTGAAAAAGCAATAATTGAAAGCGGTATAAAGGAGCTTAAGTACATTATCTGTACACACTCTCACTTTGACCATGTTTCAGGTGTTGGCAGGTTAAAAGAAAAGCACCCTGAGGCAACAGTTGTTGCAGGCACAGAGGATGCGCCATCTTTAAGTAATGCTATACTTTCTGCGGCATCAAGCTTCGGACTTCCGTTTTATCCCTGCCATGCAGATAAAACAGTTGATGATGGCGATACATTAAGCTTTGGTGAGGTTTCTTTCAAGGTTATTTCCACACCCGGCCATACTCCCGGTGGGATAATTCTTTACTGCGAGGAAGAAAAAGTTGCCTTTACGGGTGATACTGTTTTCAAGGGTAGTGTGGGAAGAACAGATTTAAGGGGCGGAAGCTACGCTCAATTAATGAATTCCTTAAAAAAGATAAAAAAATTCCCTCCTGATACTGTTTTAATGTGCGGTCATGGTGAAAGTACAACAGTTACAGAGGAGTTAATGTATAATTTTTATTTATCATGAATTTATATTGTATCAATCATAATTATTTATATGAAACAGAAAAGCTGTTGTTTCTTTTCTTGCCATTTGAAAAGAATGTTGTATTAAAGGAGTTTACAACTGACAACGGCAACTACTTTTATACCGAGATTAAGAAAACGGATTCTGAAATCTGCTTTAGAGCAGAATTTTCATATGATGGTAAAAAGGAAAGTGCACAAAGCAGTAAGCCTATTGCCCAATGTTCCGATGAGGAGTATGATTTGCTGTCTGTTGCATATCCTCTTTTAAAAAATATATGTGGCTTCAGCCCTAAATGGGGAATGCTCACAGGTGTTCGTCCTTCAAAGCTGATTTTAAATAAGATGGAGCAAATGGGTGAGGAAAAGGCTGTTGATTATTTTAACAACCGCTTCTTTGTTGACCCAAAGAAAACTGATCTTGCATTAAGCGTTGCAAAAGCAGAAAGGGACATAATAAATAACACAGAAGATAATTCCTTCAGCTTGTACATAAGTATCCCCTTTTGCCCTACAAGATGTAGCTATTGCTCCTTTGTTTCCCATTCTATTGGCACAGATTCAGCAAAAAAGCTTGTGCCTGAATATGTGGAGAAACTTTGTGAAGAAATAGAGTTTACCGCCCAAAAAGCAAAGGAAAATGATTTAGAGCTTACTACAGTTTATTGGGGTGGAGGCACACCTACAACCCTTACCGCAGAGCAATTGGATGTTGTTTTAACAGCGATTGAAAATAATTTCGATTTGTCAGGCTGTAGGGAATACACAGTAGAGGCAGGAAGACCGGATACAATAACAAAAGAAAAACTGCTTACCCTCAAAAAGCACGGGGTAAACAGAATCAGCATAAACCCACAGACCTTTAATGATAGTGTTTTAAAGGAAATCGGCAGATGTCATAATACAGCATTGACTGAGGAAAAATATGCTCTTGCAAGGGACGTGGGCTTTAATTCAATTAATATGGATTTAATTGCAGGGCTTCCTACGGATACCTTTGAAAGCTTTAAGTATAGTGTAAACAGAGCAATAGAGCTTGGTGCAGATAATATTACAGTACATACACTTGCCCTCAAAAGGTCGTCAACACTTGTAACAGAGGATGAAAAGGATTCTGTTACAGAGAAAAATGTTGAAAAAATGCTTGATTATTCATTTGAAGCATTAACTCAGGCAGGTTACCATCCATACTATATGTATCGTCAAAGCAAGGCTTTAGGCAACTTTGAAAATGTAGGTTGGTGCAAATTCGGCAAAGAATGTGAATATAATATTCTAATGATGGAAGAATATCAGCATATACTTTCAGTAGGTGCAGGTTCAGTTACAAAGCTCCTTTCGCCTAATATTGAAAAAATAGAAAGAATATTCAATTTCAAGTTTCCTTTTGAGTACATATCGAGGTTTCCGGCTCTTCTTGAAAAGAAGGAAAGAATAACCTCCTTCTTTCAGGAATATTATAATTGATAAATAAAGGAGGCGGCATTATGTCAAATATTAATAATATATTGGAATATATTGTTGAGGAAAGTAATGCTCCCGAAAGCTTTATTCTTCAATGTGAAGAAAGATACAATAATAAAATTAATAAAATTGCACAGCAGATTCACGAGAAATCTGTTTCAGAGATTGTTATGATAGCGGGGCCCAGCTCTGCGGGAAAAACAACAACGGCAAAAAAGCTTTGTAAGGCTCTTGCGGAGTTAGGTATAAACAGCTATACAGTTTCACTTGATGATTTTTATCTTGATAACAAGGATGCTCCTCGCTTCCCTGACGGCACACCCGATTTTGAAACAGTAGAGTGCCTTGATATCAAGTGCTTTCAGGAGAAAATGCAGGAGCTTCTTGATAAAGGTGAAACAGAGCTTCCTGAATTTGATTTTTTAAAGGGACAGAGAAAGCCTGAGTATAAAAAAATCCAAATTAATGACAGCGATGTTATAATTGTTGAAGGGCTTCACGCATTAAACCCCATTATTACAAGTGCATTACCTAAAGACAGACTTCTGAAAATATATATTAATGTTTCATCAAGAATTTATGATGAAAAGGGAAATATAATCCTCAACAAAAGAAATATGCGCTTTGTCAGAAGGCTTGTGCGGGATTATAAATATCGTGGCAGTTCTGTTGAAAAAACATTTAAGCTGTGGATAACTGTGCGCTATGGCGAAGATACCTATCTTTTCCCGTTTAAAGATAATGCGGATGTAAAAATAAACACCATCCACCTTTATGAAAGCTGTGTGCTTAAGAATCAGGCAATAGAATTGCTTTCAACTTTAAATAAAGAGTCAGAATTTTATAATGAATCACAAAGGCTTGTAAGGAGTCTGCAGAAATTCCCTGTTATAGATTCCTCGTTAGTACCCGAAGATTCACTTTTAAGAGAATTTATAGGCGCAAAGGAGAGTTAATCAGATGTCAGATAAAACTTCCAAAAAACAGAATGTCCTGGGCGGGGCAATGGTGCTTGTTGTTGCTACAGCTCTTGTTAAGGTTATAGGTGCCGTTTATAAAATTCCCCTTACAGGTATTATTGGTTCATTGGGTAGAGGCTACTTTGCTTCTGCTTACAATATTTACACACCTGTTTATGCAATATCAATGGCAGGTCTTCCTGTTGCGGTTTCTACTATAGTTTCAAGAAATGCCGCGTTAGGTAAGTACAGGGATGTAAAGCAGGTTATGAAAATAACCTTCCCGTTGTTTTTGGGATTAGGTCTTGTGGGTACTGCCGCCCTTCTTCTTGCGGCTAAGCCATATGTTGAATCTGTAGGTTCTCAATTCGCCATTTATAGTGTAATTGCAATTGCTCCGTCAATTCTTTTCTGCTGTATAATGAGTACATACAGAGGCTACTACGAAGGCCTTAATAATATGTACCCAACAGCTATATCACAGGTTATTGAATCTGTAGGTAAGCTGGTTTTCGGCCTTGCTCTTTCATATGGTGTTATTAATTATGCGTCCCAGCAGGTTGCTGCAGAGGGTGCTTTCTTTGGTAGTGTTTCAGAAAACGGCACTCTTCCGCCAATCGCTTATGCACTTGCGGCTGCGGCGGCAATCCTTGGCGTTACCTTAGGTACTGTTTTCGGCGCAATATATACAATTCTGCGCCATAAAATAAAAAAAGACGGTATCAATAAAGAACTGCTTGTTAATTCGCCTATGGCATCTCCCAAAAAGGATACAGTTAATGAAATAATAAAAATTGCCGTGCCAACTGCCGTAAGCTCCCTTGTGCTTAATATTACAAACTTTATAGATACATGGATGATACAAAATCGTCTTGAAAGCGTTGTAGAAAAAAACTACGATACCATTATGAATATATATGGTGAATCAATTAACGCGGCAAATATTACAAAAGATACAATACACACCTTCCTTTATGGTGCTTATGATACAACACTTGATTTCAGAAACCTTATTCCTACAATTATGATGACTTTGGGAGTAAGCGCTATTCCGATTATTTCAGGTGCTATGGCTAAGAATGACAGAAAGACCATTAACGAAACAGTAAACACAGTTTTCAGAACGACAATGCTTATTGCACTTCCGGCAGGTGCAGGCTTCTTTGCGTTGAGTGAGCCTATTCTTTCACTTCTTTATAACGGCACAGAAAACCAGAGTGGTATTGCTGTTGCAGCACCTGTGCTTGCACTTTACGGACTTATGATGGCAATCCTTACATTGTCCTCACCGCTTACAAATATCTTGCAAGCTATAGGCAGGGCAGATGTACCTGCTAAAGCACTTGCTATAGGCTGTGCATTTAAAATTGGTCTTAACTATTTCCTTATAGGTATTCCTGAAATAAATATCAGAGGTGCTGTTTTCGGCACAGCTTTCTTCTACCTTCTTTGCATTTTCATTAACTACTATGTGCTGAGAAAAGAAACTGGTGTAAGAATAGATATCAAAACAGTTCTTGTTAAACCACTTATTGCGGCGTTGCTTTGCGGTGCTTCTGCATGGGGCTCATATGAGCTTTTAAGCTCTGTTCTTACCTTTGGCGATGTGAACAGCAGACTTAACGGCAACTCCCTTGCTTGCCTGATTTCTATTGGCGTTGCGGTGGTTGTTTATGCTGTTTCCGCTTTGTTGTTGAAAACTTTGGTCAAAAATGACATTTTATTGCTTCCTAAGGGAGAAAAAATTGCCGAAATACTTGAAAAATATAAACTTATCGTATAAAATATAGGAGTATTCAGAAGCATGACAGTTGATTTTAAATTCAAGGATGAATATGGTTTTGACGATTTAGTCAACATTGTAAAAATTCTTCGCGAGCCCGGTGGTTGCCCCTGGGACAGAGAGCAGACTCATCAATCTATCAGGGAAAATTTCCTTGAAGAAACCTACGAGGTTTTAGAAGCTATCGATAAGCTTGATTCCTCTCTTATGCAGGAGGAGTTGGGTGATGTGCTTCTGCAGGTCGTTTTACACGCAGATATGGCACGTGACGAAAAGTGGTTCGATATCAACAATGTTTGTAACGATATTTGTCAAAAGCTTATTATACGCCATCCCCATGTGTTTGGTGACGTTACGGTGAATTCTACCGGTGATGTTCTCAAAAATTGGGATGATATTAAACGGCAGACCAAATCGCAAAAAACTCAGAGTGAGGCTATGGCGGCAATTCCCGCCACATATCCCGCACTTATGAAAGCACAAAAGGTTCAATCCAAAGCTAAAAAGGCAGGCTTCGATTGGAACGATGCAGATGGTGCTTTCCTGAAAATAGAGGAAGAGTCAAAAGAGCTTAAGGAAGCCCTCAATAGTGGGAATCAGACCGCTGTTGAAGACGAATTAGGGGATTTGCTTTTCTCTGCAGTAAATGTTGCAAGGTTTTGCGGATGCGATGCCGAAACAGCATTGGAAAAGGCAACAAAAAAGTTTATGACCCGTTTTACTGTAACAGAAAAGCTTGCCAATGAAAAGGGAATAGATATGAAGTCCGCTTCACTTGATATTCTTGATAGCTTGTGGGATGAAGCAAAAGCTATCACCAAATAAGAAGTCCATAATAAATCGTGTGAACGATTTGGAAAATAAAAACAATTTTGGAGGATTTTAAAATGAACAAGACAGATCTTGTAAATGCAGTTGCAGCTGCAGGTTTCTCAAAAAAAGATGCAGATAAGGCAGTAGCAGCAGTTTTCGGTGCAATTGAAGGTGCTCTTGCTAAGGGTGATAAGGTTCAGCTTATCGGTTTCGGTACATTCGAAGTACGCGAAAGAGCAGCTAAAGAAGGCCGTAACCCAAGAACAGGCGAAACAATCAAAATCGCTGCAGCTAAGGTTCCTGCATTCAAAGCAGGCGCAGCTCTTAAAGACGCTGTTAAATAATTAAAGCAAAATAATGAAAACAGGCAGTAAAAAACGCAAGTTTTTTACCGCCTGTTTTGCTTTTTATATTTGTTTTTATTACTCAACAATGTTATTTAACCATACTCTCTTTTTTATAAGAACAAGACCGATAATAACCTTTATTATCTCAACTGCCTGCACAATTGGGTAAGAGGTTATGATATCTAATTTGAAAATATAGAAAAGAGCAAAGGCAACCGGAACACTTATGCACATAATAAATACGCTATCCATTAAGAATGTAATAAGTGTTTTACCGCCACTTCGTATTGTGAAATACGAGGCGTTTGCAAAAGCGTGTGTAACAGAGAAAATTGCTGATACTTTAATAAAATATCCGGCATATTCCTTTGCCTCGGGGCTTGTGTTGTATAGTAGCGGTATTTTATCACTTAAAAGGAAAACTACCACAGAAACACCCAGGCTCAGTAAAACAGAGAAGGTAATAAGCTTTCTGTCTGTATCATATGCTTCTTCAAATTTATTGGCACCAAGCAGCTTGCCTATTATTATACCGATGCTTGCACCAAGGGATATAAAGGAAATGTTGGCAAGGTTCATAACAGTAGAGGATATACTGTACCCTGCAACAACAGATATTCCGTGAAGACTGTATGCAACACTTAAAAGGGACATACCTAAAGACCAGAAAAATTCGTTGAATAAAAGGGGCATACCTTTTATGGAAATATCTTTACAGATTTTACCGGGGATATAAATCCCTTTGAATAAGCCTTTAAAGTAGGAGAACCGCTTTCTTGATTTAATAACATATACAATGAGAATAGCACACTCAACATATCGTGCAATGTTAGTTGCAATTGCGGCACCCTCAACACCTAAAGCAGGGAAGCCTAATTTACCGAAAATAAGCACCCAGTTAAAGCAACAGTTTGTAAGAACCGCAATAAAGCTTGCTATCATAGGGGCAACAGTTTCGCCTGTTTCCCTTAATGTGCTTGAAAATACCTGTGTTACACAAAATGGTAAAAAGCCGTACATCATAACCCTGATATACTTTTGAGCATAATCTAAAGTTAATGCAATATCACCGGAATCCTTTGATTCGTGCAAAAACATATTAATTAAGGGCTCGTTGAAGAAAGAGAAGATAGCTAAGCCTGCGATTAACAGAGCAAGTGTAATGTACACTTTATACCTTACAGTATAACGGATGCCATCAGTATCCTTTTTGCCGTAAAACTGGGCAGTAAAGATACCGGCACCGCTAAGTGCACCAAAAATTGCAAGGTTAAAGATAAATAACAGCTGGTTAACAATGGAAACACCTGACATTTGCTCGGTGCCCAACGCACCAACCATAAGGTTATCAAGTAAGCTTACAAAATTGGTGATAATATTCTGAATCATTATGGGAACGGCAACAGAGAGAGTCATTTTATAGAACTCTCTATTGCCGAAAAACTTTTTAAGCATAGTTTATTTTATTAAGTCGTGTTCTTTGATGTAATTGATTGTTTCGTCTACAGTAGTAAATGCCAAGCCAACAACAGTATCTGCACCGCCGTAGTAAATTGCAATTTTACCTGTTTCGCTGTCTGCAAGAGCGGCACAAGGGAAGCATACGTTTGGTACGTCACCAACAAATTCATATGTTTCTCTTGGAGAGAGGAGGTAGCGGTCTGCTCTGTGAAGCACCTTCCAAGGTTCGTTTTTATCTGTAATCATAGCACCCATACTGTAAGTAAAGCCGTTACAGCTTGTAAGAACGCCATGGTAGAAGCAAAGCCAGCCTTCGTCTGTTTCAATAGGTGTAGGACCTGCGCCAACCTTTGTCATTTCCCAGTTCATTTCAGGTCTTATAACAAAACGATGCTTGCCCCAGTAGGTAAGGTCCTTTGAATGGCTTAAGAAGATTTCGCCATATGGTGTGTGTCCCTTATCGCAAGGGCGGGTAAAGAGCATATATTCACCATTTACTTTTCTTGGGAAAAGCACACCGTTTCTTGAAACAGGTAATACAGCATCCTCGTAACGGGTCCATGTTTCGAAGTCCTCTGTTGTTGCAATGCCGATAGATGTACCGCAAACTGTGTGGCAAACCCATGAAAGGTAGTAAATGCCATCAATTTCGCAAAGACGAGGGTCGTAACCACCGAAGATTTTTTCGTCATTCAGATTCCAATGAATACCATCATCACTGAAGCCTGTAACAAGATACTGTTCACGGGTAACATCATCCATTCTGAATACGCCTGCAAATTTGCCCTTGTAAGGAACAACAGCTGAGTTGAAAATGCTGTTAGCATCCTTAACAAAGGTGCGGTCAATGATGGGGTTTTCTGTATATCTCCATACAGGATCCTTACAGCCTTCGGGCTTATCCTGCCAAGGAATGTTTTTTACTGTGGAATTAAGAATTTTTGCCATAATAATACTCCTTTAGATGATTTGTGAAGTACGACGCTTTTAGCTGTCATAATAATTTAATGTTTCTATAATAAGCGCACCCACATCACCGATTGTTTTTCTGCGTATTGCCGTAATTTTATCTGCAGTAGGTGAAACACTTTTTGATATATGCTTTTTTGATGTTCCTAAAGAACAAGCGGGAAAATGGTTGATTGCAAAGGGGGTGAATGCAGCCGTCCCCATAACCATATTTTCTTTTGTAAGATTAAGCTCAAGGTTTTCTGCTGCCTGAGCAATAATCGATGCAACCTCTGCAGAGCCCTTGTTACCGCTTCCGTCTTTAAAAAATACAGAAAGCTTATCTGACGTGGTCAATTCCTCTATAGGAATAAAAATTGTGGGTATGTCTGAGAAAAGCCTGCGGTATTTTCTTGCAAAGGCATATGAGCCTGCACGGCCTGAATATTCAGAGCCGGTTATAAGGCAACAAACCTCTGTTTTTGAATATCTGAAGCTGTCCTCGGAAAATTGCTTTAATATGCTGAGCACTATTGAAGACGGCATAAGGCTTGAGCTTATTCCCGATGAAGTCTTTTTAGGATTAACTACTACTATCCCCAAAATGTAAAAGGGAAGAAAAGCAAAGCTGATTACTCGCAACACTTCAAAAAGTGTGCTGTTTATTGGTGCTCCGCAGAATAAGAAAGCAATCTGACTGCAGAAAAGCAATGTATTACCCAGTAAGGAGCAAAGGCTTAATATGTATGTTGCCATATTGCCGAAAAGAAGACTCCGTACAGTTAATGGCGCATCAAAGTGGGTAACAAGAACAACTCTTGATTGAGCTGTACCCTGAGGAAAGCGCCTGCCTAAAATATTTGTTGAGCTTTTTCTGGGCTTTATTATATCCAACGATGTTCCGTCAAAAATAAATTTGTATGCAAAAACACCGAAGATACATAAATTCAATATTACAGATATAATAGCAGTACCTACATAGCCATCAGAAACAGAAAGGGAAAACAGAAAAACACATACAATCAGAAGCACACAAAGTATTTTTTGTGTTATTGTTCCTGCACCGGGACGGGTGAGAAAATGTTGCTCCTGTGTGTCGTCACAGTATTTCATGAGCTCGTTGAGAAATGTGCGTTTAACCTGTTCTTCACCTTTGTTGCCTGTGCGAAGGTCCTCTGTGGATTCTGTAATTATCTGCACTGTTTCGAGAACATAGTTTATGCTTTTTTCATCAAGCTTTGGTAATGATGTCATTTTTTAATAACTCCGTCAACAATTAACCGATAATCTGTGTGTATCTGTTGTATGCCTCTTCCCACATATCTCTGTTTTCAGGAGAATACAGCTTAAGATTTTCACCTTGAGCAATAATTTTACGGGCTTGCTTGATATCTGCAATTTCACCTGAAGAAATAAGCTGAATTGCAATGTTACCTAAAGCGGTAGCTTCAATAGGACCGCCATATACATCAACATTACAGCTCTGTGCCGCCATGTGAAGAAGAAGCTTATCCTTTGTGCCGCCACCCATAATATGAATTCGGTCATATTTTTTGCCTGTGCACTCCATAATTCCGTCAAAGGTAAGGCGGTATTTAAGTGCAAGGCTCTCGTATATACAACGCATAATTTCGCCAACAGTTTGTGGTACATATTGATTTGTTTTTTCGCAATACTCCTTTACGCGTCTGGGAATGTTACCCATAACAGCAAACTCAGGCGCATCGGGGTCAATAAAGCATTTGAGAGGCTCACATTCAAGGGCTAACTTTTCAAGCTCTGCGTATGAATATTCTGTGCCTTCTCTTATCCATTGGCGGCGGCTTTCCTGAATAAGCCAGAGTCCGCATATGTTTTTAAGAAAAGCGGTTGAGTAGTTGTAGCCACCTTCGTTTGTAACGTTAAGCTTTTTGGATGCCTCATTAATAACAGGCTCAAAAACCTCTGTGCCGAAAAGTGACCAGGTACCACAGCTGATAAATGCAAAGTCCTCATATTCGCATGGTGTGGCGGAAATTGCACTCTGAGTATCGTGGGAAGCGACGCTTACGATATCTGCCTTTGGCACACCTAATTCCTCGCAGATTTCATCACTTAGTTGACCGATAACCGTACCTGTTGCAACAATATCTGTAAGAAGGCTTTTTTTGATACCGAAGGTGTCAAGTATTTCATCAGACCAGTCTTTTGTTTGTAAATCTACCATCTGTGATGTGGTAGCAATAGAATATTCTGTGGATTTTACGCCTGTAAGCATATATGCAAGAAGGTCAGGCATAAAAAGAAGTGTATCGGCTTCTTCAAGTATGTAAGGACGGTTTTCCTTAAGTGAAAGAAGCTGGAAAATGGTGTTAAAGTCCATAAACTGAATGCCTGTAATATCATACATTCTTTCGTGGGACATATATTTTTTTGCTTTTTCCACCATGCCGTCATTTCTTTTGTCGCGGTAGTGAACGGGGTTTTCGATAAGTGTGCCGTCTTTTCTTAAAAGACCAAAGTCAACACCCCATGTGTCTATACCGATGGAGTCAAAGCCACCGTCTTCCTTTGCCTTGAGTATACCTTGCTTGATTTCAAAGAAAAGCCTTTGAACATCCCAATATGTTGTGCCGTTTATTGTTACGGGGTCATTTGAAAAACGGTGCACCTCACGAAGTGTGATTTTTTCACCATCAAATTCACCGATAATTGCTCTGCCGCTTGAAGCACCAAAGTCGAATGCCAGAACTCTTTTAGCCAAATTAATCACTCCAAAATCTGATTATTTAAGGAAGCAGTTGATAATTATTTCTTCTGCTTCTTCCTCTGTTTTACCCATTGTCTGTAATTTGAGAAGCTGATCGTTATTGATTCTGCCTATAGCCGCCTCGTGGATAATATTTGCATCGCAATTGTTAGCGGCAATTTCAGGGATTGAACGGATTTTTGCATCACCCATAATAATGGAGTCGCATTGTACGTGTGCACGGCATTTTGCGTTACCTACTGCACGTGGATAGAAAACCTGTTCAGAGTTGTCCTTTGCAACTGAGCGGGAAATAATCTGTGAAGATGCATTTTCTCCGTTGAGCTCAATAACCATATCTGAATGGGCAATCTGATTGCCGTGGGTCATAAGCTTTTCCAATATAACAAGGTTTGCACCCTTTTCAAGCTTTGCAAATGTATCGCGCTTTGTTGAGTCAACACCCTTAATCTGAACAGATTCCATCTCGCAATATGAATTCTCGTCCATATATATTTCTGTTTTAGGGTTAAGCACTCTTTCGCCTGTGCCTTCACCCTCACCATAGTGCTTTTCAACATATTTTATGCGGGCATTTTTGCCTATGAAAAATCTGTGGATACCATCGTGCTCGCTCTTTTTATCACCGGAGTTGTGAATGCCACAGCCTGCAACAATAACAACATCGGAATCCTCACCGATGTAAAAATCGTTGTAGGTAAGGTCATCTACACCTGTTTCGGTAATAATAACGGGTATATGAACACTTTCGTTTTTTGTGCCTGGTTTTACTGTTATATCAATACCGGGCTTGTCCGCCTTGGGTTCGATTGTAATATTCGCGCTTGAGCGCCTTTCAATGCCTTCACCATTTTTTCTTATATTGTAAGCTCCCTGTGGTGTTTCGTGAAGGTCTGCCACCGCCTGAAGCATGGAACGATCTATTTTATTCATGCTTTATCCTCATCTGAATGAACAACTGTTATCAAACTCAGCCATAAGCTCAGGGAAAACCTCTTCCTGAGGGCCGATTTTCTTTACATATCCGTCTGCGATTATTGCAATTTCGTCTGCAATTTTCATAATTCTCTCCTGGTGAGAAATTATAACCATACTTTCCTTGCGGGTTTTTGAAATACCTTTAAAGCTTTCAACAAGCATATTGAAGCTCCACAGGTCTATACCTGCTTCAGGCTCGTCGTAAATTGCAAGCTGAAGGTTTCTTGCCATAAGGGTAGCAATTTCTATTCGTTTGATTTCACCGCCTGAAAGTGATGAATCCACCTGACGGTTAAGGTAATCCTTTGAGCATAAGCCTACCTGTGTTAAATATGCACAGCACTGGTCCTCGGGAAGGTCGCTTCCGTGAGCAATACTTAAAAGGTCGCGAACAGAAAGCCCTTTGAAGCGTGGGGGATGCTGGAAGGCATAGCCGATGCCTAATTTTGCACGCTCTGTAATTGACATATTGGTAATATCAATGCCGTTCCAGATAATCTGACCGCCTGTAGGCTTTTCGATACCCATAATAAGCTTTGCAAGGGTAGATTTACCACCGCCGTTAGGTCCTGTTATAACAAGAAATTTGCCGTCTTCAACTGTAAGTGAAACATCTTTTATAATATCTTTTTCACCTTTTTCGTCGGCAACATTAAAAGAAATGTGTTTTAATTCTAACATATAATGACTCCGCTGAAATTTGTAAATTTGAGTAATGTAATAAGTAACATATTAACTCATATTAAATTATATACAAATAGCGGTATTTATTCAAGTGTTTTTCAAAAATCCTTGTTATAGATGGAATTTTATGGTATATTGTTTTTAGAATATGCCTAAATAAAATTGTGAGGAGGTTTATTATGCTAAGATTCGGCGGAGATTACGAGAAAAATTTGTCGCGTGAATCCTTGGAAACCGTTTTACGAGATGCTGTTACGGGAATTGCTATTGTTTCACCTCACCCGGACGGTGTTAAGCTTCAGTATACAAACGATGCATTTTTCAGTATTTTTGGTTATACAAGAGATGAGTACGAGGAAGTTGGTCCGGATGTACGCATGAATCTGTTTAATCAGAATGATTTTATTGATATTGTATCAAAAATTAACACACAATATGAACCCGGTGAAATTATTCAGTTTGAGTGCAGAATCAATAAAAAAGGCGGGGAAAAGGCATGGGCGCTTATTTCAACCCGTAAGCCTCGCAATGTGTCTAAAGAGGACCTTGTTTTCATTTGTAATATTACGGATATTACTGCTATGAAAAAATTGCAGATGGAGCTCCAGGAGGAAAAAGAGCGTTACGAAATTGTTGAGGAGATTTCAGATAATATTCTTTTCAATTATGATGTTGTAGAAGATGTTTTTGAGTGCTCTGCAAAAATTATAAGAGGTGCAAGTGCAAGAGCACACATTGAAAATGCAATTGAAACCTTTACCTACGGTGACATTATAGACCACCGCGATGTTCCTGCGTTTATTGAAGCCCTCAGTAATGGCTTATCAGGTAAAAAAATCAATGTTTTTGATGCTCGTATCAATAACAGTCGCGGTGATGGTGTGTGGTACAGAATCAAGTTTGCAGTTATATACGATGATAACGGCAATGCCTCAAAATTTGTTGGCACACTTTCTGATATAGACAAGGAAAAGAAAGAGAAAACAAGGCTTATTTCACAGGCGGAAACTGATCAGCTTACAGGTCTTTTGAATAAGCTTTCAACAAGCCTTAAAATATCAGAAATTCTTAAAGACTCTTCAACTGAGGCGGGCGCATTATTGTTTATTGATATTGACGATTTCAAAAAGCTTAATGATATGTACGGCCACCATGAGGGGGACAATTTCCTAAAGCAATTTACAGGTAAATTATCTATAAGATTTGGTGCGAACGATACCTTGGGCAGAGTTGGTGGCGAAGAATTTGTTTTGTTTATCAGCAGTGATGAAAATGACCCTGAAGCAATGATAAAGCATGCAGAGGAAACCGCTAAAGATGTTTTGAGAATTTGCCACGGAGTTAAGCTTGAGAGCCTGCCTGACAAGGAATTTTCCTGTAGTGTTGGTATTGCTCTTTATCCGGATATTGGCAAAACATATGCAGAGCTTTACGAAAAAGCGGATAAAGCAATGTACTATGTTAAAGCAAACGGTAAGAATAATTACAGCTTTGCTGAAAACTTATAATACAACTGATTGATGGAGATGTGAGTTTTGTCACAGATAATTGAGTATATAAAAAATAAAAGGGTGCTTATTTTAGGCTTCGGCAGAGAAGGCAAGTCTACCTATAACTATATAAGAAAGCATTCACCGGAAAAAGAAATCACTATAGGTGATATGAATAAACCGGAAATCGATGACAGCAATGTTTCGGTTGTGTACGGGGAGGATTACCTTAAATGTTTAGGTGATTTTGATATTGTTTTCAAAAGTCCGGGAATTGCTTTTTTAGAAGAAAATATGTACCCCGAAACAACAGAAATAACATGTCAGACAGATATGTTTCTGCGTTTCTGTAAGCCTGTGGTTGTCGGTATTACAGGCTCAAAGGGTAAAACAACAACCTCAACCCTTATATATGAAATGCTTAAAGCGGGCGGCTTGAACACCTGCCTTATTGGAAATATTGGTGTGCCTGTTTTTGAAAAAGCAGATTGTGATGATAGCCTTGTGGCTGTTATTGAAATGTCATCACACCAGCTTGAATTTACAACTGCAAGTCCGCATGTTGCGGTGCTTGTTAACATATATGAGGAGCACCTTGACCATTACAGAACAGGGTACGAGGGATATGTTAATTCAAAGCTCAATATCGCTCGTCATCAAAAATCAGGGGATTTCGTTGTTTATAATCCTGAGCAGGATTTAACAGGTGTGGTTGATTGGGATAAGGTTATTGTTAAAGGCAATGAAAAGCCTGTAACATTTACTGATGCTGAGAGTGATGTTTTCGTTAACGAATTGTGGAAATCAACTGAGCACCTTAAGGGTGAGCACAACCGTCAGGATATTGCTTATGCTGTGGCAGTTGCAAAGGTGTTTGGTGTAGAGGATGATGCAATCCGTCAGGCAATTAAAGGATTTGGCGGAATTGAACACAGAATGGAATATGTTGGCGTTATAAATGGAGTGGCTTACTATAACGATAGTATAGCAACTATTCCAACAGCAGTTATGGGTGCCGTTAAGGCTCTTGGTAATGTAGATACACTTGTTTTTGGCGGTATGGACAGAGGCATTGATTATGAGGATTTTACGGCTTTCCTTAAAGAATCTTCAATAAAGAATCTTATAGGCTTGCCTGAAACAGGTCATAGTATAATAAAAAAACTTCAAGATATGGGCTGTAATAAAAATATGGTCTGTGCCGCGGATATGGCAGATGCGGTAAATGCTTGTGATAAGCTTACGGAAAAAGGCAAGGCTTGTCTTTTTTCACCTGCCGCCGCAAGCTACAACTACTACAAAAACTTTGAAGAAAAGGGAAAACACTTTAAAGAGCTTGTAAATAGTTTGACAAAATAAAAATACAGGTATATAATGGAATTTATAAATCTGACAAGTAAAAAGGAGATTAACTATGAAAAAGTTTTTAGCGCTTATTATGACAGTTGTTATGCTTTTCTCTCTTTCAAGTGTTGCTTTTGCAAGCTATAAGAGTGATGCAAAGCTTAAATTCAACAAAGATGGTAGCTTTAAAATTCTTGTTCTTGCTGACGTGCAGTCAGGCTATCCAATGGCAAAGGATATGGTTACTTTTATTGAAGAATCAATTAAATACTCCGATCCTGACCTTGTTGTTTTTACAGGTGATAACGTAAATAACCCTGATAAAAGAACATACAAGAGCATGCTTACACCTCTTATCAAAGCAGGTGTGCCATACACAATGGTTTTAGGTAACCATGACCAGGAAAGCTCCGGCGGAATGACAAGAGAAGAAATAGTTAAAGAATACCAGAAGTATGAAGGCTTCCTCGGCTATGATGCAGATCCGGAGCTTCATGGTGCAGGTACACACAACCTTCCTATCCTTTCAAGCAATGGTAAAAAGCTTGCTTTCAACCTTTGGATGTTTGACTGTGGCGATTATGTTTATAATTCACAGGGTAAATATTTAGGTTACGACTGGGTTCGTAAAAATCAGATTGAATGGTATAACAAGGTTCGTAAGGAAATGACTGCTGAAAATGGCGGTAAGAAGGTTCCTTCACTTGTTTTCCAGCACATTATTCCACAGGAGCCTTGTGAAAAGATTTTCTATCCTACAGATATAAGTCTTGGTGAAGCTACAATCAACTTTGCAGACGGCACTAACTACACAGTAATTCCTGATATTACAAAGTATGAGGGCTTCCTTTTCGAGAAATGCTGCCCGGGTTACGGCAATGATGGTCAGTGGGATGCAATGGTTAAGGGCGGAGATGTTCTTGGTGTAGTTTGCGGTCATGACCATTTGAACGGCTTTATTGCAGATGTTGATGGTATTGATATGATCATGACACCGGGTTGTACATACGACTCTTACTACAGCAACCTTATTCAGGGTGCAAGAGTTATCGAACTTAACGAAAAAGATCTTTGGGACTATTCTACATATATTCTTACCTCTAACAAGTTAGCACAGGAAGATGGTTCAAACCTTGGTGAAGAGGGAAGAACTCAGTTCAGTTACGACTTCTACTTCGTGTTTGAAAAGGTATTCGATTACATTTACAAGCTTGTGAGAAGTATGTTTATCTGATAATCAGTAAAAACACTATAATGCATATATGCAAAAATGTATAGTTTTTGTATATATGCATTTTTTATGCATAAAATTCAGTGTATACAATTATATATACAAGATTTATGCAAGAGTAATATAGCGTGAATTTGTACAAAAATAGGCGTTGTGAAGCAAGGTTTTGTTGCAGTTTAGAGAAAAACTGCAGGAAATAAAATAATTAAACAAAAGTATTGACATTTTTCATGCAAAGGTGTATAACTATGCATATCGAATGAATATTTTTACAAAAATACTTTGGAGGAAATAAATTATGGATAAGAAAAACATTAAAAAAGTTGTTCTCGCTTACTCAGGCGGTCTTGACACATCAATCATTATTCCTTGGCTTAAGGAGAACTACAATAACTGTGAGGTTATTGCAGTTTCAGGTAATGTAGGTCAGGCAAGTGAGCTTGAAGGACTTGAAGAAAAAGCAATCAAAACAGGCGCATCTAAAATTTACATTGAAGATCTTACAAAGGAATTCCTTGAGGATTATGTTTTCCCGGGCGTTAAGGCCGGCGCGATTTATGAAGAGTATCTTCTCGGTACAGCTTTTGCTCGTCCACCAATTGCGAAAAGAATTGCAGAAATTGCACTTAAAGAGGGCGCAGATGCTATCTGCCACGGTTGTACAGGTAAAGGTAATGACCAGGTAAGATTCGAGCTTGCTATCAAAGCAATTGCTCCTAATATGCCAATCATTGCTCCTTGGAGAGAGTGGGATATTAAATCTCGTGAGGAAGAAATTGCATATGCAGAGGCACACAATGTTCCTCTTAAAATCAACAGAGAAACAAACTATTCAAAGGATAAGAACATCTGGCATCTTTCACACGAAGGTCTTGACCTTGAGGACCCAATGAACGAGCCACTTTACAATAAAGAAGGCTTCCTTGAAATGGGCGTTTCACCTGAAATGGCACCTGATAAGCCAACATATGTTACAATCCACTTTGAAAAAGGTGTTCCTACAGCTGTTGACGGCGTTGAAATGGGGGCAGTTGAGCTTGTTACAAAGCTTAACGAGCTTGGTGGCGCAAACGGTATCGGTCTTCTTGATATCGTTGAAAACAGACTTGTTGGTATGAAATGCCGTGGCGTATACGAAACACCGGGTGGAGCAATCCTTTACAAGGCACACAGCGTTCTTGAAACAATCTGCCTTGATAAAGAAACAGCACACTACAAAGCACTTGTTGCACAGAAGCTTGCAGAGCTTACCTACAATGCTCAGTGGTATACACCTCTTACAAAAGCAATTCTTGCTTTCGTTGATTCAACACAGGAAACAGTTACAGGTGATGTTAAGCTTAAGCTTTACAAGGGTAATATGATTAACGCAGGTGTTTGCTCACCTTACTCACTTTACGATGCAGATATGGCAACGTTTGATGAGGATGAGGTTTACGACCAGAAGGATTCAGCAGGCTTCATTAACCTTTACGGTCTTCCAATCAAGGTTATGGCAAATATGAGAGAAAAGAATGGTCTTGCTTCTCTCGATAAATAATTAATCAATGAATTTTGCACATTCGGTGCTTTTTCCGAATGTGCAAAAGTAGTTTTTGAAAGGGTATAAATACTATGGATAAAATGTGGGCAGGCAGATTTTCAAAGGCTCTCGATAAAGAGGCGGATGATTTTAATTCATCACTTCATTTCGATTGCAAAATGTATCGCCAGGATATTCAGGGCTCAATTGCACACGCACAGATGCTTGCAAAGCAGGGCATTATAACACAGAATGACTGTGAAGAGATTATTGATGGCCTTTCAGGTATACTTGATGATATCATTTCAGGTAAGCTCTGTTTTGATAATGGCGCAGAAGATATACATATGTATATTGAAGGTGAGTTAACAGCTCGTAAGGGTGATGTTGGTAAGCGTCTTCACACAGCAAGAAGCCGTAACGACCAGGTTGCAGTTGATATAAGGCTTTACCTTCGTGATGAAGCAGAAAAGGTAAGCGACCTTATTTACTCACTTGTCGAAGTTATCCGCGATAAGGCGGCAGAAAATCAGGATGCGATTCTTCCCGGCTACACACATCTTCAGAGAGCACAGCCTATAACCTTTGCTCACCACCTTTTAGCATATGCACAGATGTTCATGCGTGATGCAGGCAGACTTGCAGACGCTGTTAAGAGAATGAATTATTCACCTCTCGGCTCTTGTGCTCTTTCGGGTACAACCTATGAAACAGACCGCGAATACGAGGCTGAAAAGCTGGGCTTCTACGGAATCATGCAAAACAGTATTGATGGTGTTTCCGACAGAGATTTCTGCGTAGAGCTTATGTCTGCATTCTCTGTAATTATGATGCACCTTTCAAGATTTTCTGAAGAAATTATTCTTTGGAGCTCATGGGAATTCAAATTTGTTGAGCTTGACGATTCTTATACAACAGGCTCATCAATTATGCCACAGAAGAAAAATCCCGATATGGCAGAGCTTGTAAGAGGTAAAACAGGCAGAGTTTATGGCGATTTGTTTGCTCTTCTTACGTCACTTAAGGGAATTCCTCTTGCATACAATAAGGATATGCAGGAAGATAAAGAGGCTATTTTTGACAGTATAGAAACAGTTCAGAAATGCCTTAGTATTTTTGCTCCTATGGTAGCAACAATGACAGTTTTAAAGGATAATATGTACTCAGCGGCACAAAAAGGCTTTATTAACGCAACAGACCTTGCAGATTACCTTGTTAAAAAGGGTATGCCTTTCAGAACCGCATATAAAATTGTTGGTCAGACAGTTGCTGAATGTATTGAAAAAAATAAAGTGCTTGAAACACTCACACTTGAGGAATACAAAGCACATAGCGAATTGTTCGAGGAAGATTTGTTTAATGAAATCTCTCTTGAAACTTGTATATCAAAAAGAATTTCTGCAGGCTCAACAGGTTATAAATCTGTAGAAAAGCAGATTGAGTATGTTACGGAGTTTATAAATGGCAAAAAAAGTATTTATTGATGGTAAGGCAGGTACAACAGGCCTCAGAATATATGAGAGATTGGAAAGCTTTCAGGGTATTGAGCTTATAACTCTCAGTGATGAAAAAAGAAAAGACCCAATAGCTCGTAAAGAAGCATTAAATTCTGCCGATGTAGCTTTCCTTTGCTTGCCTGATGATGCGGCAAGAGAATCGGTTTCACTTATTGAGAATGATAAAACTGTAGTTATTGATACATCAACTGCACATCGTACTTTGGAGGATTGGGCATACGGCTTCCCTGAGCTTTCAGTAGCTCATAGGGAAAAGCTTCTTTCTTCAAAAAGAATTGCTGTGCCGGGATGCCACGCAAGTGGATTTATTTCGCTTGTTTACCCATTGATAGAGGCAGGTGCATTGGACGGTAGTGAAAACCTCTCCTGCTTTTCACTTACAGGCTACAGCGGTGGCGGTAAAAAGATGATTGCCGATTACGAGGAAGAACCGGATGAGCTTTTAGATGCTCCAAGGCAGTACGGCTTGACACAGACACACAAGCATTTAAAGGAAATGGTTAAAATAACAGGCCTTAAAAATGCTCCTGCGTTTTGCCCTGTTGTAGGTGATTTTTATTCCGGTATGGAGGTTACTGTTCCGTTATTTAAATCAGACCTAAAAAACGATTTTGATTTGGAGAAAATCAAAGAGCTGTATAAATCAAAATACACAGGCCCTCTTGTTACATATTGCGATGAAAGTGAAGATGGCTTCCTTTCTGCAGGCATTCTTTCAGGTAAAGATTCTATGCGAGTTTCTGTTTACGGAAACGAAGACAGAATTCTGCTTGTTGCACGCTACGACAACCTTGGTAAAGGTGCTTCCGGTGCGGCAGTTGAGTGCCTTAACATAGTTTTAGGAAATGAAGATACATACGGACTTGAAATATAATGGAGATAGCTATGAATATAATTAACGGTGGCATTTGTGCCGCAAAAGGCTTTACCGCAGGCGGTGTTCATTGCGGTATAAGAAAGAATAAATCAAAAAGAGATTTAGCCATGATTTTCAGCGAAAAAAAGGCTAATGCAGCGGCAGTTTATACCACAAACCTTGTAAAAGGTGCGCCTCTTGTTGTTACAAAAATGAATCTTGCAGACGGCAAGGCTCAGGCTGTTATCTGCAACAGCGGTAATGCTAATACCTGTAATGCAGATGGCATTGAGATTGCTCAGAAAATGGCAAAGCTTACTGCAGATACAATGGGAATAAGTGAAGAAGATGTTGTTGTTGCATCAACGGGTGTTATAGGACAGCCTCTTGATATTACACCAATTGCAAATGCAATGGATAACCTTAAGGCATCTCTCGGTGCGAACAGCGCCGATGCGGCAGAAGGAATTATGACTACCGACACTGTTATGAAAGAGGTTGCAGTTTCCTTTGAAATTAATGGTGTTGAATGTAAAATCGGTGGTATTGCAAAGGGTTCGGGTATGATTCACCCTAATATGGCAACAATGCTTGTATTTATCACAACAGACTGTGCAATTTCTTCCGAAATGCTTCAGAAGGCACTTTCAAGTGATATTCAGAACACCTTCAATATGGTAAGTGTAGATGGTGATACATCAACAAACGATATGGTTACCGTTCTTGCAAACGGAATGGCAGGTAATGAAGAAATTACTTGCGATGGTGATAGCTTCAATACATTTATGAAAGCCCTTAATACTGTTACAGTACACCTTTGCAGAATGATTGCAGGTGATGGTGAGGGTGCAACAAAGCTTCTTGAATGTAAGGTAACAGGTGCCGAAAACGAAAGCATTGCAAAGGTAGTTGCAAAAAGTGTAATTTGCTCTTCTCTTACAAAGGCGGCAATGTTTGGTGCAGATGCTAACTGGGGCAGAGTGCTTTGTGCCATAGGCTATAGCGGTGCAAAGGTAGATGTTAACAAGGTTGATGTTTCGTTTACATCAGCTAAAGGTACAATTCCTGTTTGCAAGGACGGATCAGGTATTGAATTTTCTGAAGAAATCGCAAAGGAAATTCTTCTTGAAAAAGAAATTACAATAAATGTTGGGCTTAATTCAGGTGATGCTGATGCTACTGCATGGGGTTGTGACCTTACTTATGAATATGTAAGAATTAATGGTGACTACAGAACCTGATTTTACAATATAAAAATCTCTGGAAGGAGTAAAAAATGGACCTTACAAATCTTCAACGTGCCGAGGTCATAACTCAGGCACTTCCGTATATACAGAAATATCACAATAAAATAATTGTTATCAAATATGGCGGCAACGCTATGATAAGCGAAGACCTTAAAATGCAGGTTATGGAGGATATTGTTCTTCTTTCACTTATTGGTGTAAAGCCTGTGCTTGTGCATGGTGGCGGACCTGAAATTTCCGAAATGCTTAAAAGGGTAGGCAAGGAAAGTGTTTTTGTTGATGGTCTGCGTGTTACAGATAAAGAAACTGCCGAAATTGTTCAGATGGTGCTTGCAGGTAAGATTAATAAACACCTTGTAAATCTTTTAGGTGAATTCGGTGGATCTGCAATTGGTATATCAGGTATCGATGCACATCTTATTGAGGCAGAGGTTAAGGATGAACGCCTTGGTTATGTTGGTGAAATTACAAAGGTTAATGTTCAACCTATTCTTGACCTTCTTGAAAAAGATTATATTCCTGTTGTTTCAACTGTTGGTTGCGATAACGAGGGTAATGCCTACAACATAAATGCCGATACAGCAGCATCCTTTATTGCAGGTGCGCTTAAGGCAGAAAGACTTATTACAATGACCGATATTCCCGGTATACTTCGTGATGTTAATGACCCTAATTCATTAATTAAAAAGGTGAATATACAAGAGGCTCGTCAGCTTTTTGATGAGGGTGTTATTTCAGGTGGTATGATACCAAAGGTTCAATGCTGTATTGATGCTATTGAAATGGGTGTTAATAAGGTTACTATTCTTGATGGCAGAGTGCCTCATGCAGTTCTGCTTGAGCTCCTCACAGACGAGGGTGCAGGTACAATGGTGAAGGGTGTTTAATAATGAATATAAAAGAACTTGATTCTCAGTATATAGCAAATACATATGCTCGTTTTCCTATAGAAATTGTCAGCGGTAAGGGTAGCAAGCTCTACGATGCTGACGGCAAAGAGTATATAGATATGGGCACAGGTATTGGTGTAAGTATTTTTGGTGTTGGTGATGAGGAATGGGTTAAGGCAACAACAGAGCAATTAACAAAGCTTCAGCACACATCAAACCTTTATTACACATCACCTTGTGTAAAGCTTGCAGAGCTTCTTTGCAAGAAAACAGGTGCAAAGAAAGTATTTTTCTCTAACTCCGGTGCAGAGGCTAATGAATGTGCAATAAAAGCCGCACGTAAATATGCGGCAGATAAAAAGGGTATTGAATATAACAAGATAATTACACTTAACAATTCCTTCCACGGCAGAACAATTACAACTCTTGCGGCAACAGGTCAGGATACATTCCACAAGGATTTCCTTCCTTTAACAGAGGGCTTCCTTTATGCGGATGCAGGTGACCTTGAGGCAATTGAAAAATATATAAACGAAGAAAAAATTGCCGCGGTTATGATTGAAACTGTTCAGGGTGAGGGTGGTGTTGTGCCACTTTCACAGGAGTTTGTAAGCGGTATTGCAAAGCTTTGCCAGGAGAGCGATGTACTTCTTATTGTTGACGAGGTGCAGACAGGTAACGGCAGAACAGGTGCACTTTACGGGTATATGAAGTTTGGTGTTACACCTGATATTGTTTCAACTGCAAAGGGTATTGGTGGCGGTTTGCCATTAGGTGCAACAATGTTTTTTGAGAAAACCGAAAATGTGTATACACCGGGTTCTCACGGTTCAACCTTCGGCGGTAACCCTGTTGCAACAGCAGGCGCCTATAACATAATCAGCCGTCTTGATGATGAATTTTTAAGCGAAGTGGAAAAGAAACACGATTATATTATGGCGGAGCTTTCAGCTTGTGAAGGCGTTAAAGGTGTAACAGGCTTAGGTCTTATGCTTGGTGTTGAAACAGTTAAGGATGTTAACGAAGTTTTGAAGATTTGCCAGGAACACGGAGTTTTACCTATAAAGGCTAAAAATAAGCTACGTTTACTTCCACCACTTAATATATCTTTTGAAGATTTGGAAAAAGCGATTAATATTATAAAAAATGCATGCATCTGAGGTGAACAGAATGAATCTTAAAGGTAGAGATTATTTAAAATTACTTGATTTTACAACAGAAGAAATAGATTATCTTATTAATCTTGCGGCTGATTTAAAGAGAAAGAAAAAAGCAGGTATTCCCCACGATACATTAAAGGGAAAAAACATTGCTCTTATTTTTGAAAAAACAAGCACACGTACTCGTTGTAGCTTTGAGGTTGCTGCAAGAGATCTGGGTATGGGTGTTACATACCTTGACCCTACAGCATCTCAGATAGGCAGAAAAGAAAGCATTGCAGATACTGCAAGGGTGCTCTGCTCAATGTACGATGGTATTGAGTACAGAGGTCACGGGCAGGAGATTGTAGAAGAGCTTGCTAAATATTCAAGTGTGCCTGTATGGAATGGCTTAACAAACGAATTTCATCCGACACAGATTCTTGCTGACTTTTTAACCATTAAAGAGCATTTTGGTAAATTAAAAGGTATCAATTTTGTTTATATGGGTGATGCAAGATATAATATGGGTAATTCTCTTATGGTTGGTTGCGCAAAAATGGGACTTAACTTTACTGCCTGCGCACCTGAAAAGTATTTCCCTGATTCTGCTCTTGTGGATGAATGCAAGAAAATTGCAAAGGAAAGCGGCGCTACTCTTAAATTTGAAGAAGACCCTATAAAAGCCACAAAAAATGCAGATGTTATTTATACAGATGTGTGGGTTTCTATGGGCGAGCCTGAGCTTGTGTGGGCAGAAAGAATAAATGAACTTTCACCATATCAGGTAAACACTAAGCTTATGAAAAATGCAGGAGAAAATGCAATTTTCATGCATTGTCTGCCTGCATACCACGATAAGAAAACAGAAATCGGTCTTCGTATGTGCGAAAAGTTCAACAGAGATGCAATGGAAGTTACCGATGAGGTTTTCGAAAGTGAACAGTCAGTAGTTTTCCAGGAAGCAGAAAACAGAATGCACACAATTAAAGCTGTTATGTATGCGACTCTTTGATTTTCTCTTTCAGATCATCTGAAGATATAATTTGCAGAAAATCATATCTTTCATAATAGCTTTGAATATCATTAACAAACCATTGAGGAGCATCGTAATTCACAAGAATTACGGTGCTTTTTTTCTCTATACCGCAATATTCACACAAAGAACGGATGTTATAGATTTTGTTGTAAATGTCCTTGTCTGTGTTCAACAGCGGAATAGTAAATGTTATTGCTTGCGTTCTCCACACAAGCATTTTAAAAACAAAGGTGAACAGCAAGGCTATTGTTCCCCACAGGCTTAAAGCGAATATTAAAATATCATTAAGCATAAAAATACCTCCCGCATTATATTATGCAGGAGGTATGTACATAGTAAATATATGCTTGATTATTTAAGCTTGTATGTCTTAACAGCTTCGCCGAATTCTTTTGTTGAAAGGAATCTGCCTTCTGCAAAGTCTCTTGCATAGAATGTAACTTCATCCTCTGTAACCTCAACATAAACGCCTGTGCCCGGGTTGTTGTAAACGCCGTCCTTATTGTTGATACCAACTGAAGGAACGTTAATACCCTGAACATTGTTCTTTTCGTTGATTGTCTGGTATGTGTAGTAACCAAAGCCTGTGTGAAGGTGACCGGTAATGAAGAAAACGTTGTTGTATGATGAAAGAATATCATAAATTTTGTTGTTCTGATTACCGATTGAACCTGTGTAGTCATAGCCGTCTTTGCGTACATATTCAGCAAGACCTTCTGTTGGCGTGCTGTTTGATGAACCCCATGTGCTTGGAAGACCATGGCTTTCAGCAAGCGGGTAGTGGCAAATTACGAAAACAGGATCACCGTTCTTTGTATATTTCTTAAGAGAAAGGTTAAGCCACTGAAGCTGTTCACTGCTAATAAAAGCATCTTCAAAGTTTGCTTCATCTGAACCAATAACAAGGAACTTGTAACCGTTTATTTCGTATTCATAGTGAAGCTCGGACTGGTGATATTCTTCGTCGTTATATGCGTTCATGAAGTTGAGGAAAGTAGTTTTACACTGCTCATACTCACGAAGACGAATATCATGGTTGCCTGCAGCCATAATGAAGTGGTCTGCCGGGATGTCTTTAGTGTCCTCAAATACTCTGTCGAATTCTGCCTGGAGACCATTTTCAGCGATATCGCCGGCACTTATGAAAGCATCGAGATCAATCTCAGCGTTCTTTAAGTCGTCTGCTGCTGCAATGAGATTTGCTTCACGTTCAGGGTTATAGCTACAAACCTGAGGGTCACCTGTGACAACAAATTGAAGTTCTGCCGCATCGTTCATTGTTCTGATAAGATCATTTGTACCCGGAACTGCAATAGCGCCGAAGGACATAAGCAATGACATTATCAAGGACATAAGCTCATAAAAAAGATTACTAAGACCTGTCATTTTTTACACAACCTTTAAACATAATTTTTTACAATTATACCACCGATGGAAAAAATAGTCAATAAAAAAATAAGCTTAACTATTTACTGTTGAAAAATATTGATATATATGGTATTATCACTACAGAATTATATAAAAGGGGAACCTATTTTATGCAGAGATTATATACAAGATGGGGTAGAGAGCTTAACAAAGACCTGCCCTTGAACGATTATCCGAGACCTCAGCTTAAAAGAGATAGCTTTATTAACCTTAATGGCGAATGGAACTATGCAATTTATGATGAGTATAAAAAGTTCTGTGGATACCAAGGTAAAATAATTGTGCCTTTCAGCCCTGAGTGTATTCTCAGCGGTGTAGAAAAGTTAGTAGAGCCTACAGATGTTCTTTACTACCAGAGATTTTTTGAATTTAAGCGCACAAACCACAGAGTGCTTCTTCACTTCGGTGCTGTTGACTATGAATGCACCGTTACACTTAACAATACAGTAATAGGTGAGCATAAGGGTGGTTACCTTCCTTTCACCTTTGATATTACTTCATTTGTGCTTGATGGTGAAAATGATTTAAGAGTTACTGTTAAGGACCCATCTAACACAGGTTCACAGTCAAAGGGTAAGCAGACCTTCAAAAGAGGCGGTATCTGGTACACACCACAGTCAGGTATCTGGCAGACTGTATGGATTGAGGAAGTACCGCAGAATTATATAAAGGGTATAAAGATTACTCCTGATATTGACAGGGATGAACTTAATATTGAGGTTGATTATACAGGCTCACAGTATGACGATATGGCCGTAATTGCTTTAGACAACGGCGAGGTTATGGCAGGCTGTAAGCTTGAAGATGGCAAGGGTACTCTTAAATTGGAAAATTATGAGTGCTGGAGTCCTGAAAATCCAAAGCTATACGATCTTAAAATAGTTGCAGGTGCAGACCAGGTTGAAAGCTATTTCGGTATGAGAAAGTTCAGCATTGGCAAGGATTCTGAGGGTGTTCAGAGATATTTCCTTAACAATGAGCCATATTTCTTCAACGGTCTTTTAGACCAGGGCTATTGGAGTGATGGTATGTATACTGCTCCAAGTGATGATGCTCTTATTTATGATATTCAGACAATGAAGGATTTAGGCTTCAATACATTAAGAAAACACATTAAGATTGAACCCTTGCGTTGGTATTATCATTGCGACAGGCTTGGTATGATTGTTTGGCAGGATATGATTAACGGTGGCGGAAATTATAATTTCCTTGCTATTGGTACAATGCCTGCACTTGTAATGATTTTTAACAACAAGCACGTGGGTAAAATATCTGACGATAAAAAGCATTACGGCTACTTTGCCCGTAAGGACCCTGCAGGCAGAGATCAGTATTTTGATGAGTCTTCAGAAATGATAGATTTACTTTACAACGTTCCGTCACTTGCTTTATGGACTCCGTTTAACGAGGCATGGGGTCAGTTCGACAGCGTTGAGGCTTGCAAATTCTACCGCGAAAAGGATCCGACAAGACTTATTGACCATGCAAGCGGTTGGGTTGATCATGGTGCAGGTGATGCTAACAGCTTCCACATTTATTTCACACCATTCCTTTTCCCAAAATACAACAAAAAGGATGAACGCCCGATTGCTCTTACAGAGTTTGGCGGTTATTCCTACAAAATAGACGGACACTCTTTCAATGAGAAAAAATTCTTCGGCTACAGAAAATATTATTCTCAGGAAAAGTATGATGAAGCAGTAAGGCACCTTTACGAGGACCGCATTTTAAAATGTATTAAGAAAAAAGGTCTTTCAGCTATTATCTACACAGAGGTTTCCGATGTTGAGGATGAGTGTAACGGACTTCTTACCTATGACCGTGAGATTATAAAAATCACACCTGAGGTTATGAAGGAAATCAACAAAAAAATAAGGTATTAAAAAATAGAGCAGAAATTTATTTTCTGCTCTATAATTCAAATACAAGAATAATGAGGTACATATATGGATGTTTTAAAGGTTGGTAAATACAAACAAAGAATGATTGAGAAGCTCCCTCTTGATTGCGAAATCAAATCTCTTTCAATCAAAAATGAAAACGAAATTTATGCCTGCACAGATGACGGTCTTAAAAGGTTGAAAGATAGTGTATGGCAGGATTATAATGATGATAAGGAATATTCATTAGTTTACTGTGATAAAAAGGGCAGAGTGCTTGCTGCTTGCGATAATTGTGTTTATATAATTACAGATAAAGGCACAGAGCTTTTATATGAATTTATCAGTAAAGTAACAGATATTAAATTCTGCGAAAAGCTTTATGTTTTAACACTTACACATGTATACTGTGAAACAGATGATGAAGAGAAATTCTTTAATTTGGGTGGCATTGAACAGAAGGGCATGATGCTCGCCGTAGGTGACGGTAAGGTTTGCGTTGCAGATGAAAGATGTATTCAGAGAATGGAAGGAAAACGCAGGACATGGCGTTGCATTTTCCCTGACCACAGCCCAATGCCGAGAATAACAATTCAATGTATAGCTTTCGATAAAAACGGTTATCTTCTTGTAGGTGCAAAGGAAGGCTTATTTATCTACGATTACAAGAGCGGTTGGTATTCAAAGTCACTTATCAGCGCTCTTCCTGAGGAAAGCGTTCTTTCAATCTGTGTTTGTGATGATGGCAGTTTCCTTTTAGGCACAGATGCAGGTGCAATTCTTATTAGAAACGGTATGAAAAAATACCTTCCTGCAACAAGATATGCTTATGATACAGATGTAACAGCTGTTGCATATTATAACGGTGCTCTTTACACAGTAGCAAAGGGTGGTGTTATGAAAATCTACGAGCAGGAAATGACACTTGAGGATAAAGCGTGGCACTTGTTCCGCGAAACAGAAAAATACTATCCTCGTAAAGAAGGCTATGTCACCTGGATTAGCAAGTTTGATGGTACAGACTGCTCACACATTACGGATAACGACGGCTTGTGGACACAGTCATATATTGGTGCACTTGCAATGTGGTACTCAATTACAAAGGATGAAGAGGTTCTCAAAGCTGCAAGGCGTTCAAAGGATGCAATGCTTTTCTTAACAAGAGCACCTGAAATCAAGGGCTTTACCGCTCGTGCTGTTCGTTACCCTGATGAAGCAGATTGGGGTAAGGGTATTGATAAGCAGGGGATTATAGGTGAAGAGTGGCATCGTTCATCTGATGGTACTTACGAGTGGCTAGGCGAAACCTCAAGTGACGAAATGACAGGTCACTATTTCGGTTTCTGTCTTTACTATGATTTATGTGCAACAGAAGAAGAAAAAGCAGAAATCAGAGAGGCTGTTTGTAATATTACAGACCACATTCTCGAAAATGACGGTTATCTTATAGATTGCGACGGCAAGCCAACATCATGGGCATGCTGGAATGAAACAGCACTTAACACAGACAGCATGTGGACCTGGGAAAAGGGTGTGAATTCTCTTGAAATGCTTAACTTCCTTAAGGTTTCATACCATATGTCCGGTGATGAAAAGTATCAGAAGAGATACGAGGAGCTTATTAAAGAGCACCATTTCCTTGTGAATGCAGCATACCACAAGCGTGCAGATGGTCACACATGCCATATTGACGATAACCTTGCAATGCTTAATGCAATGTGCATTTTAAGGCTCGAAGAGGACCCTGCTATAAGACAGTATCTTCTTATGGGACTTGCTTCTCACTATGATTACGAACAAATTGAGGATAATCCATATTATTCTTTTATCTACAAGGCATTTGCACAGGCACCTTGCGATATTGATAATTGTGTTAAGCACCTTAAGGATTACCCATATGACATAAAAAACTGCCGTATAATAAACAGCAAGCGTAAGGATTACGAAATGGACGATGCTTCTGTTTATTGGAGCGGTGAGCCACAGCTCAAAAAGCCATTTGCATGGGATGAAAGACCATACAACAAGCTTGGTATTAACCCGTTCGGTATTGATGGCGGCAACCCTGACAGAAGTGATAATGGTATGTCCTACATATTCATCTACTGGCTCGGCAGATTCCTTGGACTTATTGAAGAATAAAAGTAAAAACCACTTGCTCACACACACGAGCAGGTGGTTTTTATGTTACAAATTAAAAATGGCAGATAGCTTTGCAAGAAATTAAAGATTCAAATACAAAATTCAAAATTTCGGAACTGCGTTGAAATTATAAATGATTTAAAGTAACGCGACAGCTTTATTTTTATTGAAATGTCCACAAAAACACCCGCGTCATCAGGTATCCTAACACTCCGCAACCCGGGAAGGTTAAAATCCAGGTGAGGGCAATATCTTTGAAGATACCCATATTTACTTTTTTTCTGTTAATTGCACAGCCTGTGCCCATAATTGCAGTTGTTTTTGCGTGGGTTGTGGAAACGGGGAAACCGAAAACTGTACTTAAAAGCAGAGAAAGTGATGCCGCAATATCTGCAGAAAAGCCTTGGTATTTTTCTAATTTAACCATATCAACACCAACACTTTTTATTATTTTTTTACCGCCGGTTAGTGTGCCTGCCGCCATAACAACAGAGCAGGCTAATGCAAGTAATTGTGTTGGAATTTTCATATTTTGAGCATTTAAAGAGGTGAGCATTAAAACGGCAATGAATTTCTGCCCGTCCTGGGCTCCGTGCATAAAGCTCATTAAGGCGGCGGCTACAATTTGTGCCCATTTGAAAAACTTATCTGCTTTTTGTCTTTTTATATTGCGGAATAGGGTGAGTACGAATTTGCATATTAAAAATCCACCTAAAAACCCAAAGCCACAGGATGTAAAAAGCCCATAAATTGCCTTTGCCCATTCCGCGGGATTAATTCCCGAAAAGCCACCGGTTACAGCTAAAGCACTTCCCGTAAGACCTGCAACAAGGGCGTGACTTTCGCTTGTAGGTATACCGAAATACCAGGAGAGCACAGCCCATAACACAATAGAAAACAGAGCGGCGGCAAGGGCAATGGCGGATTTTTCGGTATCATTACCAAAGGACACCATATTCATTACTGTGTCTGTTACAGAAGAATTGATTTCAGACAGCAATAACACACCCGCAAGGTTGAATATAGCAGAGAGAATTAACGCACTTTTTAAGGAAAGGCAACGGGTGGAAATGCATGTTGCAATAGAATTTGGTGCATCTGTAAGTCCGTTTACAAATATTACACAAAAGGTAAGTAACAGAGTGGTAAGCGTTAGTGGAGAAAAAGAAGAAATAAGAGGAAAAATAAAACCACCACCAAAAAATATACTTCTTAAAAATATATTCTCAGGGGTGGTAGTTTAGTATTATTTATTTGTTTTCAAGAAACCTTTTCATCGCTTGAAAGGATTCGGGACTTATTACGTGCTCAATGCGGCAGGCATCTTCTGCGGCAATTGCTTCGTCAACACCTAAAGAGGTAAGCATTTGTGTGATAATGGTGTGCCTTTCAAAAATGTTTTTTGCAAGAGCGTTGCCTTGTGATGTAAGATTTATATAGCCGTCTTTATCTACAGTAATAAGCTCTTTTTCTTTAAGCATACCTACGGCTCTGCTTACGCTTGGCTTTGAAAAGTTCATATGCTCTGCAACATCTATTGAACGCACAGAGTTACTTTTATTACATAAAACATATATTGTTTCGAGATACATCTCGCCTGATTCCTTGAGTGGCATAAAAATGCTCCTTGTAGTTGTAATATTTAATAAAATACTTTCATTTAATGATAGCATAGGTTGTACAAAAAATCAATATTTCCACAAACCGAAAAAAATTGTTGACAATAAAGAAAAAGGTGAATATAATTGTTGTAGTTAGCGAAGGCTAACTACTTATTATAGTTTTCAGTTAGCCGTTGCTAACTCTGTGGAAGAGAGGTGGATATAGTGCGATTATCAGAAGCAACAGAGGGTATGGAATATGTTATTAAAGATATTCTGACCGATGATGAAGAGCTTGAAGCTTTCTTGTTTACACTTGGTTGCTATGTGGGTGAGCCGATTACAGTTGTTTTCCATATCAGTGGCGGCAGCATTGTATCCATTAAAGACGGCAGATATAATATAGATAAGAATTTGGCGAAAGCTATTATTGTTTGATGTTTAGTTTGTTTGAGAAAAGGAGGTCAGTCAGGTGATAAGAATTGCTCTTGCGGGTAACCCTAATTCGGGTAAAACCACAATGTACAATGCTCTTACAGGCAGTAACGAAAAGGTTGGTAACTGGGCAGGCGTTACTGTTGAAAAAAAAGAGCACCACATAAAAAAGCACTTTTTTTCAGGTGAAGAGCAGCTTGTTGCAATTGACCTTCCGGGTGCATACTCTATGTCACCCTTTACAAGTGAAGAGAGTGTTACAAGCTCATATATAAAAGAAGAAAAGCCCGATGTAATTATAAACATTGTTGACTCAACAAATTTATCAAGAAGTCTGTTTTTCACTACTCAGCTTCTTGAATTGGGTATTCCTGTGGTTGTTGCACTTAATAAAAATGATTTGAGTGAGAAAAAGGAAACCGTTATTGATGCCAAAACGTTATCTAAAATGCTTGGTTGTCAGGTGCTTAAAACCTCTTCTGTTTCTCACGATGGTCTGCACGAAATTGTTGACCGGGCTGTTCTTGAAATCGGTAAGGTGCAAAGTGCACCATATAATGGTGGTAATGTTGATTTAACAGACCCTCAGGCTGTTAAGCAGGCAGACCACAGACGTTTTGCTTTTGTTAATGATATAGTTAAAGCAGTAGAAACAAGAAAAGTTCTTACAAAAGAAAGAACCCTCAGTGATAAAATAGATAAGGTTCTTACAAACAGATGGCTTGGTATTCCGATTTTTGCCCTTGTTATGTTCCTTGTTTTTTACATATCACAAACAACTCTCGGTACATGGATTGCAGAGGGTGTTGAGCTTTCAAACGGCACATCAATTCCCGGCCTTGTTACATTACTTGAGCATTTTCAAGAATGGATAGGCGGGCTTTTAGTGAATGCACATCCGCTTCTTTATGCTTTACTTATTGATGGTGTTATTGGTGGTCTTATTGCGGTTATAGGCTTTTTACCACTTGTTATGGTAATGTATTTCCTTATTGCCATACTTGAGGATTGCGGATATATGTCCCGCGTTGCGGTTGTTTTAGACCCAATATTCAAAAAGGTTGGTCTTTCGGGTAAATCTGTTATTGCTTTTGTTATGAGTATAGGCTGTGCTGTTCCGGGTGTTATGGCAAGCCGTACTATCCACAACGAAAGAGAGCGCAGGGCAACGGCAATGTTAGCACCATTTATTCCTTGTGGAGCAAAAATCCCTGTAATATCCCTTATTGCAGGTGCATTTTTTGATAATGCAGGTTGGGTAAGCACTATAATGTACTTATCAGGTATTGTTATTATTTTCTTTGGTGCTTTAATGGTAAATAAAATCACAGGTAATTTTGCAAGGAAATCATATTTCATTATTGAGCTTCCTGAATACAAGCTCCCGTCATTAAAGGGTGCGGTTATGTCAATGCTCAGCCGTGGTTGGGCATATATAGTTAAGGCTACTACAATTATTTTGCTCTGTAATACTGTAGTTCAGGTAATGCAAAGCTTCGATTTAAGTTTTTCTGTTGCACAGAGTGCAGATACATCCATTCTTGCGGCTATTGCAAAGCCCTTTGCATATATACTCCTCCCTGTTGTTGGTGTACTCAGCTGGCAGCTTGCCGCCGCAACAATTACAGGCTTTATTGCTAAAGAAAATGTTGTAGGTACATTGGCTGTTTGCTTTGTAGGTCTTGAAAATCTTATTAATACAGAAGAACTTGCTTTACAGGATGGTGCAGGCACAGCGGTTGCAGGTGTAATGGCAATTACAAAGGTTGCCGCTTTGGCATTCCTTACACTTAACCTGTTTTCACCACCATGCTTTGCGGCTATTGGTGCAATGAGCGCAGAAATGAAAAGCAAAAAATGGCTTTTAGGCGGTGTAGGTCTTCAGTTTGCTGTTGGTTTCACAGTTTCTTATTTCGTTTACACAATAGGTACAATTATCACTGCTTCTGATACTTTAAATAAATCTGCCGCAACAGGCGGTCTTGTTGCAATAATCGGAATGTTGGTATTTATATCAATACTTATTGCAAGAACAAATAAAAAGATAAAGGCGGAGCAGGCACTTAAGGCAGGGAAAAAGAAAAGCTCTGCTCTTACTAAATAAGCTATGGAAAATTTTATTATTATTTTAATTGTGGCACTTATTATAGGTGCAATAGTCATATATCTTCGCAGAGCAAAAAAACGCGGAGAAAAATGTATCGGTTGCCCCTATGCAAAAGAATGTGGGGGTAAGTGTAGCGATACTTATGATGATAACTGAATAAAAAACTCCGTGATTACGAATTCTCGTAGTCACGGAGTTTTATTATCTTACGGTTGGAACGGAATCGGTCTGTCTTGTTTTTCTGACTCTACTGTAATAAAGTTGTTGTGCTCATAGTAGAAGCAATGCATTCTGAGGTTTTTGCCGAAATCATCCATAGGAACAAAAAGCTGGTTTTCATTGAGCCTGAGGCAAGGCTTTGCCATTTCATAAGAACCGCTGTCTGTAATAACAGTAGTTGAATTTTCGGTGAATTCGGCTGTTCTTCCGTAGATACCTACTTTGATTTTACCCTTTGTTCTCTCTACATCACCACCAACGAAGTTAATGAGCTGACCTATAGCAATATAAAATGTGCCGTCAACATTTTGTGGCATTGTAGCCTCTGAGCAAAGACCTAAATCGTAGCCCTTGAATTTTATTCTTGTTCTGTTATAAACAGGTGCGGGGTCATACGGAAGAATTGTATCTGTAGCTTTATCTATGATTGCCTTATCAATAATTCTGCCGTCTTCAACATATGCAGTAAGTGTGCATTTATCACCATCAATATCAACTATAGAGAACATTGAAAGCTCTTCCTCGTGGCAGTAGGTTTTTGCGTTCCATACCTTAGGAACAACTCTGCATCCGGGAGGGTTTCTGTGGCTTGAGCCTAAGTTGTAGTGAACAGTTCCCTGTGAAGGCTTGTCGAAAAGACCTTCTTTTCTTCGAGGGTATGAACGGGCAAAGGAGTGCTCGTGGCCTGAAAGCACAATATCGTATTTATCCATACCATCGCGCATAGCAGGATATGTATCTTCACATTCCATATCAGGGCTACCGTAGCATACAGGGAAGTGGTGAACAGCAAATTTCCATGTCTTAGTGCTGTTATCCGCCTGTTCAATAAGCCAATCATTCATTTCCTCATAGCCACTTGTACCTGTACAGCAGAAGTGTGCATTACCATAGTCAAAAGCGTGGTTTGCAACAATCCAATCCTTTGGTCCGTTGTGCTCGTAAGAGCCCCAAAGCTGATTAGTAAAATATGTAGCATGCTCTGAATAATATTTGTCTTCCTTAGTGAAGTAACTGCTGAAGCCCATATCGTCGTGGTTACCCATACAGAACATAATAGGGGTAGATTCTATAATATCCTGTAAGCCCTCAAAAAGACCTGTCCATTGAACATCGGTCTGGCCACAGTTTGTATTGTCACCTGCAGTAAGAATAAAATCACATTCGGGGTGGTCTGCAAGGATTTTTTTGAGCACACCATTTAATGCAGAATAGTCTGCAGGTGGCTCTGCATCACCTGCCTGAACGTCAGAGATGCAAAGGAATGAGAACTTTTCACAATTTTCTTTTGCTGTTTTAAAAGTGAAAGTATTACTTCTTTCTTCATCACTACCGCAGGTGTATTCATATTCTGTACCTGCACAAAGCCCTGTCATATCAGCAAAAAAGAAATTGCTGTCATCCATATCGGTGTTAAAGGTGATATGTTCGGCAAATGCTTTTTTCCATTCTTCTGTGCCTGTTTCTCTGTAAAGAGCGTAGCCATCTTCAACAGTAGTATCTGTTCTCCAACGAACAGTCATTGAATGAGCGGCATCGCCTTTAATTGAAAGCATAATCTGGTCGGGCTTTTTTGATGAGCCACGTATATTTTTCCATTCCTCTTTTGTTATCACAAGAACGCCTTCTTTCAAAAATACATATGTATACATTGTAATAAGTTTTGTTTAAAAATGCAATGTTTAATGCATAAAAAATCCCTATGACAGAAAATAGTCATAGGGATTTTTTATTCCACCGTAGGAAGATGGCTTAAGTTGTCCTTGTCTGTTCCGTTGGGAATGGATTTCAGATATACAGTATCACCTTTATGGGCAATACCTACACCCTGAATCTTCCCTTGCTTGGCCATATTTATTCCTTCCTCTTTTGAAATTATGGTATTATCGGAAAGCTGATAGCCTGTAATTTCGTTGCCGTCTTTTACGAGTCCCGTAATCTTTTTCGCATTTGAATCGGGGTTAGGGATTTCATCAAGTGTATTTTTTATATTTGTGTTCATAATATCACTCCTTAAAAATATTATTTTCCTTATACGCTCAATAATACAAAGAAACTATTCTTGACGAGGTGAAAATACCATAATATAATGTTTACAAGGGAGTGGTGATATGGAAAAAAACAAATTGAATCTTTCTGTTATAGAGAAGGTTGTTGCCGTAATTGGTGGAGCGCTTCTTACAGGCTTTATGTGGCATGTAAGAGGGCAACACGGCTTTGGTGCAAAGTGGGGAATGTTTGCGGTAGGCTTTGCTCTTATGCTGTTCATATATGCTCTTTACGGCAAAAGGCAGAAAATGAATTTTGAAATGCTTCCTCTTGCCGCCGCTTTTGCCGCTGTTACAGCAGGTGGTTGGGGTACACTCAACTCCCAAATTGGCGGTGTGCTTTCAAGTAGTGCATTCTTTCCCGGTGAAGAGGTTTTCAGGAGTGTACCTATAAGCTCAGCAAGTGGTTGGGCAATTATGGTGCTTTTAGGCTTTGGTTGGCTTCCTCTTTTCAGTATTGTATTAGGCTCATTGTTTTCAAAGAAAAGGTATGAGTTTAAGGACTATGTTGTTTTTATAGGTGTTTACTACATAACAATGCTACTTTGTAATCTTACTGTATCTCATTTTGCTTTGGATTTAATTAATCCACAGGCTGTTGAAAGCTGTGCAGAGGGTATTGAGGCTATGGGTCACAATATGTCACCTATGAAAGCCTTTATTATTAATTTCGGCTCTGCAGGTTGGGCAAAGCCAATACCATATTGCAGAAACTATTTCCAGAGTATAAAGGTTATTTCGAGTGCAATCGGTGCATTGGTTTCATCAGTTGTTGTTGGCGTAGTGCTTAAAGATAAATTTAATGCCGTATTTTCTACACTTTCAAATCTTGCTTGCGGAATTGGTATTTCTGTACCATCACTTCTTCTCGCTATCAGTAACGAAGAGCGTACGGCTTTTAAAAATATAGACTTGCCACAGTTTATAAGCTTCAATGCTTGGGAGCTTTGGGAGTATTTTACAGGCTTTATATTCGGCTTACTCTTAATGGTTATAATTGTGTGCTTGCCAAGGAAATACACAGATAGTGAAAAAAATTTTCAGTATAAGTCACTTATCAGCAATGAAAAATTCAGAGTTTTCTATAATGAAGTATTTACTATGCTTTTCTCCTTTGGTGTTGTTCTTGCAAGGGGTATAGGCTTCAGAGCCCCAAGAGCATTTTTTGAAAATGATGCTGTGGAAATAATTGTGACAGTTGTACTCAGCGTTATGGCATATTTCTTATTCATCAGAAAGATAATAAAAGCTAATATGGTGAAAAAGAGGCTGCCTACACCTGTTGATATGACCGCCCGGGCTTTCGCAACAAAAAGCTTACCTGTTTTTGTGGGTGTGTGCTCAATTGCCTATTTCCTAATGGGTGGAAAATGCACACAGAATATTCTTGCAATAGACTTCGGCACATTATTCTCACAAGGTGGTTTTATGGAATTGTGGAATGCAGGATATCTTACAGATATCACATTAATGCTTTCTACATTAATAGTTATGGGATTACTTTTTATTCCATTTAGGAGGAAATGTAAATGATTGATTTGCAGATAATCGGTGGCAACAAAAATGCGGTTATAACAACCGATGAAAAAATCTGCGGTGATATTCTTGAAATCACAGTTAATATGATACTTCCGCAGCCACAAATACCCGAAAAATTTACAATCCGTTGGTATTATAGTGCAAAGGACAGCTTTTTTACATGGAATCCCGGAATGATGGATATCCACGGACTTTACTTTGATTGGGGCAAAAAGATTATTAAATCCCGTCTTGCATCGTGGATGCCTTTGCAACAGATTATCTCCCGTGACGGCAGAAATAAGCTTTGTATAGCTGTTTCGGATGTTGACACACCTATAGAAATTGGTACAGGTATCCGTGAAGAGGATGCAACAATTGAATGTGATGTTTCTTTCTTTACAATGCTCACAGCGCCAAAAACACAATATTCTGCCACAATTCGTATTGATATGAGAGATATTCCATACTATGACAGTATTTGTAATGTTAACTCCTGGTGGGAGAATGAGTGTGGCTACAAAAGTGCATATGTACCCGAAAGTGCAAAAATGCCTATGGATTCCTTGTGGTACAGCTTTCATCAGAATTTAGATAAGGATGAAATTTTAAAGGAATGTAAAGCATCTAAGGAAATTGGTATGGATACGGTTATTATTGATGATGGCTGGCAGACAGACGATAATAACCGCGGTTATGCATACTGCGGTGACTGGCTTGTTGCACCTAAAAAGATGGGCGATATGGCAGAGCTTACAGAAAGCCTTCATAAAATCGGTATGAAGGTAATGCTTTGGTATTCCGTGCCGTTTATGGGTATATATTGCGATAAATATGAAGAATTTAAAGATATGCTTTTAGACGACTGTGGTGACGAGAAAACTTTTTTTGCTCTCGACCCGCGTTATAAGAAGGTGAGAGATTATCTTTGCAGCGTTTATGTGAATGCTGTGAAGGAATGGCACCTTGACGGCTTAAAGCTTGATTTTATAGATTCCTTTATTTTAAAGGGTAAAGCCTTGGAGTATGACCACAGACGCGATTTTCAATCCTTAGAGGATGCAATACACGCCCTTATGAGTGATGTAACGGAAAAGCTTACAGCAATCAATCCTGAAATACTTATAGAATTCCGTCAATCATATGTGGGCCCGTCAATCCGTAAATACGGTAATATTCTTCGTGTGGGAGATTGCCCTTGCGATATATTAAAAAACAGATTTAATTCAATTAATTTGAGATTAACCTCAGGAAAAACTGCAGTGCATTCGGATATGCTAATGTGGAGTATGGATGACACAGCAGAAAATGCCGCCTTGCAGATTGCGAGTGCACTTTACTGTGTACCTCAGATTTCAGTAAGGGTAGATAAATTACCTGAGGACCATTATAAAATGCTGAAATTCTACCTTGATTTCTGGAAGGAATGGCGCAATGTTTTAATTGACGGCAAGCTTACTGCTAAAAATCCTGAAAACGAGTACAGCTCAGCTTGTTCGATTCTTGGTAATAAGGCGGTTATAACAGCATATACAGATACTGTTGCAGAGCTTAATACAGAAAATGTTGTTATTGTTAATGCAACATCACAAAACAACCTTATTATTAAAAATGGTAAGGATTACAGCTACAAGGTATGTAACTGTATGGGTGAAGAGGTTGCAAGTGGTACAATTGAAGGTGCTTTATGTGAAATCCGGGTACCTGTGGCAGGAATGCTTTTCTGTTGTAAATAATTGATTTAACTACGAGAAAGAGGCATAGTATGAAAACTACAACAAAGCTTTCATCAAAGTATATATATGAGTTTTATAAACAGCTTGAAGCCCATGGTGTAGAAAATCACGGCTTGCTGATTTTAAAGGATGGGGAAACTGTTTTTGAGGAGTACGCGTATCCGTATTGCGCAGATATGCCTCACACACTTTTTTCTGTAACAAAATCTATAGTTTCAACTGCAGTTGGCTTTGCGATTGATGAAGGCTTGGTATCGTTGGATACTAAAATTACAGATATTTTTCCCACATATAAAATGTGCAAGGGTGATAGCTGGAAAGAGCTTACACTCCGCTCTGTTCTTACTATGAACAGCAACAAGGAATTTTCATTTTTGCAGGACATGACAGGGGATTATGTTGAAATGTTTATGAAAGCACCCTTCAGAAAGGACAAGGGCTTTCTTTACAGTAATAATGATGCACACGTAGCGGCGGCTGTTGTGCATAAGGTTACGGGTATGAGCCTTGTTGACTACCTTATGCCGCGACTTTTTACACCTTTGGGAATAGAGAAACCTTTCTGGGAAACAAATGAAAAGGGTGAATGTATAGGTGGCACAGGCTGGTACCTTAAGCTTTCGGATTTAGCAAAAATTATGCTTTGCTACTCACAGGGTGGCAAGTACAATGGTGTGCAGGTTATACCCGAATTCTGGACAAAAGAGGCAACTAAAATACAACATCGTTTCAGTGAAAACAGCGGTTATGGTTATCTTTTCTGGATAGATGCTGATATTTACAGTATGACAGGTATGTTCGGGCAGATTATTGCATATTCCAAAAAGCATAATGCAATAATTGCAAGTATGAACAGCGGTGTTAACGAGGATAGCCACACTCGTTTGCTTAATGAGGTTCTCGTAAAGGCTCTCGATGGTGAAAATACCGAGGAATATGATGAGCATCTTAATGAGTATCTCAAAAGCAGAGGTGTAAAGCCTGCTGTGTGTGGAGAGTTACCCAATATTCACTTTGGGAAAACATATTATCTTACATCTCTTTCGGATAAAATTGCTAAGGCTGTTTTTCCACAGAGTGTAATTCCAAGAGCCTTAACATGTAGCTTTGCCAAAAGGCCAAAAAACAACCTCAATAAAGTAGTTTTCAGCAAAACAGAAAATGCTTTATCTATTAAATGGGAAGAGGAAGAGGACAAAATTACAATAAACTGTGGTATAGACGGAAAGCCTCAGATTACCGAATGTAGCATTAAAGGGTACCCTTACAAGCTGTGGGCATATGCATATACGGAAAACGGAAAGCTCAAGGCGATGGTTAAACCATTGAATACACTTGCTACTCACTATATTACCTTTGATTTTCAGGGCAAGTATATGAAAATGAAGTTTAATTCTACTCCTGATTTTACAGATTTCATTATAAGAAGTGCAAGCTCACCTGATTTTTTCAAAAAACATAAGATAATAAAAAATATAGCAATGGGCTTCTTGAAGCTTTCATTGGAAATCATGCAAAGACCATTGAAATTTAAAGTGAAATAAGTGAAAAGTAAGTTATGAAAAAAATAAAAGGATTGATAATTTTGCTTACAGTAGTTGTAACTCTTTTTGGTAGCGGATGCTCAAGGAATGAATCTTCTCAAGCAGAAGAAACAAGTCAAAAAATAGTATCATATGAGCAGATATCTCAAAATGAAGCAAAAAACTTAATGGAGACAGAAAAAGACTATGTAATTATTGATGCAAGAACCGAGGAGGAGTTTGCACAAGGTCATATCGAGGGTGCAATTCTTATTCCCGAGTATGAAATCTCTCAAAGAGCAGAAAAAGAGTTGCCGAATAAAGACCAATTAATACTTGTTTATTGCAGAAGTGGCAGAAGAAGTAAAATTGCCTCACAGGCACTCGCCGATTTGGGATATAGCAATGTGAAGGAATTTGGCGGTATAATAGATTGGCAATACGGAATAGTGAAATAAAATGAAGGATAAGTTTCAGTTTATTACCTCAATGGTAATTTTTGGTACCATCGGAATTTTTGTTGAATATATAGGTTTACCTTCGGGACTTATTGCTTCTGTGAGGGGAATTGTGGGTACACTTTTTATTTTAGGTGTTATGCTTATAACGAAAAAGAAACCCCAATTCAATCTTGTTAAGAAGAAATTACCACTTCTTATAGCATCGGGTACGGCAATCGGCTTTAACTGGATATTGCTTTTTGAGGCATATCGTCATACAGGTATACCTGTAGCGACTGTATGCTACTATATGGCACCTATTTTCGTTATAGTTGCTACTCCGTTGATTTTTAAAGAAAAAATCAAACTGAGGCAAGTGGTGTGCGTGGTGGTTGCACTTGTGGGTATTGTTGCCGTTTCAGGTGTTTTACAGTCTGATAACTCAAAAATAACGGGTGTTATGTTAGGTGTTGGTGCGGCGGCGCTTTATGCATCAATTATAATAATGAATAAGTTTATGGGCGCTGTGCCTGCCTATGAAAAAACGGCAATTCAATTAGGTACGGCAGGTATAACAGTTTTACCATACGCACTTTTAACAATGGGTGAAGTCACTGTAAGCACAAGGTCAGTTTTACTTTTGCTTGTTGTAGGTGTTGTACATACGGGCTTTGCATATCTGTTATATTTTGAGGCAGTAAAAAAACTGGAAAATCAGACGGTTGCAGTTTTAAGCTATATTGACCCCGCATCTGCAATTGTGCTTTCATCAGTTATATTTATGAAAGTGCCAACAATTTATGAGCTTATAGGTGTTGTGCTTATTTTAGGTGCTGCTTTATGTAGTGAGATTAAATTTGATAAAGAGGATAAATAATATGGAAAAGAAAATAAGATTTGGCATAGTCGGTACAGGTACAATTGCCCACCGCTTTGCAAATGCTATAAAAAATGTTCCTGAAGCAGAGCTTGTTGCAGTTGCCTCGAGAACAAAGGGAAATGCAGAAAGCTTTGGGGATGAGTTTAATATCCCCGTAAGATTTGACAGCTACGAAAAAATGGCAAAGTCAGATGTTATTGATGCGGCATATATTGCCGTGCCTCACTCAGGCCATATTGATTGTTCCTGCCTTATGATGAATAACGCAAAGCACGTAATATGTGAAAAGCCTATGGCTGTAAACTTAAAAGAGGCAGAGGAAATGTTCCGTTGCGCTGAGGAAAACGATGTTTTACTTATGGAAGCAATGTGGGCAAGGATTGTACCCGGCACATTAAAAATGCTTGAGCTTGTAGAAGATGGCGTGTTAGGTGAAATTCTTGGGGTAGAGGGTAAATTCTGCTACACAATGGACGAGGACGAAATGGACCACCATGTATTCAAATCTGAAAACGGCGGTGGCTCACTTCTTGATGTTGGTGTATATGGCTTGAACTTTGCAAGCTGGTACCTCGGTAAAGATGTAGTTGACATAAATGCACAATCTGATTTTTATAAAGATGTAGACAGCCACACATGTGTATTGCTTAAATATAAAAGCGGTGCAATAGCAGAACTTTCAAGTGCAATATTACTAAGAAAGCCTAATGAGGGTTATGTGTACGGTACAAAGGGCTATGCTCGCCTCAGCAGATTCTATGCACCCCAGGAAATAGAAATATATCTTAATGAGGGTGAGAATCAGAAAATTCCCGTGCCGTATGCAGGAAACGGCTTTGAAGAGCAGATTGCTCACTTCTGTGAGTGTATAACAAAGGGTCTTAAGAAAAGCCCCATTAATACTCCTGAGCAAACTCTTTATATAACAAAGCAAATGGATGAAATAAGAAAAATAATAGGAATTAAATATCCTCAGGATAAATAATAAAAAATATATTTACAAATATTTAACTCTTGTTATAATGAAAACATAATAAATCATTTTTAATACGAGGTGTATGAATATGAAAATGATTACAAACAAGCCCATACCTCAAAAATATGAAGATTGTTTACGCACCCGTGTGAATGAAAACGATATTTTATTTGCGGTTGTGGGTGATTTAAACCTCAAGGGTCGCTATGCAGAGTCTTTGGCAGTATTTACCAAAGAAAAGCTTGTGGCTTTTGATGAATGCTATAACGATACCTTTTACGAATTGCCCTATTCAGAAATTGAAACAGCGGTAGTGAAGCGCCTTTACGGTAATGCTGTTTTCAGAGTAACTCTTAAAGAGGGTGAAAAGAAATCAGTTTTACGTTTTTCATACGCATCTGCAGAGGTTGCAGATGCCGCTGCAGTTTTTATTAATGCGGTAAACGAGGGTGCAGATTACGAATATGAGGCAGAAACAGTAAAATCTGTTTATCATAAACAACGTTGCTTCTGCCCTAAGTGCGGAAGAAAGCTTCCGAACCCTGAGGCAGAGTGTATAAACTGTGCAGGTAAAGGTAAAATTGTTTCAAAATTTGCCCGTTATGTTATACCCGAAAAGAAATCTCTTTTTGTTTGTATGCTTCTTTCCGTGGCGGCAACTGCATTATCACTTGCGCCGCCGTATATTACAAAAATTATGGTGGACGATGTAATACCTAATAGGGATTCAACACGGCTTGTTACTGTCCTTGTAGCACTTCTGGGAATTTACATATTACAATATGTTATGAATGGTTTTCGTTCCTACAAGCTTCGTCTTGCAGGTGACAGAATAACCCTTAACCTGAAAAAAGATATTTACGAAAAGGCACAGTATCTGCCCCTTGGCTTTTACGATAAAATTTCTACAGGTTCTGTTATTAACAGAGTCAACTCCGATGCAGGCGTGATTCAGACCTTTATTATGAAAATCACACAGGAGGCGGTTGTACAAGCCTTTACTCTTGTTGGTCTTGTTATAATAATGTTCAGTATGAGCTGGAAGCTTGCGCTTTTCTCATTGATACCTGTTCCTGTTGTAGTTGTGGCAGGCAGGCTTTTCGGTAAAATTATTGGTCCTAAATATATGCGCTTGTGGAGGAGAAGTGCATCAATTTCTACTGTGCTTGCAAACTCCATTCCCGGTGTGCGTGTAATAAAAGCCTTTACAAATGAATCACAGACAATTAAAAAATTTGAGCGTTATTGTGATGAGTGGTACAAGGAAGATAAAAAGGTTGCAGTACCTGCCGCGGTATTCCCGTCAGTTATTACATTTCTTGTAACCTGTGGTTCAATTGTTGTGTGGTTTTTGGGCGGACAGATGGTTATAACAGGCAATAGTGAAATTTCCCTTGGTCTGTTAGTTTCCTTTGTATCATACGCAAGTATGTTCTATAACCCCATAAACTTCTTTGCAAATATGAGCGACTCTTACCAGAATACTCTTGCTTCCGCAGAAAAAATACTTGATATTGTTGATGCAGAGCCTGAGAACAACTTTGGTAAGGGTAATATACCCGATAGAATTTACGGTAAAATTGAATTTAAGAATGTAAACTTTGCATTCGACCGTTCCAAAAAAGTTCTTTCTAACATTAACCTTACAATTGAGCCCGGTGATATTGTTGGTATTGTCGGTACAACGGGTTCAGGTAAATCTACACTTATTAACCTGTTGATGAGATATTACGATGATTATGATGGTGAAATCTTTGTTGATGGTGTCAATATTAAAGATATTGATATGAAATATTACCGTGATTCAATCGGTTATGTTCAGCAGGAGCCACTTATGTTCCGTGATACAATTTTCAACAATATTGCTTTTGGTAGCGGTCACGTTCATGTTGAGCAGGTTCTTCATGCAGCAGAGGTGGCAAATGCCCACGGCTTCATATCAAAACTCCCGGATGCATACGATACAATGTTAGGTGAAAGGGGTGTGGGCCTTTCAGGTGGTGAGCGCCAGCGTGTATCCATTGCAAGAGCTGTGCTTAAAAACCCGAGCATTCTCATTTTTGACGAAGCAACCGCCGCCGTTGACTCTGAAACAGAGCACCTTATTCAAGGCGCTATTGAAAGACTTATAAGCGGAAGAACAACACTTATGATTGCCCACAGACTTTCAACCCTGAGAAAGGCTAATAAAATTGTGGTTGTAGATAAGGGTGAAATAATTGAATGCGGTACACCTGAGGAGCTTCTCGCAATGAAGGGTAAGTACTACAAGCTTGTTGAAATTCAATCAATGGGTGAGCAATTACAGAAGCGTAAAGCAGAAGAAAATTTTGAGTGAGGTGATTAAATGCCCCGATATATTGAAGGTCCTGAGGTTAAATTAACGGAAAATGACAAGATTTTTGTTGATGCCGAATTTTACACAGGAGAAAAATTCACAGAGCTTGAATTACATAGGATGTTCCCTATAACAGGTCTTACAAAGTACATTGCTTTGTTGGATAAGGATGGTAATGAAATTGCAGTAATCCGTAATATTGATGACCTTTTGCCTGAATCCAGAAAGGTAGTGGAAAACTGCCTGACGGAATACTATATGATTCCGCGCATTACAAGATTTATCAAAATGAGTGAAAAATTTAAAATTTGGATGTGGACTGCAGAAACAGATAAGGGTATTTGCACCTTTGAAATCAGAAACCATATTACAGCAATCAAGCCATTGTATGATGGCAGAGTGCTTATTAAGGACGCTAACGATAACCGTTACGAAATACCCGATGTTAACAAGCTTGATAAAAAAAGCTTGCGAATGATACTTCCGAAACTTTAATACTTCCCAATAATACTGAAAGGATTTTTATTATGAAGCTTTTAATTGCAATAGTTAATAATGACGATAGTGCGGTTGTTTCTTCTGCACTTACAAGAGATGGTTTTACAGTTACCAAATTATCCACTACAGGTGGCTTCCTTATGGTAGGAAACACCACATTCCTTATTGGCGCAGAGGATGATAAGGTAGCAAAGGCAAAGGAAATAATTAAAAAGCATTCCAAGAAAAGAACAACAGCATCTTCTACAACCTCGAGCTTCGGTACAGGTCTGCGCGAGGATGATTTTGCAAACGAAGTTCCTGTTGGTGGCGCAATTGTTTTCACACTTGATGTTGCAGATGTAGATAAATTCTGATAGATAATTTATAAAGTGATTAAAGGCTATAAGCTGACCCATAGAGGTGCTTATAGCCTTTTGTCATTATTATCAGCTTTTTAAAAAATTATATAGCTTTAAAACAATATTAAATTTTTGTGTTTAAAAACAATATTTATTTCTTTATGTAATCTTTACATATTATTGTGTTTGTGTTATAATTTTTTCATTAGTTTTCTACATATAGGTGTATATTCGGTAAATCTGAAAAGGAGTGATGTTATGGCAGTTTGCCCAAAATGTAATGCTCATCTGAAAATAACAGATTGGAAACAGCATTGCCCCCACTGTAGTTGTAATCTTGTTTTATACGATATTCAGGAAAGGTTAATGCAGGATGCAGACAAGGCAGAGGTACAGCACTATTATTTCCAAAAAAAGGTGGATAGAATGAAGGCATCCTTTGTTGGCTCAAAGCTTGCTGTGGCGCGTATTTTTACAAGCTTTTTTCCTTTGCTTGCTATTCTTGTGCCCTGGTTTAAAGCGGAGTTTAAAGCTCCTTTTGTAGAATTTGAGGGCTTTTTTGGATTGTTTTCCGTAGTGGATATGCTTGATGTTATTGATACAGATGGTATTTTCTCCCTTTTGAGTGCAAGTGATGGTAAAGCATCAATTCTTTGTTTATTAGGTGCGGCACTTCTTTTTGTGCTTTCACTAATTCTTGTGCTTGTGCGCTTTGGTTGCCTTACTATGGCTTGCGGAAAGCATGGTAAATTAAGGAGCTATGTTTTTGATATCGCATTATTGGTTATGTGCGTTGCAGGCTCCGCTTTACTTTTATGTATACCGCAAAACCCATATTTTGATGTTGGCATGATACTTGCACCAATTGTTTATTTTATTCTTCTTTGTGTGAATTTTGGTGTGGATATTGACATATATAAAAAGGGCATGCAAATTAATCATGCTCCTTGCTTTGTTGGCGGAATACCTATTGAGGAATATTTCAAAATGCTTGAGGATGGTATTCCTAAAGAAGAAATCCGTCAGGAAATGTACCGCAGATTAACAGAAATGCAGCTTCAGAAGGAAGCAGAATTAAATGGTGAGGAGGTAACAAAATGAGTGAAGATATGAATCAAAGCACCAATACCGCTACACGCGAATATGTGCTTGAAACAAATGCCCCCGCCTATATGAACAGAAATTTCTGTTCTACTAAAGAAAGGATTGTATACGTACTCAAGATTGCTACCGCAGAATTAACCCTTGGTAAATACGACAGTTCTTCAGAGCTGTTCTTGTATAAATTATTCGGTCTTAATCCTGAGGCGCACGGTAATGCCGCGGTTACATTGGGCTTGTACGATTTAATTAACGACCCTCTTTCTGCAGTTATTATTGATAAAATGCGTACTCGTTGGGGTAAGTTCAAGCCCTTCCAGTACCTTGCTTTAATACCAAGCGTTTTAGTTGGTTTTATAACCTGTATTATGCCGATTATTGCAGATGCAAACGGAATGAATGCTGTTCAGAGGCTCATATTTTACATGATTCTTTCATATATCGGTGAAACAGTAAATGCCTTTTTTGGTGGCGGTGGGTATATAGATAATGTTTTTACCCCTAACCCCAATGAACGAACATCTTTGCTTGTAACCTCGCGTTTTGCAAGTGATTTGTTCAAGCGCTTCCCCGAGCAGTTAGCGGGAGTTTTATTTGACCTTGTAGCCAACGGAAAAATAAAGGTGAATCTTGTTAAGGTCTTTTCGTCTATGAAGATTTTCTGGTGGGTTATTGCTACAGTTCCTGCAGTAATGTGGGTTTTTGTGAGCAAGGAGCGCGTTCCGCAGTCAGAAAAGCCACCTCGTGTTATGAAGGGTATGTTTTCTGTTTTCAGAAATAAACCTTTGCTTATTTACACACTATCAGGCTTTGTAGATGGTATTAATGTTGGTACATCTCAATCCCTTTATTATGACAGTGTTTTGAAATTCAATATGATGTCTACTATAGCGGGTATTCCCGGTATGCCGATTTCATACGCCAGCTACCCGTGGGCAACGAAATTCAGAAAAATATTCTCAACCAAAACATTGTGGCTTTTCCAAAGAGGCTCAATTCTTACCTCTGAAATGCTTTTCTTCCTTGTTGGCCTTATAGGTGGCAAGAAGAATGGCTTCTATAAGAAAAAACTGCCTATGACACTTGCCATGATGGTTGGCAACAGCCTTGAAATGGTATTCTACGGAACAAAGAATATTATTGAAAACGAAATTAACTATGAGGTGCTGGATTACTGTGAGTGGCAGAATGGTTACAGAGTAGAGGCAACTGTTGGCCTTCTTACAGGCTACCTCAACAAGGTGAGAGGTATAGCTCTCACAAAGATAAACACAATGCTCCTTTCAAGGTGGGCAGGCTACGAATCGGGTCTTACCGCTGTTCAATCAGAGGATACAATGTGGAAGATGTTTATTGCTGCATTCGGACCACAGCTTATATTTGATGTTTTTAGCATAATACCAATGTTTTTCTATAATATTGATCAGAAAACAAGAGAAAAAATGTATCTTGATCTGGAACGTACACGTGCAACTACTGCAGCAGCAGAAAAAGAAAAAACCAACATCCGTCAGGATGTGTGAGTATTATATAAAGAATGGGCAGATTTCAAAATGAAATCTGCCCATTGATATTTTTATCGGAAATTCTGTTTTATTCTGTCGTTGTTGCCGTTGTTGTAGCGGGGCTTACATTTGCGAATTGGTTGCCACCTTTAACAATAGTGAATGTTGTTGAGGATTCACCATTAATTATACCTGTTCCTCCCATACCAAAATGTTTTCCCGGTCTTTCACCATTTTGCATATGAGGATTTTCACCATCAGGTCTTGTCATACCTTCAGGATGGTTTTCCATTCCTTCGGGCTTTTCAGGTCTTTCTCCGTTTTGCATCTGAGGGAATTCACCGTCCGGTCTTGTCACATCTTCAGGTGCATTTTCTGAGCTTTCTGTTTTTTCACCATTCATATCTTTAATCGGTTGTTGACCGTTCTCGGTAGGCTTTTTATCCTGCATATTACCTATTGATACTGCTGAAAGCTGAGTGTTATCTTGCCAGAAGGTGTAGTTACCCTCAGTAAGGTTATTGTCTGCAATTAAAAGGTATGTGAAATCATTGGTTGGTGCATATTCACCAATCACTTTATTTTCAGCATTTTTTAGAGTATAAGTGCTATCACCAACCTGGCGTGTTGCAAAATTAAATACTGCATAAGTTTGCTCTCCGCCTGCAATTCTATCGAGCATATTACCCGATGCTACGACTTTGCCACCATTAATATAAATGCCTTTGTCAGAGTCAATACCTGCATCACCACTTGTGGCGCAAGCTTGTGATATTACAGTACCGCCGTTGATTACAAGCCAACCATTCGAGTCGATTCCGTCGCCCTCACCGGTTGTTCCGTCACAAAGGATGTTGAGTGTACCTCCGTTTACAGTTGTAACAGAAACATTATCTTCATTGGTATTTATACCATCATTACCTGATGTGATATTAACATTACCACCGTTTATTGTAAGGTGTAATTCACTGTCAAGACCTTCATTTTCGGCTTTGATATTGAGAATACCATCACCAATATCACCGCCGTTTATGTTCATTGTTTTCTTTGAGTAGAAGGCAGCATCGTATTTGTGCAGCTTTTTACTGTCAACAACCTTTGTTCCGTCCTCGTTGAGCTCATAAGATTTATAAATTTTTGCAACATAGGAGCCACTTATATTATTTTCGCTTCTGTCTGCAATAATTACATTTGCTCCGGCTTTCGAAGTGTCAACATCCTTTGTTGCATTTTCTGTATCTGCAACGCCACATTCGTATACATTATAGAAAATAACTGCAGGCGCAACTGAGCAGGTAATGTCAACACCATTAAGGATAAGAGTTACTACTGCTTGTGGGTTTTCTTCTGCGTCTTCACCAAGGTCAACTGCAATTTGTCCTGCTGAAAGCTTACCGCTTAATACATATCTGCCGGGCTTTGTAATGTGTACAACAGTATGAGCATCTGCCTCACCTTGAGAATGTTCATCGTCTTTTGTGCCCTCACCATATTTGAAATCCTGACCTTCAAGGTAAAAAACAATATCATTCGCTGAGTAAACTGCCTGAGTAGCATCGTTATTTATTTCTTTGTTATCAACTGTGATTTTGTCATCCGAAAGATTGATTTGGACACCATCAATTTTAGGCTCTGCGGGTGTGCTGCAACCGGTAAGAAACAAAACTATGACAATAAGACATACTAATATTTTTTTCATTATAATCAAATCCTTTTTTGTTTTTATACTTTTATTATAATTTACAGAATAAAAAAATAGGTGATTTTTTTAATTTAAAAAAAACGGAGAAAATACTATGCGCAACGAATTGAAGTACTGAATATTGTTTTATTCTTTATAATACATGGAACTGTACAACAAAAGTATTTAGTCCGTTTTTGCTTTCTGCGTAAATTTTACCTGAATGTTCTTTTACAATGCTTTGGGCAATAGAAAGTCCCAATCCGTAGCTGTTGTTCATTTGCCTTGTTTTATCACCTCTGTAAAAACGTTTGAAGATATTTTTTATTTCCTCGTCAGATAGTGCATCACCCTCATTACTCACAGAAAGTCTGCAATGTGTTTTGCCTTGCTTTTCAAGAATCAGTTTGATATCGGAGTAATTGGGTGCGTATTTGTTGGCATTATCCAGAAGAATATCGACAATCTGTTTTATTTGTTCAGGGCTTCCGTTGATTTTTATATCCGATTCAATTACAGAATTAAAATTCTGTTTTTTTTCAAAGAACAATGCTTCAAATGGTAATGTCGCGTTTGACACGGTTTCGCTCAAATCAAAGGCTTCATATTCTTTTTTCAGATTTCCGCTATCAAGTCGTGCAACCTCAAGCATACTTTCAACCAGTCCTCGCATTTGCTTTGTCATTATGAGGATATTGTCTGTGAATTTATTTTTGCTTTTCTCTGAGTTTTCCGATTTAATCAGCTCAGCATTAGTGGCAATAACTGTAAGCGGTGTTTTGAGTTCATGTGAAGCATCAGCAATAAATTGTTTTTGCATATTCCATGCTTCTTCAACCGGTTTAACCGCCCATTTAGAAAGAAAAATACTAATAAAAAAGAAAAGTATAAATGCACTTATCCCTATAATTGTACTTGTTCTGTAAAGACTTCTGATCATGTCTTTTTCAACTGAAATATCAGTGAAAATATAACTGTTTCCTATGTGTGTTTTATTGCGGAAATATCGTAAAGAGGTATCGGGTACAACTCCGCTTTCTTCATCACAGCTTTCAGCATATTCCCAAAGAGAGTTTAAATAATTTTCATCCGTTAAATCAAAAAAATCGTTATCGTCAGCAATGAAATTACCATCGGGCGTCATAATCAGACTAAAGTGAGGAATGGGAGTATGCCCGAAATCTTTCCTTGGAATATCGTGTGGTTTAGGTCTGGCTGCTATATCTCTCATGGCAGAAATACTTTGTTGTTCGATGTTTCTTTGGGTTAATGATATGATAGTGCCGAATATTATCCCAAGCATAATTGAGACAATTAACATAAAAATGCATACGAATTTTATTTTTAACCGTCTAATCATGTGATTTTACCTCCAGATGATAACCGAGCCATCTTATTGATTCGATATTCACGTCTGAATTTATACTACGAAGTTTTTTACGCAAAAAACCGATATAGACCTCAACGTGATTTTCAACTGCATTAGAATCATACCCCCACACTCTTGCAAGTAATGTTTCTTTTGAAAGGTTTTTTTTGCCGCTTTGCATAAGAAAACGCATAACATCAAATTCCTTTGCGGAAAGACGAACGGATTTTTCACCACAGATAAGTGTGCTTGACGAAAGGTCAAGAGAGGTGTTGCCGAAAACGAGTTCATTTACCTGATTGCCTTGTCGGCGAAGAAGAGCATTTATACAGGCAAGTAATTCGGATGTGTAAAAGGGCTTTGTCAGGTAATAGTCTGCACCACTGTTTAAGCCTTTTATTCTGTCCTCAACCTCTGATTTTGCTGTCAGCATAAGAATCGGAGTAGAACATTTTTTTGAGCGAACTTGTTTTGCAACCTCATACCCATCCATTTTCGGCATCATTACATCAAGAATTAACAGATCGTATATACCAAGCTCTGCATATTCCTTTCCGGATTCTCCGTCATAAACTGCTTCAACTTCAAAGCCTTTGCTTTCAAGAAGTGCTTTCAGAGAATCGGCAAGTATTTTTTCATCTTCTATTATAAGTATTTTCATATTTTTCACCTGCCGATATTATAATATCTTTATTTGCTGAAATGAAACTGAAAATTAATTTGTTAACATTTCTTTTACATTCGTGCAACTTTTTTTCAGTTTGAATTCAGTTTTTGATGATATGATTTTAACATAGTGAGGTGATAAAAAATGAAATTTCGTCATGAGTACAAACACGAAATAAGCATCAGCGAAATGTTGGCAGTTCGAGCAAGGCTTTCTGCTATTATGAAAAAAGATGTTCATACAACAGATGGAAAATATATTGTAAAAAGTCTGTATTTCGATAACGCGCAGAACAAAGCCTTAAAAGAAAAAAATTGACGGTGTAAACGCACGCCAAAAGTTTAGGATTCGCTTTTATAACAATGATACATCTGTTATAAAACTTGAAAAGAAAAGCAAGATAAACGGTCTTTGTGTTAAAGAAAGCGCTTTTCTTACAAAAGAAATGGCACAGGCTATTGTTTATGGGGATTATCAATGGATGATAAAAAGCAATGAACCACTGATTGTAGAGCTTTACAGCAAAATATTAAGTCAGGGCTTGCGACCTAAAATTGTTGTGTTCTACGAAAGGGAACCATTTGTGTTTTCAGCAGGCAATGTTCGCGTTACACTTGATTATAATATTAGAACAGGGATAAATACCACAGATTTTTTTGATCCTGAATGCCTTACTGTTCCGGCGGGCAACTCCATTATACTTGAGGTGAAATGGGATGAATTTCTTCCTGATGTTATCCGCGATGCTGTACAGATTCCCTCCTGCGTTACAGAGGCTTTTTCAAAATATGCTGTTTGCAGAAAATACAGCTTAAGAAAAATATAAAATTTAAGGAGTATATATTATGACTTTCGATGACATTTTTAAATCTAAATTTTTGGAAAACATTGCAAGCGTAAACATTTTTGACATGATAATCTCTATTGCACTTGCTTTCGGTTTAGGTATGTTTATTTTCCTCGTTTACAAGAAGACATACCGTGGGGTAATGTATTCGTCATCTTTTGGTACAACTCTTGTTGCACTTACAATGATTACGACTGTGGTTGTTCTTGCGGTAACCTCAAATGTTGTTCTTTCTCTTGGTATGGTTGGTGCTCTTTCAATTGTCCGTTTCCGTACGGCAATAAAAGAACCCCTGGATATTGCGTTCTTATTCTGGTCAATTGCTGTTGGTATTGTTCTTGCAGCAGGTATGATTCCTCTTGCGGTTATGGGCAGTATTATTATTGGTGTAATCCTTCTTACCTTTGTTAACAGAAAAACTCATTGTAATCCATACATTGTAATTGTTCAGTGTGATGGTTATGAAAGCGAAGAAATGGTAAAAAACTTTTTAAGCAACAATGTTGAAAAGTGTATTATTAAAAGCAAGTCGGCTCAAAAAGGATTGGTAGAGATTAATATGGATATACGTCTTAAAGATGACAACACAGACTTTGTAAATGTAATATCAAGCTTTCCCGGGGTTAGTAGTGCAGTGCTTGTGAGCTATAATGGTGAATATATGAGTTGAGATTACATCAACACATAAAGGTTTAGTTGAATTTGCTTAGGTAGCTATGTTTATAACCGTTTTTTATTTCGTGCATTGGAATTTGCGTGATTTTCAAATGTGTAAACATCAATTAACTGAATAAAACAGATAAAATGGGATGTGACAAACGCGAGTTTGTTTACATCCTATTTTTGTGAATTAGGTAAGATTTTATTCCTGTTTCATCAAAAGGTATGGGTTTGAAATCTGGCGATTGTTAAATTATTAATTATTTTATAAAAAAGTATTGAATTGTTATATATTGGTGTGCTAAAATGTGACAAAAGATACTTTAGTATAAGTGCGAAAATCATAAAGGGATTAGTATATGAAATTGAAAAAATCAGATAGAACCAAACGAAATATATTAAAAACCGCAATACATCTGTTTTTTGAAAAAGGCTATTCAAATGTATCACCAAATACAATAGCGAAAGAGCTTGGTATGAGCACGGGTAATCTTACATATTATTACCCTACTAAAGAGCATATGCTCAGTATTCTTGTGGACGACCTTTGTAAGTTTCAGAGAAAGCTTATTGATGATGAAACGAAGGAAGGTATAAGCTCGGTAATGGCAGTTTGCCTCGAGCTTATGACAATGGCATCAGCTTGTGAAAGTAATCCTATCGCAAAGGATTTCTTTATTTCATCCTACCAAAGTCCCGTAACACTAAAAATAATTCGTGAAAACGATACTGAACGCTCTAAAGAGGTTTATAAAGATTATTGCAAGGACTGGACTGACGAACAGTTCAAGGAAGCAGAAATTCTTGTTTCAGGCATTGAATATGCAACGCTTATGTCCTTGGATGAACATATACCACTTGAAACAAGAATTTCGGGAGCTCTTGATAAAATCCTTATTATCTACGGTGTACCCGAAGATTTGCGCAAAACAAAAATCGAAAAAGCTTTAAGTTATGATTATAAACATATCGGAGAACGAATTTTCAAGGAGTTTAAAGAATATGTTGATAAAACAACAGAGGAAACCTTTGAACAAATGCTCATAGATGCAGAAAAAGCTACCGGTCGCCAGTCGCCGGCTGCCAGCTTTGAGTGAGGTGAACATATGAGTAGCTATAAAGATTTATTAGTCTGGCAAAAATCCATACAACTTGTTACTGAAGTTTATAGACTTTCAAAAACTCTTCCAAAAGAAGAGGTTTATGGTTTGGTTTCACAAATGCAAAGAGCGGCAGTGTCCATACCGAGTAATATTGCAGAAGGACACGATAGAAACTCAGATAAAGAGTTTAGCCAGTTTTTGTGTGTTGCAAGAGGTTCTTTGGCGGAATTGGAAACTCAACTTATAATAGCCAAAAACTTAGATTATATAAACCAAGAACAAATGACAAATATATCAAATAATTGCTATGAAATTGGCAAAATGATAAATGGACTTTTGAAAAGAATAAAATAGCTACCAGTGCCAGGTAAGAATTCTGGAGACTGGTGACTGGGGACTGGCGACTATATTCCGGAAAGGAAGATACTATGAAAACCAAAACTAACAGAACATTAAGAAAAATATTGAGTATAGCTCTGTGCCTTGCTCTTGTAATGAGCTATGTGCCAATGGTGAGTTTTACGGTAAATGCAGCTGCGACTGACCTTACTGTAACTATCGATACAGGTGCATCTGTAACACTCAGGGATGCAGATGGTGATAATTACTATGATATCGGTACAGCCGATGAGCTGTACGCCTTTGCGGCGGCTGTGAACGGAGGCTTCACCACTATTAACGGTGAACAGACCGCAAATATCACTGTCAACCAAAATGTACTGAATGAGGATGGACAATTGAACGGTGACGTCTCGGATTTCAGGGTATGGACACCCATAGGTAATGGTAGCAACCAATATGACGGCACCTTTTACGGTGACGCACATACCATCA
>JAZSCV010000062.1:0-6211 GCA_045530855.1 Acutalibacteraceae bacterium
GTAGACTTGCATATCTCATCAACGATGAAGAAGACGGCTACTATGTTCTTTACAATCACTCATGTGAAGCAGGTTTCCCTGCAGAGCTCGAGCGTGTTCTCGGTATTACAGAGGGCGTACTTCGTTCAATGGTAATTAAGAAATAAGAGGTGTGAAATATGCTTAATTGCGCAGTTATTATGGGCAGACTTACAGCTGATCCTGAACTTCGCCAAACACCTAACGGCGTTGCTGTTACAAGGTTTTCTGTTGCAGTAGACCGTGGCTACGTAAAACCGGGCGAAGAAAGAAAGGCAGACTTCATCAACGTTGTTTGTTGGAGACAAACTGCTGAATTCGTTACAAGATATTTTTCTAAGGGTTCTATGATTGCAGTTCAAGGCTCAATCCAGACCGGTTCATATGAAAAAGATGGTGTTAAGCGCTCAACCTTTGAAATAGTTGCTGACAATGTTAGCTTCTGTGGTTCAAAGAGCGAATCAGGTACAAGTGGTGCTCCGAGAGTTACCGATGCTGCCCCATCTTTCTCAAATGGTAATGTTGATGATTTTTCAGCAGGTGCTGATGACGACGAATTACCATTTTGATTCTAACAGGAGGTAATTAAATTATGGCATACGATAAAGCTGATCGCCGTCCTAACAAGAAGGGCCGCAAAAAAGTTTGCGCTTTCTGTGTTGAGAAGGTTGAAAAAATTGATTATAAGGATGCTGCAAAGCTTCGTCGCTACACATCCGACAGAGCAAAGATTCTCCCTCGTCGTGTAACAGGCACATGTGCTTACCACCAGAGAGAGCTCACAACAGCTATTAAGAGAGCAAGAATGATAGCTCTTCTTCCATATACAGCTGACTAATCTTTTTCGTATTTTACTTCATCTTTCCGTTTTACTCACCCTTACGTATCTTTATACGCTACGGGTTCGCAAAATCGGAAATCTAAAGCAAACTACGAAAAATCTAACTTTGCTATTTAGAGTGTCGAGAAATCGGCACTCTTTTTGTTTTGCTCCATAAAACAAATAAAAGATGCTTGAATCTGCAGATTCAAGCATCTTTTATTTATATTTCATCGTTATAAAACGCATCCTTAAACCACACATCCTCAACCTCAAAGCTTTTGCCGTTAAGGTAATTAAGTATACCTGCATCGGATTTGAAATCAAATGTTAATTTATAAGAATAAAGGAATTGCTTTTTGTAACCGCCAAACTGTTTGTTTTGAGCATTTGTTCCGTATTTGCCGTCACCTAAAAGCGGTGTGCCTAAGTGGGAAAAGCTTGCCCTTATCTGGTGTGTTCTGCCTGTAAGCAATTCAACCTCAACAAGGGAAAGACCATTTTTATAGCCTAAAACATTATATTTGGTAGCAATAGACTTGGATTTGTCTGTAGAAGTATTACTTATATAAACCTTGTTCTGCTTCTCGTTCTTTTCAAGGAAACCCTCAATAAGACCACTTGAGTTTTTGAGTTTACCCATAACGATACACAAATAAAGCTTATGTAGTTCCCTGTTTTTCAACTTTTCATTAAGTATTCGTAATGCTTCTGCGCTTTTTGCTGCGATAATGATACCGCAGGTGTTTCTGTCTATACGGTTAACGAGTGCAGGTGCAAAGCTCATTTCACTATCGGGAATATATTCACCCTTTTCGTACAGATAGCGTTTGATTCTTGTAATAGCTGTGTCCGTATAATTATCTTCATCAGGGTGAGAAAGAATACCGGCAGGCTTATCTATAAGGAGAATATTTTCATCCTCATATACTATTTTAATACTCTTGCCCGCATTAAGAAAGTCATATTTTGGCTTGCTCTCTTCAAAAAATTCGTCATTTATATAAAGGGAAACAAGATCGTTTTCTTTTAATCTGTATGATATTTCAGAGCGCTTGTTGTTAACCTTTATTCGTTTGCTACGAATGTATTTGTACATTAAGGATTGCGGAAGGAGAGGGAAGGACTTTGTAATATATTTGTCGAGTCTTTGCCCAGCGTCGTTTTTGTTTATGTAAAACTCTTTCATTTTTTTAACTCCTGTGCAATCTGTTCCAGTTTTTTAAAGCGCCTGCTTACAGCTGAACGGGAAAGGGGAGGGTTCATCATTTTACCTAACTCATCTAAAGATATATCAGGGTTTTCAAGTCGCAATGAACAAAGCGCGGAAAGATCGTCTGTCATATCATCAAGTTTGATGCTTTCTAATATTTCCTCAATAACAGCAACCTGTTTAAGACCTGCCTCGATAGAACGGCTCATATTAGCAGACTCAAAATTTGAGCGTCTGTTAATCTGGTTTTTAATATCCTTCATTGCGCGAGTCTGCATAATGTGCATAAAGGCGTTGTTTGCACCCATATTGCCGATAAAATCTTCTATTGATTCTGCTTCCTTGCTATATATTACATAGTTGTTATTGCGTATTATTTTTTTTGCTTTAAGCCCCATATCGGTAATTATCTGCATTAAATCGTCACACAATTTTGCTTTAGCAACATTGAATTCAATGTGGTAATCCTTTTCCGGGTCTGTAATACTACCGCAAACAAGGAAAGCACCGCGTAAAAATGCTCTTGAACAACAATCCTCATTGGTTTGTTCAAGGTTAGAAAGGTTTACTCTTAAAGCGAGTTCAGTTCCGGTATAGCCGAAGAAGCTAAGTATTTTTAAACGGTCGCTTTTGTTTGGTATACTTATTTTATGGTTACCCGCTTTTGTTTCTTCAACTGTGGGGGTAATACCTGTTAAGTCTCTTACTGCGGCGGCATAATGCTCTGCCACTTCTTTGAATTCTGTCATAAGAGAAATTTCGGTAATGCCGAAAGCCCGACCATATAAAAGCATACCGAAAGCCTCCGCCTTATAACAACAGGCGGAGGAAATGTTTTGTGTCAATTCTTTTTTTACATCTGCTGAAAAGGACATAATTTACCTCAGTACTATAACCTCCGGTTCGAGTGTGACACCGGTTTCGTTTTTTACTGTATTGTGTACATAATCTATAAGCTCAAGAATATCGGAAGACGTGGCATTACCTTTGTTTATTACAAAGCCTGCGTGCTTTTCGCTTACCTGAGCGCCACCGATAGCTTTACCTTTAAGGTTGCATTGTTCAATAAGAGCACCTGCAAAATAACCCTCAGGACGTTTGAAGGTGCTACCTGCACTTGGATAGTCCAAAGGCTGTTTATCTTTTCTTCTGCCTAAAAAATCATCCATTTTTGCTTTGATGCTTTCCTTTGGAGCTTCTGAAAGCTTTACTTTACCGCCAAGAATAATACAATTGTTGGTTTTGTATACAGAATGCCTGTATGTAAGCTCGGCATCTTCTGCTTTTATGGTTTCAACTTTCATATCCGGTGTAAGGTGTGTTATTTCTGTAAGCACATCCTTTATTTCACCGCCGTATGCACCGGCATTCATAAATATAGCTCCACCACAGGTGCCGGGAATACCGAACGCAAATTCAAGACCGCTCAATGAATTTTCAAGAGCAATTCTTGAAAGTGACGTAAAGCCCGTGCCTGCAGAAAAGGAGATTTCATCACCATTAACTGATGATTCTGACATATTGTTTCCGATTATAATTACTGCTTTATCTATGCCGTCGTCAGGGACAAGAACATTGGTGCCGTTTCCTAAAACAACAAAAGGGATATTAAGCTCTTTGGCTTTAGTTATTATACTGACAAGCATATCTGTGTTGTTTGGGGAGAGCCTTACACCACAGGGCCCACCTGTTTTAAATGAAGTGTTTTTTGACATAGCTTCATTTAAAACAGCATCGCAACCAACTGAGAGAGCATAAGTATATAATTCTTGAAAATTAAATGTTTTACTCATAGAAATCCTTATTCGTCAAGTAATGCCGCACCGATAATGCCTGCATCATTACCTAAAGAGGCAGGTACAATAGCAGCCTGCTTATCAGCATAAACGCTGTAACGCTCTGCTTTAACGATATCGCGGATTGGCTTAAGTATTTTTTCACCCTGACCGCTGATGCCACCGCCAATACAAACAGCTTCAGGCTGAAGTGCATTAACAACGTTTGCAAGGCCAACAGCAACATAGTAAAGGTATTTGTCAATAACAGCCTTTGCTGTAGCATCACCTAAATCGTATGCTTCGAAAATTGTTTTACCTTCAACCTTGTTAAGGTCACCGTCGCAGGTCTGCCAGAGAAGGCTTGATTTATTGCCTTCCATTGCTTCAACTGCCTGTGAAACAAGTGCTGTTGCGGAAGCGTATTTTTCCCAGCAACCTTTTCTGCCACAGTTACAAGGAATACCATCAACATTTATAACCATATGGCCCATTTCACCACCGCAGAAGTTTGAACCACGGTAGATTTTACCATCAATAATAATACCGCTGCCAACACCTGTGCCGAGAGTTACTGCAACAAAGTTTTTAACACCGTTACCTGAGCCTGCAACAGCCTCACCAAGAGCTGCGGCATTAGCATCGTTCTCAAGGTAAACAGGCTTTTTGAGTCTTTCCTCAAGCATCTGCTTTGCAGGAACATTATTGAACTGAAGATTGTTTGAAAATTCGATAGCACCTGTGTCTTTGTTAACAGAGCCGGGTGTACCGATACCAACTGAAATAACTTCCTCGTAGTTGATGCCTGCATTCATAACTGCCATATCAACAGCTTCCTTGATTGAATCAAAGATATCCTCTGCAGGACGGGGAGCACGGGTTTTAACCTTACCTCTGCCAATGATTTCGTTCTTTTCGTTTATAACACCTGTTGCGATATTTGTACCGCCAAGATCAACACCAATTCTGTACATTTTTATTTTCTCCTTTATATAAAATTTAATTCAATGCATCTACTTCTGAAGAGGTAGGCTCTTCTACCGGCATACCTAACTGAGTCATAAGCTCTTTGGCTGCATTGTAGCCAAGCTTTTTCTGACGGTTGTTCATAGCTGCGATTTCAATTATAACCGCAAGGTTTCTACCAGGTCTTACAGGTACTGTGGTTGAAGGTACCTTGTTACCTAATATGGTAATATATTCATCGTCAAGACCTAATCTGTCATAGGATTTTTCGCTATCCCAATGCTCGAGCTGAATAACCATATCTATTTTTTCGGTAACCTTAACAGAACCTATACCAAAAATATTACGTGCGTTAACTATACCGATACCTCTTAATTCGATAAAGTGACGTATATTGTCAGGTGAACTGCCTACAAGAGTTTTTGAAGAAACCTTTCTGATTTCAACCGCATCGTCAGCAATAAGACGGTGACCACGCTTCATAAGCTCTATAGCGGTTTCGCTTTTACCTACACCGCTGTCACCAAGAATAAGTATGCCTTCACCATAAACCTCAACCATAACACCGTGGCGAGTAATTCTTTCTGCTAATTCTGTGTTAAGGTATGAAATCATGTTTGCCATTATATCAGAGGTAGGCTCTGTTGTTCTGAGAAGCGGTACCTCGTATTTCCGAGCAAGCTCAAGCATAGCACCGGGGGCATCAATATTTCTTGTAAGAATTGCAACAGGTGGCTTGAGGCTGAAGAAAAGCTCCAGGCGTTCCTTTTGCGTGACTTCATCAAGCTCCTGAAGATAGCTTGTTTCTGCAAGACCTATAAATTCAACACGTTCCGGGTCAAAGAATTTTTCGTAACCTGCAAATAACAATCCGGGACGGTTGACATCCTTTGAGCAGACTACAATTTCATTATCCGGCTTATCGGGCATGTACATTACCTCAAAGGAATATGCCTGTATAAGCTTACTGAGTGGTACAGAGTATTTTCCTGCCAAGAAAACTCCTCCTTATATTACAATTGTATACACATACGCATACATTATAGAACAAAAATAATGCTATGCCAATACCTAATTGTAAATTTTTGTATTCTTTTTAGCAAAAAAACTTGCTATATGTGAAATGCGACGAAAAACCAATCCTTTTTTTGTCAAAAATGTATTGACAATAAAATGCCCCCGTGCTATAATCTCGTTACCTCTCGTGGAGGGTTCTTTTTTTGTGCCTTGATTTTCTCACAATCATGGTTTGAAAGAGGAATGCTTTTCGGAATGAACGGGGATAGGCTCTGTTCACCGTTGAGAGGGAGGCTAATCAAAAAATGGAGGTGCCGTTAGTGAGAGTAAAAATTACACTTTCCTGCACAGAATGTAAGCAACGTAATTACAACACTATGAAGGAAAAGAAAAACAACCCTG
>JAZSCV010000075.1:0-5877 GCA_045530855.1 Acutalibacteraceae bacterium
CCATTGGTCTGTTAAAATAAAACAGATAATAAATTGATTTTGTTCAATGCAAAAAAGGAGGATGTTTGTTTTGCAAAATCTTATGGATTCAAAAACACTTGCCTACATAAACATGTTTGGTATTCTCGGCACATTGGAAAATCTTTGCGATATTGTGCCTGAAGCAGCTGAACTTCTTAAAGGCAAAAAGCCAATTTCAATCGGCTTTGAAGTTAAAAATGGTCCAAGTGCTACCCTTTATTTCAAAAACGGCAAATGCCGTATGGAGCAGGGTTGCGGTGCATGTGATGTAAAGCTTCCGTTTTCAAGCTGTGAAAAGTTTAACGGACTTATTGACGGCACAACTACACCAATTCCATCAAAGGGCTTCCAGCATATTGGTTTCCTTTTAAAAACATTCACAGCTCTTACAGATCTTCTCACAAAATATATGAGAGCATCTGAAGAGGATCTTAAGGACCCTGTTTTCTTCCAGCGCAGTACAGAGCTTATGCTCTATACAATCGGTGTTGCAATTGCTCAGATTGCAAATAACGACCAGGTTGGTAAATTCAGCGCAAAGGCTATTGAGGATGGTAGCGTTCTTATTGCTATTAAAAATGGTCCTGCAGTTGAGCTTGTTTGTACAAATCATCGCATTGTGACACTAAAAAAGGCTCCTGAAAAGTATCGTGCCGCTATGATTTTCGATTCTATCGAAACAGCACGCGGTCTCTTTGATGGTCAGCTTAACGCACTTGCTTGTATCGGCACAGGCAAAATCGAAATGCATGGTCTTGTAAGTATGCTTGATAACGTTAACCGCATACTTGACAGAGTTGCATTATATATAGGATAAGGAGGCAGTAAAAATGAGCAATAAATATCCATTATACAAAACAACTAAATCAGACGAATATTTTGAGCGCGCTGCCAAGGTTATCCCTGCAGGCGTTTATGGTCACTTAGGCCCTGCCGAAGGTCAGTTTATACCTGTTAACAGATGGCCTCGTTTTTCTGAAAAAGCAAAGGGCTCATATTTCTGGGATGTTGACGGCAACCGGTATATCGACTATATGTGCGCATATGGTCCTAACATTTTAGGTTATTGCGATGAAGATGTTGACGCAGCTGCTATTGAGCAGATTAAAAAGGGTAACTGTGTTACATCTCCTGATAAAATTATGATTGAGTGTGCGGAGCTTCTCGTTGACACAGTTGCTACAGCAGACTGGGCATTCTTTGCAAAGAATGGTAACGATGCTACACAGGGTGCTATTCTTACAGCCCGTGCACACACTCGCAGAAAGAAGCTTGTTTTCTTCAATAACTTCTATCACGGCGTATCACCTATGGTGCAGAAGATTGACTACCCGGGCGTTACTCCTGAAGATGTTGCTAACAATATCTATGCCCGTTGGGATGATATTGAAGGCCTTAAGAAAATAATTGCAGAAAACGAAAATGAAATTGCCGCAATTATTGCACAGCCATATAACCATGGTAACTTTATTGACAATGCTTTCCCTGTAGACGGCTTCTGGAAGGAAGTAAGAGAGCTTTGCACAAAGCACGGCATTGTTCTTATTGTTGACGATGTTCGTTGCGGCTTCCGTCTTGACCTTGCAGGCTCAGACCATTTCTTCGGCTTTGAGGCAGATATTATCTGCTTCTGCAAGGCACTTGCAAACGGCTACAATATGTCTGCCTTCTGCGGTAAGGAATTTTTAAGAAATGCAGCTTCAAGCCTTTCTTACACAGGCTCTTACTGGATGAGCGCAGTTCCGTTTGCGGCTTGTATTGCTTGTATCAATAAGCTTAAAGCAATCAATGCTCCAAAGCTCTTTGACGAAATGGGCAGACAGCTTACAGACGGCTTTGTTGCCGCAGGTAAGGAGCACGGCTTCGATCTCAGAGTAACAGGTGCACCTGCACTCTTCTACTTAAGAATTGCAAACGATGATTCTCTTCTTCTCCACCAGGATTGGGTTGCAGAGTGTGTTAACCGCGGTATGTTTATTACATCTCACCACAACCACTTTATCAATGCATCTCTTACTCAGGAGGATATTAACAGATCTATTGAAATTGCAGAGGATGCATTCAAAGCAGTTAAAAAGCTTCATCCTGAGCTTGGTTAATTAAGTTAATTTAACCGATGTTTATCGGCTTTATACAATTTACATTTAGGAGGAATAAAAATGGCTCTTTCAAAACAGGAGTGGCTTGCTCTTGAAAAGAAAGCAAACGATCTCCGTAACCTTTGCCTTGATACAACATACTGGGCAGGCAGCGGCCACATCGGCGGCGGTATGAGTGTTATGGATATTATGACAGTGTGCTACCATAAATATATGCACATTAAGGTTGAGGATCCTAATTGGGAGGATCGTGACCGCTTTATTCTCAGTAAAGGTCATGCAGGTATTGCTTATGCACCTGTTCTTTGCGACCTCGGCTTCAACGACCCTGAAATGCTTAAAACATTTAACCTTTCAGGTTCAAAAATGGGTATGCACCTTGACTCAAACAAGGTTGTTGGTGTTGATGCATCAACAGGCTCTCTCGGTCATGGTCTTTCAATCGGTGTAGGTACAGCCCTTGCCGCAAGACTTCTTAAGAAGGATTACAAAACATTCGTTGTTCTCGGTGACGGTGAGCTTGACGAAGGCTCAAACTGGGAAGCAGCAATGAGTGCCGCTCACTACAAGCTTACAAACCTTATTACTTTTGTTGACCGCAACCACAATATGATTGACGGTAACACAGAAGATGTTATGGCTCTTGAGCCACTTGCAGATAAGTGGGAAGCTTTTGGTTTTATTGTTAAGAAAATTGACGGTAACAACATCAAAGAGCTTTGCGAAGCTATTGACTTTGCTTACGAAAACGATACAGATAAGCCTGTACTTATCCTTTGCGATACAGTTAAGGGTTGCGGTATCGACTTTATTGAAGGTGACTTCAGATGGCACTATGGTGCTTTTGACGATGAAAAATATGCTAATGGTAAAAAAGCTCTTGAAGCATCATATGCAAAAAGAGTTGCAAGAGCAGAGAAGGAGGGCAAATAATCATGGCAGGCGGTTTATCATATACAGCTGAGCAGTCAACATCACTCTCAACAGCTGAAATTTACGGTCAGGCTCTTGTTGAGCTTGCAGAAGCTCACCCAGAGGTAGTTGCTCTCACAGCTGACCTTGCAAAATCAACAAAAATCGGTGATTTCCAGAAGAAATTCCCTGACAGATTCTTTAACGTAGGTATCGCAGAACAGAATATGTTCGGTGTAGCTGCAGGTATGGCAAAGGCAGGCCTTGTTCCTTTCCTTTCAACATTCTCTCAGTTCGCATCATTCCGTTCAGCAGACCAGCTTCACACAGACCTTTGCTACCAGAATGTTAACGCAAAAGTTATTGCTACACACTCAGGTACATCCTTTGGTCAGGCAGGCTCTACTCACCACGCTATCTGCGACCTTGCTTTAACACGTTCTATTCCTAACCTTACAGTTATCTGCCCTGCAGACGGCTACGAAACATACAATGCTGTTATGGCAGCTTACAACACACCGGGCCCATTCTATATCAGAATTAACCGTGGCTTTGACCGTGTTCTTTACAAGGATGCAAACTACGGCTTTGAGCTTGGTAAAGCTGTAGAGGTTCACGAAGGCTCAGACCTTACAATTATTGCTTGTGGCTCTTGCGTATTCCAGGCTTATCAGGCTGCAGAATTCCTTGAGAAGGCAGACGGACTTAAGATTCGTGTTCTTGATATGCACACAATCAAGCCTCTTGATAAAGAAGCTGTTCTTAAAGCAGTTATGGATACACGCCGTATCATCACAGTTGAAGACCATACAGTTATCGGTGGTCTTGGCTCAGCAGTAGCAGAGGTTGTTGTTGAATCAGGTAAGGGCTGTGCATTCAAAAAGCTTGGTGTTCAGGATACTTTTGCACCTATCGGTCTCCACGAGGATATTATGTCTACTCTCGGTATCGACTCTAACGGTATTATTGAAGCTGTTCGTGAGGTTATGAAGGCAGACTTCGAAGAGGATAATGACTGGGACGACGAGTTCTAATGTTTTTTGAGTATAAGCGGCGGTCTTTGCATTTTATCTCCCCAAACTCACGTGCCTTTGCACGCTACGGGGTCGATAAAAGTGCAAATTCCACCACTTCTCCTCAAAAAAGGTGAGTGTGGAATGTTGAGTTAAGATTCACAAATATTAAAGTGAGGCGATAGCTTATAATGGCTGCACGCAAGTGCCCTTAATTCCTAATTCCTAACTCCTAATTCCTAATTAAACGAAAGGAGTGTTTTCTTTGGCTACTACACAAGAAGCACTTTATACAAATAAAATATTCCTTTGCGGTGCTTTGCCTCTTTTAAAGACAATTGTTGCTGATGTACCTTCTCTTAAATCGAAGTTTGAGAACATACATTGTGTTTATCAGGTAAGCTGTTTAGACAGTGAAGCACCTGAGGGAAAATATGCAACTCATTTCGTTGTTAACGGCGACGAATGGCTTGTTCATGCAAACAAGGTTGCATACAGAGTTAATAACCAGAAATTCGTTGAGCTTCAGTTTAAATCTGTTGAAACAATGAATGCCTTCTTCAAAGGTAAAATCGGTCCTGCAACTCTCCCTAAATTCATCGGCTTGTCAAACATTAAAGAATTTGGCGCATTTATGATGGCTCTTCTTAAAATGTCAAGCCTCTTAACCGCAAATACTCCACCCGAAAAGGAAGAGGATAAGCGTCTTACTGTTAAGTGTTATTTCTATCTTCTTTCATCAGGTATCAGTACCCTTAACAAAATGGGTCATACAGCAATTCACGATTGGACCTCTAAGAGCCCGGACCGTGTTTATGCATGGAAGGTTGATGGAGAGGATTCTGTTTCTGCTTACATCCGCATTAAAGCAGGTAAGAGCAAAGCGGGTCGCGGCGAATATAAGCGCGCACTTCCGTTCTTTACAATGCGCTTTAATAACCTCGACAGCGCACTCGGTATCCTTATGTCTATCGACGATATGATCGAATCCGTTCAGAAGGGTAAGCTCATTATGGAGGGCGCACCTGAATTTGGTGCACAGATAGGCGGATTTATGATGGAAATCGGCGATATGGCAAAATAACAATATAATCTAAGGTGAGGAACAGAAAAACTCTGTCGAGTTTTTCTTAGCCACTTTTTCAAACTCGTAGTATTCATATACAACTTCGTTAAAAAAAGTATCTTCCTCATCCTTATCTCATATCGTTATTACCTTGACAGAAAATTAATCTTATATTTAGAGGAAGGAGTTTTTCTCCTTCCTTTATTTTTATGTCTAATCGGAATGGTGGTGGGTAGTTCTCTATCTGTTTTTTTGGTTGAAGAGAACAAATTTTAAAAGAATGAAGAATAAATAATAACTAAAAAAGAATAAATTTCAAATTTTGCGAAGCCTATCCCTTTTTCGAAAAAGGGGGGACCATTTTACAATGGGACTGTTGTTTTAGTTTAAATATATTGCGGGTGATATATTAATTTTCACATTCAGGCTCGGGCGAAATGGTGGGATATTCTCGGCACCTAAGGTGCCGTTTTGCCGTAAGGCAAAAAGTTGTAACAAATTTATTGTTGTATATAAGTGAGGGGTTCACCTTCGGTGAAATCGTTGCTACGCAACAAAGAATATCCCACCGTTCCGCTCAAACTATGTTTTACAATTATTTTATATCCCGTGGTCAACTTACCATAACAGCAACTTAATTCGAGAACGGTCCCCCCTTTTTCGAAAAAGGGATAAGCTTCGCATAACTTAAAAAAATTTTCTCTCCAACTGAAGAATAGAGGTAAGAGAACTACCCAGTAAAGCTATCACATAACTTTAGTTTTTC
>JAZSCV010000017.1:0-119443 GCA_045530855.1 Acutalibacteraceae bacterium
ATTACTGATAAAATCCGTGAAGACTTTTTAAAGAAACAAATCGGCAAAACTGTTGAAGTTCTTTTTGAAACTGAAAAGAATGACTATTGCGAGGGTTACACAAAAAATTATACTCCCGTAAGAGTTTATTCTAACAAGAAATGTAAAGGTGAATTTTTAATGGTAGAAATCACCCAAGCAGAAAATGATTATTGTGAAGGAAAATTTGTATAAATTTTACCGATATTTTCAAAAAATAATCTTGACAATAATATAGTGTTGTGATAATATATCTGTTGTTGTGACAGCACGCGGGTGTAGTTCAATGGTAGAATCCCAGCCTTCCAAGCTGGTCGTGTGGGTTCGATTCCCATCACCCGCTCCACAATGCGCGGTTGTAGCTCAGTTGGATAGAGCAACTGCCTTCTAAGCAGTAGGTCGGGGGTTCGAATCCCTCCAACCGTGCCAAATATGGTGGATGTAGCTCAGTTGGTTAGAGTGCCAGGTTGTGGCCCTGGAGGTCGTCGGTTCGACCCCGATCATCCACCCCATTCAAAAGATAGGTCAAACTTCAGACGTTTGTTTGCAGTTTGACTATTTTAATATAGGGATGTAGCCAAGCGGTAAGGCAACGGACTTTGACTCCGTCATCCGTGAGTTCGAACCTCGCCATCCCTGCCAGATAAAAAGGATGTCCATTTGGGCATCCCTTTTATCTTGTATAAAAATTTGAAAGGCGAGGTTCGAACTCCCTCGCCGAAGGCGAACACAATGGGATGTTTGCGAAGCAAACCGGAAGGCAGAGCCTTCCGAACCTCGCCATCCCTGCCAGCAAAGAGAGATACCCATAAGGGTGTCTCTTTTTGTTTGTTGCAAAGTATTTAGTGCGAGGTTCGAACTCCCTCGCCGAAGGCGAACACAATGGGATGTTTGCGAAGTAAAGAGAGATACCCATAAGGGTGTCTCTCTTTGTTTCAGGTTTGCTTTTTCTATGTATCCATGATATAATTTTTGATGTACATAACTATGAAGATTAGTTTTATACTAAGGAGCTATAAAATGAAAACGCGTTACAAAATCCTTTTTGGTGTTACAGCCGTAGTTGTAATAATGGCTTTGCTGTATGTTGCATGTTTGTTTTATGTTTTAACACCATCCAAAATGGAAGAACAAACTATCACAAATGGTCAATATACCATAAAAACCAGAATATATGAAGCTTATGATATGGATTTCTTAACCTTCTACGTAGAAGATTTAGATGGGAAAGTTGTTTTTGATTGTGAAGTAGGTTGGCGCTGTTGGGACTTTAAAGAGATTAAATTTTTAGACGGTTCAAACGATGTCTATGTTGATTCTTCTGATGTTGGAACAACCATTTATAGATTTAGTTTAAATGAAAATGGTGAACCTGTGTGGATAGCCGAAGACAACTACGAAGAGATTGAGTGAAATATAGAAGATATAAAAGGATGCCTTTTCAAAATGGATATCCTTTCTGTTTTGTTGGTCCCTTTAGGGGTGGAAATAATAACAGCCCAAGATTTGCAATGAATCTTGGGCTGTTATTTGTTAAAATGTGTCATATACAACCGTTTCGCTTATATCTCTATATGTTGAATGCATATCAAGTGGTTTTGCATCATCTGACGGATAACCCATCACAAGTAATGCAACGGGTTCAATGCTTTCGGGTATATTGTAGGTGTTTCTCATAGCCTCAGGGTTAAAGTGCATTACCCAACAGCTACCAACGCCTTCATTCTGTGCGGCAAGCATCATATGTGTTGCAACAATAACTGCATCAACAGGTGAGGATATTGCACCATCATACACTCGCTTCCAGCTTTCATCTTTATTGTGGCATATAAGCATAGCGGTTGGTGCATTAAAATGGCATTTTGTACATTCCTTAAGCTTTTCAACAGCTTCATCTGTATTAAGCACAAGTATTCTCTGTGGCTGGAAATTGCAGCCTGTTGGGGCAATATGACCTGCGTTAAGAACTTTATTAATAATACTTTGTGGTAAATGCTCTTGCTTGAAGCTTCTTACAGAGAATCTTTCTTTAATTAATTTTTCGAATTCCATATTATTCTATTTCTCCTAAACAAAAATCATTTTCTACACCTGAAAGCTTAACATTCAGTATTTTTTCGTGTAAATCACAATCGCCATATACTTTTACGGGTGTGTAGTTTTCTGTGTAGCCTTCGTTGTAGCCGTCTTTATGTACCTCAAAAAGCACGCTTACAGTTTTACCAATCTGTTCTTTTAAAAATTTATTACGGATTTCATCGGTAACTTTTGAAAGACGGGATGCCCTGTCATCTTTGACTGCATTTGTGAGTTGTTCCATTCTTGCTGCAACGGTGTTTTCTCTTACGGAGTAGGGGAAAACGTGAGCTTTCTCAAAACCAACTCTCTTACAGAACTCAAGTGTTGTAATAAAATTCTCTTCCGTTTCTGTAGGGAAGCCGACCAGAACATCTGTTGTTATGGTTGCATCTGCAAATGTTTCTCTTAATTTTTTTGCAAGTATTTCATACTCCTCGGCTGTGTAATGTCTGTTCATTTTTTTTAGAACATTATCACACCCGCTCTGAACTGATATATGAAATTGTGGGCAAAGCTTTTTGACCTTTGCGAGAGCATCAATCATTTCATCCGTTATATGGTCGGGCTCTAAGGAGCCTAATCGTACTCGTTTGATTGAATCATATTTTTCGGCTAAAAGCAAGGCGTCAGGCAGGCTATATGGTGTGTTTTTGCCGTAGTCCGATAAGTTAATGCCTACAAAAACAATCTCCTTGTAGCCGTTTTCTGCAAGGCTTTTAAGCTCCCTGTCAATTACTTCAAGGGGCTTTGACCTTGAGCGTCCTCTTGCTGTTGGGATAAGGCAATAACTGCAGAATCTGTCACAACCATCTTGTATTTTTAAAAATGCTCTTGTATGACCATCAAACCTGTTTATGCCTGTGCTTATAAGCTCGTCGCCGGCTTTATGATCTTCATACATATTAATATATTCTTTTGTTTTAAGGTGTTTATTCAAAGCAAGTATTATTTTACTATCCGTTTTGTTTCCAAGTAAAATATCAACCTCAGGCAAATTATTTATTATATGCGGCTCTGCTTGTGATGCACAACCTGTAAGTATGGTAATACAATTAGGTCTTAGCTTTTTTAATCTTCTTATTGTCTGCCTTGTTTTACGGACACTTTCTGCTGTAACAGTACAGGAGTTAACCACCATTACATCTGCATCGTTCGGTTTATTAACAATGGTATGGTTGTTGCTTTCAAAAAGCTCAATCATTTCTTGTGTTTCATATTGGTTAACCTTGCAACCTAAAGTATAAAAGTATATATTCATAGTTACTCCTAAAAAAATCACTCCCGAAATTCATCGGGAGTGAAATTATATCATATAAAAGTAATTAGTGCAAGTTATAACAACCTACTATTTATTTAGCAATAATACCTTTTGTTGCGATTTCAGAGAAGCCGTAACCATGACCGAATATTGCAGTAACAACATCTTCAAGTGTTGCAGCCAATGCTGTTAAAAGAACATCCATTGAGTTATCTTCTTCCGGAAGTTCACCATTATGACCGACTCTGTAGATAGCGTCTTCAATACGCTGTGTTGCAGCATCTGCAGCTGTTGGTTCACAGAAAGCTGTATCATTAAGGAGTGCAAGGCATTCCTGGTATGCAGCCTTAAGCTCAACTATATCTGCTTTTGAACACTTTAATGTTTTGCCTTCGCCGTCAACAGTAACACCGTTCTTATAGTTTTTGATTAAAACCTCTGCTTCTTCAAGTCTCCAACGACGGATGTTTCTTGTGTTACGGTTGCCGTTGAACTGAGGGAAGTCTTCACTATCGTCAACAGATTTAATCTGACCTGTGATAAGTCTACCGATAAGAGAAATGATAACGTCATTTCTACCAACTTCGTGGTACTGACCATGGAAGAACCAAGTTGTTTTCGGGAATGCACAAGTAGATGCATCAATGCTTCCGTCAGGGGAGATGATTCTGTTATCGTCAAATACGATATCATCAGGAAGAACGGAGCCTGCTTTTGCATATGTTGTGCCGAGTGTTGTTGAATCGATATCAATTATACCATCACTGTTTGTAACATCAGATGATCTCATTGCACCGAAGAAGTTGTAATCCTGCTCTGCATAGCTGAGGTCATAGCATGCAACATTATGAACAAGCTTGCCACTTGATGCAAACTTTTTAAGGTTTTTAGTGAGGTTAACTCTTGCTTTCTGGAATGCGTCAAGCTTCTTAGCAAGAACCTTGTATGATGGGTCTGTCCAGATTTCTTTGTACTTAGCTTTTACATCGTCGTAGCGGTCTGTAGGAATCATTGCCCAGAACTGAGGACAGTTGTGTAAAAGTGTTTCAACAATACCATCTACAGCACCTGTAAGAATTGAGTAAACAACCTCTTTTGGCATAATCTTAAGAGCAACGTTGATTATGTAACCCAAAGCAGCAGAATCAGCATTTGCCTGCATTACCATAGGAAGGAATTCATTAAAGAAGAACTCTTCGTATTCGGGGTGCTTAGGATCATTGATCTTGAACTTTCTAAGGAAGAAGTCACCCATAACATCTGTACCTTGTAAGCAGGAAACAACATTTACGATTCTGTTGATATCTTTGTAGCCTGTGTTCTTGTATAATTCCATATAAGCGGTAAGGATTGTACCACCAAGAGAAATTGTAACAATGTTAACCTTGTCAACCTTTTTCTGCTGTTTAACGAATTTGATATAGTCGTTAAGACCTCTTGCGGATTCCATTGGGTCACCGATGAGAGGGAATGCATATAAGTAGAGATCGTCATCATTAAGGATTGCCTTTGAGGAAACCTTACCTGTTGTAACATCAACAATATCTTTAGTAAGAGTATTCATAGGAATCATTCTGTAGAAATAGTCTCTGTCATCCTGGCTCATTTTAGCAACAGATGTTTTGTAAGAAACTGTTTTGAGATTGTTAACAGGATTACCATTTTTGTCTGAAGCCTGAATTGCAAAGATCTCTTTAACTGTTTTCTTTACAGCCTTCTGAAGAGATTTGTTCTTATCACTCTGGCTGATTAAAGCTTTTGAAAGTGGCACTGCAAGATTGTTTGCAACTGAAGGGACAATAGTTGTTGAGTCAAGAATTAAAAGACCACCTGAAAGCTCTTCGCCATTTGCATTGTATGCAGGGTAGCCGTCTTCGTCTGCGAGGTAAGAAATTGACTGGCTGATACCCGGAATAATGATTGTCGGGTAAACCTTGCTATCTTTTTTGCCTGATGAAATACGGCCTGATGACTTTGAGAAAAAGTCAGGAGAATTTTTCATCATTTTGATAGCCTCATCAATGCTACCTGCGTTAATAACGTTTGATGCGTTTGCGTTTAAGCTTGTGATACCTACTACTCCAACAGAAAGTGTTAAAACAACTGCAAGAGCCATAGCTATTAAGCGTTTGCTTGTCTTTTTCATAGAAAAAGCTCCTCCTTAGGTTATTATACGGGAATAATATACCATATTTATTTTAAAATTACAATATAATTGTGTATATTTTTTTAACAAAAAGATGTGGTGATATTTGTTGACTTTGATATTGTTTGATTATATAATTATGTAAGTTGTACATAAGGATGACACAAGGGGTGTGTAATATGTTTTTTTTAACCGCATATATTGCTACAATAATTTTTGTTTTCGGTGCTGTTATAGGTAGCTTTCTTAATGTTCTTATTTATCGCTTGCCTATTGGTATGGATTTTAAAAAAGGTAATTCAATCTGTCCTAATTGTAAACATCAATTGAACTGGAAAGATCTATTTCCTCTTTTTAGCTGGATTTTTTTAGGCGGAAAATGCAGATATTGTAAAGTGCCGATTTCTAAGCAATATCCGATAGTTGAGGCATTGAATGGTATAGCATATGTTCTTACATATCTTTTCCTATGTGGCGGAAATGCTGTAGAAGGTTTAAATTTGAAACTTGTAGGCTATATGATTATGATGTCTGCGCTCATTGTGGTATCGTGGATAGATTTCAAGCATCAGATTATTCCCGATTCATTGTGGGTTGCTATTTTAGTTGGTGGCTTGTTTATTGTTGGTGATGCGCTTATCACCGGTAAATTTACAAAGTCTTGGATAATTTCAAGAGTTATTGGTTTCTTTACAGTTTCAGGTATTTTCTTTTTGATTGCTCTTGTTACCCAAGGTAGAGCAATGGGTGGCGGTGATATCAAGCTTATGGCGGCTGTTGGCTTTGTGCTTGGTTGGAAGGCTGTTATAATCACATTATTTATGAGTGCTTTTTTAGGCGTGCTTTTCTCAATTGGCAGAAAAATTATTTCAAAGGAACAGATGAAGGGTGTTATTCCTTTCGGACCATTTCTTGCAATGGCATCTGTAATATGTGCTTTTGTAGGTGAGAGTATTTTTAATGCTTACCTAAATATGTTCAATATTTACATTTAATAGAATTAAACTCCTTTGCTAAGCATATTCTTTTGTTAAAAGATGTTTTCAAAGGAGTTATGTTATGTTTGTTGTATCCTTATCTTCTCAAAAGGTGAAAAAGGTAATATTACCGTTTTTTTGTGTTTCTTTTGTTTTGGTTGTGTTTTTGATTGTTATTATGCGATGTAATAGCCCGAAGCCACAAAACACGGAGCTTCTTGTTAACAATAACGCAGCGGATATTACCGAGGTTCTTCAGTTTATTTCTGATTTTGGTTGGGAAGTGAACCCCGAGCCAGATGAAATAAGAGAAGTGATTATACCATCACAGTTTGATGAAGTGTATGAAAATTATAATCAGATTCAATTAAAGCAAGGGTATGATTTAAAGGAATATTCGGGTGAGCGGGCTAAAAGCTGGACATTTACTGTGCTCAATTATCCGGGTTTTGAAGACGAAGAATATATTAAAATTAATATTTTAATTTATAACGGAAAAGTCATTGGCGGAGATGTGTGCTCCGTCAAGCTTGATGGCTTTATGCATGGATTTGCAAAGGAATAATGAAATGGATAAAAAAGAACGAATTGACAAGGTTATAGCATCACAAGGGCTTGCTTCAAGAAGTGAAGTTAAAGCCATGATTAAACGCGGAGAAATAACTCTTAACGGAGCTGTTGTAACAAATAGCGCAACAAAAGTCAGTTACAATGATGATATATATGTCAATGGAGAAAAACTCTTTCAGAAAAAATTTACTTACATAATGCTCAATAAACCTAAAGGTGTAGTAAGTGCATCTAATGATAAACTCGATAAAACAGTTGTTGATATTCTTCCTGATGAGTTAAAGAGGAAAAATCTTTTTCCTGCAGGCAGGTTGGATAAAGATACAACAGGCTTTTGCCTTATTACTGACGATGGGGATTTTGCTCATAGGATACTTTCGCCAACAAGGCATGTTACAAAAACATATATTGCAAAGCTTTCTGATAGAATTGATTATGAGAAGGCAAAACAAGGCTTCCTTGATGGTGTTGTTCTTGCTGATGGTACTGTTTTGCTGTCTGCAATTCTTCAGGAAATAGAAACAGGGGACAAGCCTGTTTATAAGGTCATAATCAAGGAAGGTAAATACCATCAGATTAAACGAATGTTTTTATCATTTGGTGCAGAGGTTACCCGGTTGAAACGTATTGCAATAGGCGGATTACCATTGGATGATTCGCTAAAAGAGGGTGAATCAAGGCTTCTTACGGAGGTTGAGTTAAAGTCTATTGTTGAAAATGACGAAAAAATTTAATGAAAAAAAGCTTGTGTTTTTTGCATTTAAACCAATAAGAAATGTCGAAAAACTAACAATTTGCATAAAAAAATTTGAAAAATATAAAAAAAGCACTTGCAAAAACCTGTAAACTTGTGTATTATGTATAACAGTTTGATGGTCAATTTGTTAAATATTCGGAGGTCATACTATGTCCAATAGATTATTTCAAGGTGTAATTCACCAAATGAAAGAGGTTGTTGACAGAACAATCGGAGTTATAGACGAGTCCGGTGCTGTCATCGCTTGCAGTGATCTTGGCAGAATCGGTGAAATCAGAACAAGTAATCTTGTTTCCATTTTTTCATCTGCAACACCTGTAGCAAGTGAAGGCTATTTATATCAGTCATTTGGTACACATATGCATCCTGAATATGCTGTTTTTGTTGAAGGTGAGGATGGTGCCGCACTGAATTATATAGGTGTTCTCGGCATATCTCTTTCAAGCATAAAGCAGTTCTATGATGAAAAATATGACAGAAGTAATTTTATTAAGAATATTATTCTTGATAACATTCTTCCCGGTGACATTTATCTTAAAGCTCGTGAGCTTCACTTTAATAATGAAGCATCAAGAGTTGTTCTTCTTATCAGACTTATTGAAAAGAACGATGTTTCTGTTTATGATGTTATTCAGAATCTCTTCCCGGACAAGTCTAAGGATTTCGTTATCAATATCAGCGAGTCAGACATTGCTCTTGTTAAAGAGGTTAAGTCAGATGTAGATGGCAAGGATCTTGAAAAGCTTGCTCGTTCAATTTCTGATTCACTTTCTTCAGAGTTCTATACACAGGCACTTGTTGGTATAGGTACTCCTATTGTTGGTGTTAAAGACCTTGCCCGTTCATTTAAAGAAGCTCAGGTTGCTCTTGAAGTTGGTAAGGTGTTCGATACAGAGCGTAATATTGTTAGTTATGACCACTTAGGTATTGCTCGTCTTATTTATCAGCTTCCAATTACTCTTTGTGAAATGTTCCTCAAAGAGATTTTCAAGGTTGGATCAATTGAAACTCTTGATCAGGAAACGCTTTTCACAATTCAGCGTTTCTTTGAAAACAATCTTAATGTTTCTGAAACTTCAAGAAAGCTTTTTGTTCACAGAAATACTCTTGTATATCGTCTTGAAAAAATCAAAAAGCTTACAGGTCTTGATTTAAGAGAGTTTGATGATGCTATTGTATTCAAGGTTGCTCTTATGGTTAAGAAGTATCTTGATGCTAATCCTGTAAAATATTAATAAAAAGTAAATATTAAAATTATTAGCACATTTTTATTACAAAAGGGTTACATTTTGTAATTAAATGTGCTATTATTGTATTCGGAAAGAATTTGAATTTAAGATTGGGTGTTTATTTTGATAAAATTTGAAAACGTAACTAAAGTTTACGCTGATACAAATACTAAAGCTCTCAATAATTTTAATCTTGAAATTGAAACAGGGGAGTTTGTTTTTATAGTTGGTTCTTCCGGTGCAGGTAAAAGTACTTTACTTAAACTTATGATGCGCGAAGAAGTGCCTACAAGCGGAACAATAAATATTAATGGCTATAACCTCAACAAAATGAAAAAAAGAGAAATTCCGTATTTCAGAAGAACTATGGGTATAGTTTTTCAGGATTTCAGACTTATTCAGAACATGAATGTGTATGATAACATCGCATATGCAATGAGGGTTATCGGCTCTCGCGAAAACGCAATAAGGAAGCGCGTTCCATACCTTTTGGGTCTTGTTGGTCTTAATTCTAAAGCCCGTTCAAAGCCCGGTCAGCTTTCAGGTGGTGAGCAACAGCGTGTTGCTCTTGCCCGTGCTTTAGCTAACAATGCTAATATGATTATTGCCGACGAGCCAACAGGTAACGTTGACCCTAAAATGTCTTATGAAATTGTGGATCTTTTAAATCACATTAATGCCGATGGTACAACTGTTATTATGGTTACCCATGATCTTCATCTTGTTAAAACATTTAACCATAGGGTTATTACCATAAAAAACGGTACTATTGAGTCCGATTGTCCCGATGCATCACATATCGATGTAGAGCCATATAAATTTGAAACTCCTGAGGATTCTGTTGGTTCATATTTCCTTGAAGAGGGCGGAGAAGATTTGAATTATCTTGTTCAGAACTATGCAGTAGATATTCAGAGTGATAATGCCTCTGCTGAAGGCAACGATGAGGAGGCGAATGTATAATGAAGGGTGCAAGCTTAGGTTATCTTACAAGAGAAGGCTTCAGAAATATCTGGATAAACAGATTACTTTCTCTTGCTACAGTTGTTGTTCTCGTTGCGTGCTTGATTATTGTAGGTAGCGGTACTCTTATTTTCCTTAACATAAGCTCTGTTCTTGATTTAATTGAAGATCAGAACGTTGTTATGGTATATATCAAGGACGAAGCAACAGAGCAGGAAACGGATTCGTTAAAAATTCAACTTCTTGGTATGGAAAATGTTGAAGATGATATTGTTTTTGTTTCCCGCGAAGAAGCATTTGAGCGTCAAAAGGAGTCATATGGTGATAAAGCCGCTCTTCTCGATGGTCTTTCACCAACAATTCTCCCAAATGCATACAAGGTTAAGGTTGCAGATTTAACAAGATTCGAAGAAACAGTTAACGAAATAAGGCAGCTTCCTCACGTGCTTCAAATTCACGAAAACAGTGAGTTAGCAAGTAAGATTGCAAGTATCAGAGATGCTGTTACCTATATCAGTATTGGCATTATCGCAATACTTTTCTTTGTATCGTTGTTTATAGTTTCAAACACAATCCGTATTACGATTTTTAACAGACGTCTCGAAATAAGCATTATGAAGGCTGTTGGTGCAACTAATTCCTTTGTTCGTTGGCCTTTTATGGTTGAGGGTATTCTTCTTGGTTTGTTTTCTGCGTTATTGAGTCTTGGTATTCAGTATGGTATATACAGCCTTGCATCAATATGGCTTGGAGATATTATGTCTATGTTAGGTGGAACAGTTGTTCCGTTTGCTGATTTTATTGATGTATTGTTAGGTATGTTTGTTTTAGTAGGTGTGTTTATTGGTGCTTTTGGTAGTATCATATCACTTAATAAATATTTGAAGGAGCATAGTAATGTTGTTGAAAACAGTTTGTAAAACTAAAAAAATATTCAGCTTCATACTTGCTATTGTTACTTTGTTTTCTGTGCTTTCTGTAGGTGTATTTGCTTTAACTGATGCTGAAAAGCAAGAGTACGAGAATCAGATCAATCAGATTAAAGAGCAGATCGCAGCTAATCAGCAGAAAATTGAAGAACTTGATAAAGAGGCTGCTCAGTATGATGGAGAGATTACTACTCTCCAAAGTAAGATTGATGCATTACAACAGCAGATAGATTTGTATAATCAGGAAATTGCTTTGATTGATGCGGATATCAGGCGCGTTGATGAGCAGATATCAAGCATTGAAGCTGAAATTGAATCATTAAATATTCAAATTGCAGAGATGGATCGTCAGGTTGTTGAACTTGAACAGGAAAAGGCGGACACATATGTTCTTCTTGGTGAAAGGATAAGAGCCTCATATATGTCAGGTGCAAGTACGCCTCTTGAATTTATTCTCACATCTGATGATTTTCAGTTTCAAGTATATCTCGAACGCGTTGAGTTACTTCAGAGAATTGCCGAAAACGACAATAACATTATCAAACAACTTGAAAATAAAATTGTTGAAATTGGTGTAAAGCTTGCAGAAATTGAAGATGTTAAGAAAAGACTTAACACCAAGATAGCCGAGCTGGATGAAGCCAAAGCAGAGTACGAGTCAAAGAAACAAGAACAGGTAGATGCCCGTAAAATAGTTCAGGATGCTGAAGCAGATATTCAGAAGGATCTGGATAAGGTTATGTCTATAGTTAATACACTTAATGCGCAAAGTGCTCAATATCAGGCGGCTATAGAAATGCGAGAAGAAGCAATTCTTGACCTTGAAGCAAAGCTTGTAGAAAAGAATACTCACTACGGCTCAGGTGTTACAGGTGATATGGTTTGGCCGCTGCCATACGATGATGCGTATGTTTCCTCAAGCTTTAAGGAAAGGTGGGGCAGGCGCCACAATGGTATAGATACATGTCGTTGGGCAGGTACCCATGGTGCAGATGTAATTTCCGTTAAATCCGGTACAGTTGAGGAAGCTAACTGGGGTTGGGGCGGTGGATACGGCAACTATGTTGTTGTTAACCACGGCGAAGGCGTTCTTACCTATTACGCGCATCTTTCTAACATTACTGTTAGTGTCGGTCAATCCGTAAGGCAGGGTGATGTTATAGGTCAGGCAGGCAACACAGGCTATTCCTTTGGTGCGCACCTCCACTTTGGTTTAATGATAAATGGTGGTTGGGTAAATCCGATGAATTACCTTACTTGCTATACACCGGGTGGTAATCCTATTCAGGTTACAGACTAAATAAGACAAATTTTTCACTCCTTTTTCCGTATAATCGGGAAAGGGAGTGTTTTTGTTATGTTAATTTTAAATTTTACTGAAGAAAATAAGCGTAAATCTTTTAGGTTCAGACATAAGAAAGAATATCAGCTCAATATAACGAGTTTTGTTTGTAATAAGAATATCTTTTATGTCGTTAATTTAACAGAAAATGATCTTAAGGAAAAAGAAGTGATTTCATTACTGAATAAGTACAAGGGTTTTGTTTTAGATACAAATAATGATAAGATTAATAAAAAAATATCAAAATATCTTTTTGATGGGCGGTTATATTACAAAAGAGCATTGGTTTCAAGTTTAGCAGATAAACTAAAGGATTTGGATATATTGAATTTGTGTGTTTATGATGATGATTTTCATTTCTCGTCAGAATGGATTGGAGTTGCTCAAAAGTGCAAAACTATTTCGGTGCTTGGTAAAAGTAATATTGAACTAAAAAAATTCAGCGACTTTTGTTTTATGGAATATGGTTTGAATGTTTTTGTGAATGAACAACCTTTTCGGGATAACAGTACAATTTATGTGGACCTCAATATATTAAACAGACAAAAAAGTGTAAGCGTTACATATGCGAAAACAACAGTTGAGCTTTTAATGGATAAAAAATACTTTGTGATAAATGAAAGTGTGAAAAAATTAGTTTCATTAGGAGTATCGCAAGGGATTGCCTGTGCGGCAGTTGAAACTGTTCCATATAAAAGGGTATATAATATGCAGTAATATACTAATATTGCTTGACTTTTAATGCTTAATTTACTATAATATTTAGGAATTAAACGCAGAAAATCATATGTTTGAGAGGATGTATTTATAATGGCACAAGATATCGTTTTAACCAAAGAGGGTTATGAGGAACTCAAAGAAAAACTCAGCGTGCTTAAATCCGGCCGTTCCGACATTGCAGAAAAGCTTAAGGTTGCCCGTTCTTTCGGTGACCTTTCAGAGAACAGCGAATATGACGAGGCTAAGTCAGAGCAGGCAAAGCTCGAAGCAGAAATTAACGATATTGAAGCATTGCTCTTAAGAGCAACAATTATGGATGAGGAAAATGTTAACTCAGAAGTAGTCCATCTTGGCTCAGTTGTCACAATTAAAGGTACAGCAAAAGGCTCTGTTGAAAAAACATATACAATCACAGGATTTGCTCAGGCAGACTCAACAAAGGGTAAAATTTCAGACGAATCTCCTGTTGGTAAAGCACTTTTAGGTCATAAGGTAGGAGATAAGGTTACAGTTGAAGCTCCTCGCGGTGTTATGACATACAAAATTGTTTCACTCGATAACAATAAATAATTGAATAATTAAGTATAAATTAAAAGGGGAAGTAAAAAAACGCAATTTTTTTTACTTCCCCTTTGTTTATTATTACTTTTGTTGATTTGTATGAGTTAACTTATAGATGGTTGCACTCATTAATAATCCTACAGCTGAAATTACAAGATACCATAAAGGAATAAACCAACGCAGATTCGTTGTGGTGAATAAATAAAGATGGAATTATGTAAGTTGTTTATGTTTTTGTCCTATTTTTTCACAAGCTGTTATAACATTTTCTGAATAAGAGATTTTTACTTTATCCCCAATATTCAACAGAAGCATATTTTCATTACTGCTTGCTTTTGCTTTAAAAATATTGTTGCTTCTATCAATTAGATAAATAAACGTATTTCCGTCAATATCGATATATTTTATTGAGGCAATAGTGATTATTTTTTCTTTTACATCTTTTTTCTGCTCTTCGGGTTCTATTCCAAGCGCAGTTTTGTATTTCTGTATGCATTCTGCTTGTGTTGTTGCGGTTGTAACAATGTTATATTGTTCTACATTTACAGTAGCATAAAGCTTAACAAGACCGCCTGAGTCCTTCAAGACCATAATGTATGTAGGATTTCCGTCAATATTTATAAGTGAAGGGAAGGAGGCCTGGTAGCCTTTTTCCTGAACTTCACCTTCAGCCGCCGCCATAGCAGATTTTTCATCTGCACCGGCGATTGTGTAGTAACGACTTTCACCGGTTCTCTCGTTAGCTAAAAGGAAACCGATATTTGAACTGTCACCGTTTACAGAAGTAACACCGGTATATATCCAGATATCACCATCTTTTGCTACATAGCCGTAGTCTGAAACAGGGGCAACATCCATCTCTTCTTCATCACTGGAGTAATATGTAGTAACCTGTTTACATCCTTTTTTAGCAAATAAACTGTTTAAATAACCATTCTGGAACATACCATACCAGTTATATTGTTCGCATATAAGGTCGCCGTAAAAAACAACATCTATCCATTTTGGAATGTCAGCAACATCATATTTTTCGGTGTTACCGTTTACAGGGTCAAGAACAACGCAACCAACTACTGTTTTTCCTCCAAACAAACCTATTGTTTTGTCGATGATTGATGCAATGTAATAAGGTTTTCCATTTTCATCAATTTCAAAGTGCATATTATCTAACATAAGTGTAGGATATTTTGTCCAGAGATATCTGTATGCATTTTCTGAGAAGTAAGCAGATGGAACAAATCTCATTCCTTCGCATTTTTCGAAGGAAGCAGACATAGTAACAGGGTTAACCGTAACATAACCTTTTATGCCGTTGTGTTTGTTGTTAAGCCACTTAAAGAAATCGGCATAAACAAGAGGAGAAACTTTAATTGGTTTACCGTTGTAGTCAATTTGTGTGTAATTATAAGAAACATTGAACTGGCTGACAACATCTGAAAGTGCACCGATTTCGCGGTCACCAAGCATCTGCGCAGAGGCGGTATCCATTAATGCAATTGAATCGGTGCCTACAGATTCAGCTAAATCAGCAGAAAAATCAGAACCCTTAACCTTCAATATTTCAGAATAAGCTATAGCATTGAAAATAGTACTTCCGATAACACTGATTAAAATAATTACTGCTGTTAATGCAATGGGGGCAATATAAGATTTAATATTAAAATTAAATTTGTTGAATTTTTTGGTTCGTCCTTTTGAGCCGATTTTCTTGCTTATCGTTACCCAACCGAAATCCTTTTGTCCTTTTGCGAGTCGTTCAATAATTATAAAAATTAAAAGTGTTACATCAATAAGTATCCAAAGACCCAAATTGCGGATATTAATTGCCGGTGTGAAAATATATAAACACAAGCCCAAAAACAATAGTGAAGCAATTGCCCCAATTATATAAGGGAAAACTTTAACTTTTTTCATATTTACCTCCAGTTAATGTACTCCGTCTTTGAATTTACAATTAGGTTATACCGAACAACGTTTGACTAATCCAAATGCAGTGCCTATAAGTGCCAATGGTATTAACACAACTGCCGCGCTACCTGCAAACAGTAAGCAAAGTATAAGGGCAGGAAGGGCAATTACAAAGAGGATTATTGCAACTATTTTTGCAAAGCCCCAGGTGATTTTGAATGTAAGCTTAAGTGCTTTGAAGAAAAGCCATGCAAATAAAATTGTTGAGGCGATTTCAAGAATCATTTCTAACATATTAGTCTGTCTCCTTTGTGTTGAATATTTCCTGGTCTTTTTTCCAGGATGAGTATGTTTCTAAATCATTTTTTATTGTATCAAGAAGAATGTTTAATACGGCTGCATCATCAAGTACGCCAATGAAAGGTAGTCTGTCAAATATTAAATCATATGGGCTGACGGTGTATAAAAGAGCAATTACCGTTATAACTATCGATGAATATGGCACATTTTTGTATGTTCCGTTTATTGTGTCGGTAAGCATATCACAAAGTAAAGGAATATCAAAAAACTTTTTCTTCAAAAACGAAATGTTACTGATTTTTTTGAAAAAGCTCAAAGCCTTTGTTACTAACTGTATTAATTTATCTTTGTTTTTTAGAGCTTCTTTTGCTTTTTTCTGACAAAAAGCAACAATCATTTTTAAGGATATTTTATTGGACGGAACAACCTCATAAATGTCTATATCCGTAACTTCTTCATCATTAGCTACATCACGAAATTTTACTTCTATCACATCATCGGGAACATTGTTGTTCATTTTGCACCTCCGTTTGCTTTTTGTAATCAATATTCTTGAAATTTGTAACAATACCGAGGTTTTCGGCATATTTCTGATTCTTATTTATTTTATCAGTAAGTATGATAGCTATTATTCTTTGTCGCGGTGGCATTCGATCACTCCTTACAGTATTGTATTCGTAATGCTTTGTTGTGACTATATCTTAACAGATTCACTTGCAAAATTAAATTACAATAACTGCAAATTTGGGTTGTCAGATTTTACAATCAATGCAAAAAGGTGTTCAATTGACTGTTGAACACCTTTTATATGTATTTATTCATTAATAAGCTTTGAGTATTTTTCTTTGTCTATCTTGTTTTCAGCAATCATTTGCTCAACCCAAAGCTGTAGGGTTTCAACAGTAACAGAGATTCTTTCAAGTTCTTTTTGTATAAAAACAAAATCTTTTATTTCGTCATCTGTAATCATACCATCTGCAGTAATTTCTATTAAACGCTCTTGGCTCTTCTTCATGGAATTAAGTGAAGAAAGCATTTCAAGAACTATTTGTGTTAAGTCCTTTACTTTAATTTCGGGAACATATTTTTTACCGATGGGACATTCCTTTGAGCAATAGTGGTTGCAAAGGGTAGGCTCACCATATATCTCAGAAAGGAGCATAACCTCTTCAGGATGTATTTCCAGTTTGCCGTTTTCAATTCTTTCAAGGCGCTCCGGCTGTAATGGATTTTCTATTCTTAATGATTCATCACAAACATCATCACGGGTCATATTGTGTTCCTTGCGGATTGCTTTATAAATACTGTCAGCCATACTTTTCTCCTTGTGCAATATGTTCATATATTACATTGATTATATAAAACAGTATAACACCAAAAATCATTTAGGGCAACATAAATATAAAATATAACGCCCAAAATCCCGTAAGATTGAGAGCATTAATAAAATTATATATTTAAAAGATTTTTTAATGAAATAATTCGATTATTTATTTTAGGAGCCAATATATTAAACCATACAGACTTGCGCTGCTACAGCCGAAAACAATAACGGGGCCTGCAAGGTTGAACATTTTTGCGGCAGTACCTAAAATAAACCCTTCTGATTTGAATTCAACTGCAGGGGAAACCACGGAGTTTGCAAAGCCTGTTATAGGTACTGCTGTCCCTGCTCCGGCGTGCTTTGCGATTTTATCAAATACTCCTGCACCTGTCAGTATGGCTGTAATAACAATAAGTGTACCTGAAACCGCGAGCTTTACCTCGTCTTCGTTTAGATTTATGCTTTGGTACATCATTTTCAGTATCTCTGCAAAACAACATATGCTACCGCCAAACACAAAAGCCTTGATACAATCCTTTAATAAAGGTGATTTTGGTGTTGTCTTGTGAACTAATTCTTTGTATTGAGTTTTATCCAAAAAAATCCCTCACAAATGCATTTTCAAGTATTTTTTTCTGTAAATTTACAAATATGCATTGAATGTAACGAAAAAATATTGTAAAATAAATATAGTTCCTGACATAAAGGGGAATCCCTGATTGAAAGGTACGGCTATATTTACGTTTTTTGCCGCACCTTCCATAGGTGCCTCTTTTTATTTGGAGGTTTTTATGAACTCAAGGGTTGGCGTTATAAGTATAATTGTTGAAGACAGTAATTCTGTTGAACAGCTTAATACAATTCTTCATAACTATGGTGAATATATTATCGGCAGAATGGGTGTGCCCTATCGCGAAAAAAAGATTAATATAATTAGTGTTGCTATTGATGCACCACAGGATGTTATTTCTTCGCTCAGCGGTAAAATAGGTAACCTCAACGGCATAAGTGCAAAAACAGTTTTATCTAAGGTGTCAGATTGAAAATATGAAAAAGATTTTTGATTTAATAGATAAGCTTTCCACACAACATTCGTTATCTGTTGAGGAATATGCTTATCTTATAGATAACAGAACAACCGAAACCGATGAGTACTTGAGAAACAAGGCAGACGCATTAAGACGCGGAATATATGGCAATTCAGTATATATCCGTGGTCTTATAGAAATCAGTAATATATGTAAAAATAATTGTTTGTATTGTGGTATTCGTGCAGGTAACGGCAATTGTAATCGGTACAGATTAACTCCTGAGGAAATATATAGTTGCTGTGTTGATGGTTACAAGCTTGGTTTTCGCACTTTCGTTTTGCAGGGTGGGGAAGACGGGTTTTATACAGATGAAATTCTTTGTGATCTGATAAAAAAGATAAAAAATAACTTCCCCGATTGTGCGGTAACGCTTTCTTTAGGTGAAAGAAGCAAAGAAAGCTATAAAGCCTTGTATGATGCAGGTTCAGATAGGTATCTTTTACGCCACGAAACAGTAAATAATGACCTTTATGGCAAGCTTCATCCACAAGAAATGAGCCTTGAAAACCGTCTCAATTGTCTTGATAATTTAAAAGAAATCGGCTTTCAGGTTGGTTGCGGTTTTATGGTGGGTGCTCCTTTTCAAACTACAATGCATATTGCAGAGGATTTGAAATTCATTGAAGAATTCAAGCCCCACATGTGTGGTATCGGACCATTTATTCCTCATAAAGATACTGTTTTCAAAGATGAAAACTCAGGTGATGCAGACCTTACATGCTTTTTGCTTTCTGTAATTAGAGTAATGCATCCAACTGTGCTTTTGCCTGCAACAACAGCTTTAGGCACAGTATCAGATGACGGGCGGGAAAAAGGGATTCTTTCAGGTGCAAATGTAATAATGCCCAACCTGTCGCCTGAATCTGTCCGTAAAAAATATGACCTCTATGACAATAAACTGAGCACAGGTGCAGAAAGTGCTGAACACATTAATGAATTAAATAACCGAATGAAAAATATCGGGTTTAAAATAGAAATATCACGCGGTGATGCGAAAGGATGGTAATTATGGCAAACTATAATCCAAAATCATTAAAAGCAGAAGAATTTATAAACGATGGTGAAATTCTTGATACAATAAAATACGCTGAAGAAAACAAAGATAATGTTGAACTTATAGAGTCAATCTTAGAAAAAGCACAGCCTAAAAAGGTTGGGAACGGTTATCAGTGCACAGGTCTTACACATCGTGATGTGGCTGTGCTCCTTGCTTGTGACAGACCGGAAATTATCGAAAAGCTTTATGCTCTCGCGAATGATATCAAGCAGAAGTTTTACGGCAACAGAATTGTTATGTTTGCACCGTTGTATCTTTCAAACTATTGTGTAAATGGTTGTGTATATTGTCCGTATCATATGAAGAATAAGCATATTGCCCGTAAAAAACTTACTCAGGAAGAGGTAAAAGCAGAGGTAATTGCTTTGCAGGATATGGGTCACAAGCGCCTTGCAATTGAAGCAGGTGAAGACCCTAAAAACAATCCTATTGAATACATTCTTGAATGTATAAAAACAATCTACAGCGTAAATCACAAAAATGGTGCAATTCGCCGTGTTAATGTTAACATTGCTGCAACTACTGTTGAAAATTATCGTAAGCTTAAGGAAGCTGGTATAGGTACATATATTCTTTTCCAGGAAACCTATCACAAAGAAAGCTACCTTGAGCTCCATCCAACAGGTCCGAAGCACGATTATGATTACCACACCGAGGCTATGGACAGAGCAATGGAAGGCGGCATTGATGATGTCGGCTTAGGTGTTCTTTTCGGTCTTGAAAAGTATATGTACGAGTTTGTCGGACTTCTTATGCACGCAGAGCATCTTGAGGCTGTTCACGGTGTTGGTCCTCACACAATAAGTGTGCCGAGAATCAAACGAGCAGACGATATTGACCCAACAGTTTTTGATAACGGCTTAAGTGACGATATGTTCAAAAAAATTATTGCTTGTATCAGAATTGCTGTTCCATATACAGGTATGATTATCTCTACCCGTGAAAGTGAAAAAGTACGTGGTGAAGTGCTTCATATGGGTATTTCACAAATAAGCGGTGCATCAAGAACATCTGTTGGTGGCTATACAGAAGAGGAAAGACCTCACGATTCTGAGCAGTTTGATGTTTCGGACCAGCGTACGCTTGATGAGGTTGTTCGTTGGCTTATGGAAAATGGTCATATTCCATCATTCTGTACCGCTTGCTACAGAGAAGGCAGAACAGGTGACAGATTTATGAGCCTTTGCAAAAATGGTCAGATTCTTAATTGTTGTCATCCTAATGCTCTTATGACACTTACCGAGTTTTTAGTAGATTACGCTTCTGATGCAACTAAAAAAGTCGGATATAAGCTTATTGCCGAGGAATTAAATAAGATTCCGACAGAAAAGGTAAGGGCAATTGCTGAGCAGAATATTGAAGACATTAAAAACTCCAATCGTCGAGATTTCAGATTTTAAGGTGATGTTATGGGTTTAAATGATACAGTATCTGCCGAAAGAGTACACATAGGCTTTTTCGGTTTAAGGAATGCAGGTAAATCAAGTGTTGTAAATGCCGTAACAGGGCAGAGTCTTGCAGTTGTTTCAGATGTTAAAGGCACCACAACCGACCCTGTTAAAAAAGCAATGGAGCTTTTGCCTATTGGTCCGGTTGTGATTATTGATACACCGGGTATTGATGATGAGGGTGATTTAGGACTTAAGCGCGTTGAAAAAACAAGAGAAATACTTGCAAAAACAGATGTTGCCGTGCTTGTTGTTGACGTACTGAAGGGTAAACAGCAAGAGGATTTACAGCTTATTAAAGAGTTTGAGCAAAGAAACGTTCCGTATATTGTAGCATACAATAAATCTGATTTATCAGAAAATGATGTTGAGATAAAAGAAAACGAAATTCTTGTCAGTTCAAAAAATGGCGCCAATATACACGAGCTCAAAGAAAAAATAGGTGCACTTTCTAAAATTAAAGCAGAGCCCAAATATATTGTCTCTGATTTGCTTGAAAAAAGTGATATAGTTGTGCTTTGTATGCCTATTGATGAATCTGCACCAAAGGGCAGACTTATACTTCCCCAACAAATGACAATAAGAGAAATACTCGACAGTAATTCAACGGCCGTTTGTTGCCAGGTACAGGAGCTTGCAGGTACAATCAAGGCACTCTCAAAAAAGCCGAAACTTGTTATAACAGATTCACAGGCTTTCGAACAGGTTTCAAAAATTGTTCCCGCTGATATTAAGCTTACATCTTTTTCTATTTTAATGGCTCGTTATAAGGGTGAACTTAAGGCTCTTGTTGATGGGGCGAATGCTTTGAAAAGCATAAAGAACAGAGATAAAATTCTCATTAGTGAAGGTTGCTCCCACCACCGCCAATGTAACGATATCGGTACAGTAAAGCTTCCGGGATGGATAAAAAAATATACAGGTGCAGAGCCTGAATTTACCTTTACTTCAGGTGGTGAATTCCCCCAAGATTTAAGCGGTTTTTCTCTTGTTGTTCATTGTGGTGGCTGTATGCTTAATGAAAGAGAAATGAAAAATCGTCTTTCTATTGCGGCTGAACAAGGTGTTCCTATTGTAAATTACGGCGTCGCAATTGCCAAAATGAACGGAATACTTGAAAGAAGTATTGAAGTTTTTAATGATTGAATATTTGATAAATAACGGCTACGAATTCTTTTATGATATCGTAGCCGTCTTTTTTTATTTCGTTAGTACTTTATCAAGTGCCTCGGGGGCGTTTTCAACACCGTTATGAAATAAAATAATCGAGCTGTTCTGTACTTTTACTGTTACACGATTATATATTTCATCAACTGAAAGTAACTTCCAATCAAGACTATCAACATTTGAAACAAATGTAAAAAATAACTCTACGAATAAATCCGTAGAGTTAAGATGATGTTTTATATGTTCTCTAAATATTTCTTTAAGATAATCAGTGATACCATTTGCAGAATGTATCGTTGCAACCATAAGCTCATCAGTATCAATTTCTGAAAAGTTTATATCATAGCCACAAAAACGGATAAGTTGAGCAATAAATATTCTTTGCGTTCTGCCGTTACCTTCTCTGAAAGGGTGAAGCATATTTGTTGAACAATAAAAATCAACAATATTATCTATGAAGTCGTTAAAATCAAGGGTTTTAAAATAATTTAGGCTTTTTAATCTATCGAAACAAGCATTTGCAACTGCTTCTATGCTTTCGGCAGGGGTGAAATTTGTACCTTTTTTAGAAATATCAACAGTTCTTACTTTTCCTGCCCATTCGTACAAATCTTCAAATAAATATCTGTGGATTTGTTTGTAGTGCTCAAAATCAAATGTGGTACTTATAGGATTTCTTTCCAATTCAGCAGTTTTAGCTAATGTAATGCTTGCCTCGATTTAGGCAAGCTGTTCTTCGTTTTGTATATTGAATTTGTTAATCAGACAATTAGTACCTTCATAATAGTCGTCAGTCAAAGCAGTAATACTATAACTCATTACGCAACACCAACCGATTGCTTTATAAGTGAAATATATTGTTCCATTGATATTTCGTTGTTTAAAAGCTTTCTGCACAAATCTTTGCTTTGCTCATCAATCGAAAAACCTTCCATTTCAACAGACGCCACTGCATTTTCGATTGCTTTGTCAATAGACATATATATCACCTCTTTTCTATTTAATATACCACAATCCGTAACCATTATCAAGTGTTTAGTTTTTGTTGATTTTTGTTTGCCTACCCGTATGGTCAATTTCATAATTATCCCAATAAATTAACTCACTGACGGTTACGAATTCGTAGCCGTCTTTTTCTAATTTGGTGAGGATTTTATCAAGTGCTTCTGGAGTATTTTTAACTCCATTGTGAAATAAAATTATTGACCCTTTCTGTACTTTACTTGTAATTCTTGAATACATCTCATCAACGGAAAGCAACTTCCAATCAAGGCTATCAACATTTGATACAAAGGTAAAGTATTTGTGAGCATTTTATGGTTGATATACAAGTTTGTTTATGATATAATATAAAAGAAGTGAGGTGCATTTTATGAGTGAAATTGAACGTATTATCAATGAAGTTGATAGTTCTATGTCTATGGAAGGTTTGCCTCTTACAAGTGATGATAAAGAACGAATTTCACTTTGTCTTAATAACCCTAAAATGCTTGATAGTATGATTAGCGAATTGCTGAAGAAACACAAGGTTAATGCATAAGCTTATGAAGAATTATAGTTATGATTATGAGTGGGATGTCGAATATTGCTACCCGGACTCTAATGTTTTGAAAAATAAACTTAATATTACAAATGCAGTGGATTTATCAATTGCTGAACGGGAAATAACTTCAATTAAATTAGCTTATGCAAAGCAAAACATTATTGAGGGCGAATTTGATTTTGCTCACATAAAGAAAATTCACAAATTTCTTTTTGAAGATATATATGAATGGGCAGGGGAATATCGCCATGTAAATATATCAAAAGGGAATCAGTTTTGCTTGTGGCAGAATTTAGAATCTTATGCTGATGCTGTTTTTTCTTCTTTAAAGAAAGAGAACTACTTAAAAGATTGCGATAATATTGCAGAAAGATTGGCATATTATCTGAGCGAAATTAATGTTTTGCACCCATTCAGAGAGGGTAATGGCAGAACACAAAGATTGTTTATAGAATATCTTGCATTGAATGCTGGCTATAGAGTTGATTTTTCGTCTGTTACTCCTGAGGAAATGATTGTTGCGAGTGCAGAGTCGTTTGCTTGTGAATACGATAAAATTAACGAAATGTTTGAACGGATTACAACTAAAATTTGATTTGCCTTCCAGTAAGCTCTATTTCATAATTATCCCAATAAATCAATTCACTGACGGTTACGAATTCGTAGCCGTCTTTTTCTAATTTAGTAAGGATTTTATCAAGCGCCTTTGGTGTATTTTCAATTCCGTTATGGAATAAAATAATAGACCCGTTTTGCACCTTACTTGTGACTCTTGCATACATCTCGTCAACAGAAAGCAGTTTCCAGTCGAGAGAATCACAATCCCATTGAATCATTTTCATACCGAGGCTTTCGCAGATTTCGATGCTTTTGTTATCGTAATCACCACTTGGTGCACGGCAAACGGAAGGGGCGACACCTGTGATTTTTCTGATTTCTTCATTGCAATTGAGTATCTCTTCTTTTACCTTCTCTTTACCAACAGCAGAAAACATTGCGTGTGTGTCTGAATGATTACCTATTTCGTGTCCGTTATTATATAACTTTTTTACTGCATCGGGATTTTCTCTTACCCAACTGCCAACACAGAAAAACGTTGCTTTTGCATTGTGATTTTTTAGTATATTAATCAATTCATCTGTATCCTCAGCACTCCAGGCGGCATCAAAGGTTATAGCAACTTTCTTGTCTTCTGTTTCTACGGAATATATAGGTATTTTTCTTTCTGTTGTGTTTACATTTGTGCTTGCTTTTGTTACAGATAATGCACCGCAAAAGCTGATAACTGCAAGTGTAACCATAAAAATTAAACTCATATTTAAGGGCAATACTTTAAATAATTTCAAAAAAATCACCTCAAGGAAATATATTCCCTGAGGTGTGTTTGTTATACTTAATATTCACCGCTTAAAACGGCTTCTGCACAGCGTATACCGTCAACTGCGGCAGAAACAATGCCGCCCGCGTAGCCTGCACCTTCGCCCGATGGGTAAAGACCGCGTAGCCTTGTTGCCTGGAAAAACTCATCGCGCAAAATTCTTATTGGCGATGAGCTTCTTGATTCAGGGGCGGTTAAAACTGCATCGTACAAATTAAAGCCATTAAGCTTTCTGTCGAAATCTGCAATGGCACCTGCGATAGTATCTGTAACCTTTTTAGGTAATACAAGACGGATATCGGATGGTGTTACGCCCGTCGGGCAGGATGGATTTACTGCACCAAGCTTTGTGGAAGCTTTCCCCTTAAGAAAATCACCTAAAAGTTGAGCGGGGGCAGAGTAGTTGCTACCACCAAGCTTAAAGGCTTTTTGCTCAATTTCTCTTTGTAAATACATACCTGCAAGCGGATGGTCGCTGTCAAATGGCGGCTCAATGCCAACAAGTAATGCACAGTTTGCGTTTTCCTTATCTCGGGCATATTCACTCATTCCGTTAACAACCATTCCGCCTTCCTCAGAGGATGCAGCAACAACTGTGCCACCCGGACACATACAAAATGTGTAAAGACCTCTGCCGTGTGGCGGGTGTGAGGCAAGCTTATAGTCTGCCACAGGCAAAAGTGGTGAATTCCACATTTTACCATATTGTGCCTTGTTTATATGCTCTTGCGGATGCTCGATTCTTGTACCTACAGAGAATGGCTTTTGCATAATTTCTAAGCCTTTTTTGTGAACTAATTCAAATGTATCTCGTGCAGAATGACCAATTGCAAGAATAAGTGCATCTGTTTCAATATCACTTGTTGAGCCATCGGGGTTTTCGTATGTTACACCTTGCACAAAGCCGTTTGCAATAATGATATCGGTGAGCTTTGTGTTGAATTTAACTTCACCGCCAAGCTCTATAACCTTTTTTCTTAAGTTTTTAACAACTGTTTTTAATTTGTCTGTACCAATGTGGGGTGTAGCAGAGTACAGGATTTCTCCCGGTGCACCAAATTCAACGAATCTTAAAAATACCTCTCTGCAACGAGGGTCTTTAATTCCCGTTGTAAGCTTACCATCTGAGAATGTGCCTGCACCACCTTCACCAAATTGGATATTGGAGCTTGTGTTAAGCTTCCTTTCTGTCCAGAAGGTGTTAACATCCCTTGTTCTTTCGTCAACTGCGCCACCGCGTTCAAGCACGATAGGGCACAAGCCTGCTTTTGCTAATGTGAGCGCTGCAAACATACCTGCAGGTCCAAAGCCTACTACAACAGGTCGTAGCTTAAAGCTTCTTTTAGCCTCAGGTAATTCATAGCTGTACCTCTCTGTTTTAAAAGCCTTATTAGGTGCAAAGCCTGCAAGAATTTTATCTTCGTCAAGGCTTGTTTCAATTTCAACAGAGTATACAAGAATGATATTATCTTTTTTTCTTGAATCAATGGATCTTCTCGCTAAGGAAAAATCCTTGATATCTTCGGTATTGATTTTTAAAGCCTTTGCGGCAGCAATTTTAACTTCTTCATCTGTTGCGCCTAAAGGCATTCTTAATTCATTTAATCTGATCATATATTATCCTTTTAAGTATCTTGCTGCAGATGTTCCTGCTATTCTTCCTGTTGTCCACGCTAAATGGAGGTTGTAACCACCACAATCACCATGAATGTTAATGATTTCACCACAAATGAAAAGACCTTTATTAATACGAGACATCATTGTTAACGGGTCAATTTCACTTTCTTTTATACCGCCACAGGTTATTTGTGAGTCGGCAAAATCTTTCGTTTTTTTAACAGGAATTTCAAAGCATTTTAAAACAGAAATAATGCTGTTTATTTGGTTGCGGTTCAGCTTATCAAAGTTGGTGTTTTGCGGAATTCCGGCCTTGTTTATTACGGCAAAGCCTAATTTCTGATTAACTAAACCACATAAAACACTTTCTGTCTTTAAGCCTGCCATATTTCTTTTAACCTCGGCAAAATGTTCTGTTAATTCTGCTTCGGTAAATTCCTCGCATAAATCAAACTTTATAACGAGGTTTTTGTTAGCTTTACAAAGGTGAGATAAATTCATTACAGGAATACCTGAAACAGCTTTATCGGTAAATTGAATTTCTCCGCTATCTTCACCCAAAAGCTTATTGCCATCAAACAATTGTGCCTTAGCCTTTGCTCTTACTCCCTTTAAAATATGGATGTTTTTTTCGTTTGTAACAAGACCGCAAAGGGCAGGGTAAAGTTCTGTTTTTGTGTGTCCCAACCTTTCCAAAAGAATAAAACAGGAACCATCGGAGCCGTGAACCGAAGCGGATTTACCACCGCCTGAAACAATAACCGCATCAAAATATTCACCATTAACAAGGTACCCATTGCCTTGCTTTTTTAATGAATTAACCGTGGTTTCAAGTTTAACTTTAATATCTGATGTTTCTACAAAATTGACCAAAGCATCTCTTATTGTTGAGCTTTGCTGTGAACGGGGGTAAATTCTGCCGTCCTCGTGGTAGCTTAATACCCCAAGCTGACGGAAAACATTTTCAGAATCTGCATAAACTGAGGTAAGTATTGCTCGCAGGAATTTGGTATCACCATAAAAGTGTCTGGGTGAAAGGTCCTCGTTTGTATAATTGCATCTGCCGTTGCCGGTAACAAGGATTTTCTTGCACAGCTTAGGCAATCGTTCAAATATCGTTATTTCTATACTTTGAAATTCAGTTTTGGCTTCAATAGCGCTTATAATACCTGATGCACCGCCGCCGATGACCGCAAGCCTTTTACTCAAACTATTCAACTCCGTTCATTCGTATGTCAATTTATCATTATACATTGTTTTTTTCTATTATACAATAGCACATTTAATTTATAATAAAAATTATATATTTACAAATTCGATTTGTTTTGATATAATCTATCGGAATATGAAAAGGTTGTTTTAACTTTTAATAAAATTGTTTGGAGTTTTTTATGAAGAAATCTTATCTCGAATTATCAAAGGAAGAGTTACAGAAGGAACTCGAATTGGTAAAAAAAGAATACGAAGAGCTTAAAGCACAGGAGTTTTCAATTGATATGTCCCGTGGTAAACCAGGTGCAGACCAGTTGGATATTTCCGATGGTATGCTCAATGCACTTGATGGTAGTGACTTCAAGTGTGAAAATGGTATGGATGTTCGTAACTACGGTGTTCTTGACGGTATTCCCGAGGCAAAGAAATTGTTTGCAGATCTTCTTGAGGTTAAGCCTGAAAATATCATTGTTGGTGGTAACTCAAGCCTTTCAATGATGTTTGACTATGTTTCACAGTGTATGTACACAGGCGCAGGCTTTGAGCCTTGGTCAAAGAGCGGCACAGTTAAATTTTTGTGTCCTGTACCCGGTTATGACAGACACTTTGCAATCTGTCAGTTCTTCGGCATTGAAATGATTAATATTCCAATGACATCTGAAGGTCCTGATATGGATGCAATTGAGCAAGCAGTTAAGGATGAAGCTGTTAAAGGAATGTTCTGTGTTCCTAAGTATTCAAACCCACAGGGTATTACATTCTCTGCAGAGGTTGTCAATAGAATTGCTAATCTTGATGTCAGTGATGATTTCAGAATTATATGGGATAACGCGTACTGCGTGCATGACCTTACAGAAACAACAGATGAGCTTGTTAATATTTTTGATGTTCTTCCTGAAAAGAACAAGAATATGGTAGTTGAGGTTGCTTCAACCTCAAAGATTTCTTACCCGGGCGCAGGTGTAGCTTGCCTTGCATCATCTGTTGAAAATATTAAAGAAATATTAAAAAGACTTACAATTCAATCAATTAGCTATGACAAAGTTAATATGCTTCGTCACGTTAAATTTTTTAAGAATCTTGATGGTATAAAAGCACATATGCAGCTTCACGCAAAGATTCTTAAGCCTAAATTTGATGCTGTTATTGATACATTGAATTCTGACCTTGCAGGTCTTGGCATTGCTGAATGGAACGAGCCTAACGGTGGCTATTTTATAAGCCTTGATGTAACGGGCGGTAGTGCATCACGCGTTGGTATTCTTTGTAAGGATGCAGGTGTTACACTTACAAATGTAGGCGCAACCTTCCCGTATGGCAAGGACCCATCAGACAGCAATATCCGTATCGCACCAACATTCCCAACTCCTGCGGTGCTTTCACAGGCGGTTAAGGTGCTTACAACTTCCGTAAGACTTGCTTGTCTCGAAAATCTTGTAAAATAAGGTGATTTGATGTTAAGAATCGGTCACGGCTATGATGTTCACGCATTTGCTGAAAACAGGGAGTGTATCATAGGCGGAGTTCATATTCCATACGAAAAAGGCTTGTTAGGTCATTCTGATGCAGATGTTTTGTTGCATGCTGTTTCAGATAGTCTGCTTGGTGCGGCGGCATTAGGTGATATCGGCAAGCATTTCCCTGATACTGATCCGTCTTTTAAAGGTGCAGACAGTCTTATTCTTTTGGAAAGTGTGGTAAATCTTATACAATCCAAAGGCTATAAGGTGAATAATATTGATGCAACAATAATTGCTCAGGCACCTAAAATGGCACCTCATATTGAAAAGATGCGTGAGAACATTGCAAATATTTTAGCTGTTGATGTTGATTGCGTTAATGTTAAAGCAACAACAGAAGAAAAAATGGGCTTTACAGGAAGAAAAGAAGGAATTTCCGCCCATTGTGTTTGTCTTATAGAAAAGTAAACAAAAATTTAACCCTTGCATATTATGTACAAGGTGTAGGTAACTGCACACATAATATGGAAGGGTTTTATTATGAGCAAAAAAGGCATCAGGGTAGGCTCCGTCACATATGCTATGAAGGGGCGGGATATCCTGCAGAAAAACGGATACAAAGCTTATTTAACCCGTAATCCTCACCCTGAAGACGATGAGGGCTGCGGGTATGTTATTTATGTAAATAATATTGATAAAAAATGTTTTGATATTTTAAGAAAAAACGGAATACAGATCAAGGGTACTGTTGATTTAGGAGATTTTTTATGATTTATTTTGATAATGCGGCAACAAGCTTTCAAAAGCCTTTTGAGGTGATTTCTGCTGTCAATACAGCAATGACAGAATATTGTGCAAACCCCGGCAGAAGCGGTCACGATTTATCTGTTAAAACGGCAGAGCAAATCTATAAATCAAGGGTAGTCATAAACGAGTTTTTCAATGGTTATGGTGAGGAATTTGTAAGCTTTACTTCTAACTGTACAGAGGCTATCAATACTGCAATAAAAGGCATACTCAAAAAAGGTGACCATGTAATTATTTCAACTCTTGAGCATAACTCCGTTGTTCGTCCGATACACAAATTGAAATCAAAAGGTCTGGTAGAATATACAGTTTTTGATGTGTTCGATGATGTTGAAGGAACAATAAAAAGCTTTAAAAAAGCCATAAGAAAAAACACAAGACTGTGTGTTGTTACAGCGGTATCAAATGTTTTTGGTCATATTCTGCCGTTAAAGGCATTGTCAGATATTGCCCACGATAACAACATTCTTTTCTTTGTTGATGGTGCACAGGGGGCAGGAGTTATCCTAATTGATATGAAATTTCAGGGAATAGATTGCCTATGCGTACCCGGTCACAAGGGTTTGTTGGGACCAATGGGTACAGGTGCAATATTGCATAAAAATCTGCCCTTTAATACATTGATTGAAGGCGGCACCGGAACCAATTCCCTTGAATTGTATCAACCCTCGCAATATCCTGAAAAGCTTGAAAGCGGTACATTGAATGTGCCGGGAATATGTGGGCTGTGTTCGGGTGTTCAATATGTAAAAAAAATGGGTGTAAATAGCATTTTTCAAAAGGAAAGTGAAATAGCAAAAGAGATTTTTGGGGGTTTAAAACAGATGCCGAAAATAAAACTTTACAGAGAAAAATACGATGAAAAAATATGCGCACCTGTTATTAGCTTTAATGTGAATGAACTCCACAGTGAGCAGGTTTCACAGATGCTTAATGTGAATAATGTGGCTGTAAGAGGTGGGTATCAGTGCTCTCCATTAGCCCATAATTTTATGGGTACAACAAAAACAGGCACAGTTCGTGTTTCTCCCTGCATTTTCAACACAAAAAAAGATATAAATATTCTGTTAAATTTAGTAGAAAAAATTGCATTTAATAATTATATATGATATAATTACCACTATATTGGAATAAAATAACTAAAAGTGTGTTGAAAAATAAAAGGAGAAAATATTTTGGACTCTATTCATAGTTTGTTAGAAAAAATAACAGGTGCGTTATTCAGCTTTAATTTCACATCTGATCTGTTAGATATTTTATTTGTAACCTTTGTTATATACGAGGTCATCAAACTAATACGTGGCTCACGAACATTCCAGCTTATCAAGGGTATAATTTTGTTGGTTGTTGTTTATGTTGCAATCAATTTACTTGAAATGGAAGCGAGTGAGTATCTTTTTACTGTACTGTTCCAGAACGGTCTTTTGATTCTTGTTGTTCTGTTTGCTCCTGAGCTGCGTAAAATTCTTGAAAGCTTTGGCAGGCAGTCTATAAGAGATATATCGTTCTTCAACTTTAAAAATGGTGTTAACTATGAGCAGACAGTTACAGAAACAATAAACAGCTTCTGCAAGGCTGCGGCAGATATGAGTGAAACCAAAACGGGCGCCCTTGTTGTTTTTGAAAAGGATACATCTCTTCAGGATATTTCAGGTACAGGTACATTACTCGACGCAAGGGCATCAGCCGAATTGTTTAACGGGATTTTCTTTAAAAACTCAGCTCTTCATGATGGTGCAGTTGTTGTACGTGATGCGAGAATATATTCTGCAGGCTGTATATTACCTCTTACGCAGAATACATCTCTTGCAAGTGAATTAGGCACAAGGCACAGAGCCGCAATCGGTTTATCTGAGCAATCAGATGCAACAATTGTTGTTGTTTCAGAAGAAACAGGCAGTGTTTCAATTGCGCGTAATGGTGTGTTAACAAGAGATATTTCAAATGGTGAGCTTCGCGAAATTCTTCTTGATGAGTTTATTGTAAAGAACAAAAAACAAGAGAAAAAGAAAAAAAGTAAAAAAGCCAAAAAATCTGACGAGAAAAGTGAGGGTGAAAAAATTGAAAAGTAAAAAGAATTTTAACTCACTTTTTAATAATAATTTTTTCGTGCTGGTGTGTTCATTTCTTTCAGCTGTGTGTATATGGCTGGTTGTTTCAATAACAGTAAGCCCGCAAACAACTCGTGTTATACAGAATGTTAAGGTAACAATCGATGATACTGTACCGGCACAGTTTGGCCTTCGCGTTTTCGGTAATGATGAATTTTCAGTTGATGTTACTGTGAAGGGCAAAAAATATCAAATTTCTGAGGCGGCTCTTTCCGCTGATGATATTTCAGTTGTTGCTCTTACAACATCGGTTGACTCTGCAGGTGTATACACTCTCCAGCTTAAAGCCGGTGGTGAGTCGGAGAATACACCATACACAATTTCATCTCTTTCTTCAAAAACTATTGAGGTGTATTTTGATACAGAAAAAACCGCAAGCTTTGGTATTGAGCCTGAAATTATTACAACTGAATTTGAAATTGCAGAGGAAGGCTACACCTGTGGTGATATAAATCTTTCGGAAACATCTGTAACAATCACAGGTCCGTCAACCGAGGTTAACAGAATTGAAAAGGTTGTTGCACAGCTCATTCTTGATGAACCTCTTACATCTAATAAATCGGCTGAAACTAAGATTTTGCCTTACGATGACCAGGATACAAGTAAATTTGAATATCTTTCAATGAGTGTTGAGGATGTTGTTGTTACTATCCCTATTCTTAAGATTAAAAATCTCGATACTGCAGTTACATTCAAAAATGCTCCCGATAGCTTGGTGCTGAATCCTCTCAAGTATTCTATTACACCTAACAATGCAGATTTCAATATTCTTGTTGATGATTTCGATAAAATAACAGAATATGTTGTTGGTTCAATTAACTTTAAAGAGTTATCACCAACAAGCAACACATTTACATTCGATGCAAAGAACACATCTCTTGCTTCTGATGATATAAATGAATTTACCGTCAGCGTTAATCTTGATGGTTACACACAGGAATATATGAAAATATCAAATGATAAGATTCATGTTAATAATCCGGATAAAATCAAGTACTCAATATCTGATTTGAATAAATCCATTGTTATTATCGGTACAGAAGAGGATTTAAAGGGTATTACTGAAGATATGATTCTTATTGATGTTGATTTATCTTCCGTATCTCTTGAGGATGGTAAACATAAAACTGTGCCTGCAGTTGTCAATGTAAATAGTCCTACATGTTGGGTTTATGGTGCGTACACAGTTGATGTAACTTTAAAAACAGAGTAATTTAACTTTTTGAAACCATACGTTTTTTGAAAAACAAAGGAGGGTAACGTGATAATGAAAAAGCTGATTTCCGTTTTGCTTATAATTGCAATGATTTTTACATGTTCAGGTTGCTCTCTTGATTTTTTCTCGGTAGATAGCCTTATTTTCCCACCAACACAGTCAGGTAAAAATGGTGAGGTGCAAAAAGCCTTTAATAACTTAATGAAGGACACCAAAATACAATTAAAAACACCTGTTGCAGGTGAGTTTCAGACATCCTTCGTTTTAAAAGACGTGAACAACGATGAAATAGAAGAGGCTTTCGTTTTCTATTCAGATTCATCATCTGTAGACAGCTCTGTCAGAATGGCTTTTCTGGAATGTGTTGATGATGAATGGTGCATAGTTTCTGATATCAAAGGCGCAGGTAATGGCGTTTACGATATTAACTTTGTTGATTTAAATAGAGATGGTATGATAGAGATTTTTGTTACCTGGTCACTTCTTGATAGCAAAACATCGCAGATAGTGAGTGTATTTACAATTTCATCTATTGAAAAGGATGTTTATACACTCGATTCATTAGGTAATGAATATTGCAATGCTAAAAGCTTTCTCGATTTTAACGGTGATGGTTTAAAAGACCTTGTGCTTATTTATCTTGATGATACATCAACTGTTCAGAAATCATATCTGCGTATGTTTACCCTCACTAAAAGCCGTCAATTAGAAAAATATGGCGAAACTGTTCTTGATAGTGCAATAAGCTCAATTTCTAAAATACAAAGTGATGTATGCAATTTGAATAACAAGCCTTTAACAAGACTCTTTGTTGATTGCGCTAAGAATGATAGAGTGATATTTACCGAAATGGTTTATTGGGATGCCGTTCACAAGGTGCCTGTAAAAGAATTTACAGAGCCATCTGTTTCTAACCTCAGGAATTCGATACTCACTTGTAAAGATATTGATAATGATGGTTTACTTGAAGTGCCGTCATCAACAAAGCTTTATGGTGATGAAAACACCTTTAGTATAAAGACCGATACGGATATTTACACACTTTCCTTGTTGATATGGAATAATGTAAAAGGTGATAAGAGTGTTGATGCTTTCACAACCTTACTGAATCCACTCGATTATTATCTGCTTCATTTTAATTGGGGCAACAAGGTAACCGTTAAATATGATTCTTTGCGCGAAGCATTGTTGTTCTATAAATGGAACGAAAAAACAAAGAAAGCTGAGAAAGAGCTGTTTTCAATAGCCTACAGAAGAAAGCTTGCTGAAAACGAAATTCTTGGTGACCTATTAGCTGAAACCGAAAAAGGTGTTTATTACTATCAGATAACTGAGGCGGGATATTCTTTCGGTATAACAGACGAAACCTTATCTTCCTTCTTTATAAAAATAGACTAAGGCAGGATGTATTTATGAAAAAAGTACTTATTGCAGAAGATGAATCCGCAATCCGCGAAATTATAGCTATAACCTTAAAAAGAGCCGGTTATGATGTAACAGAGGCTTGTGATGGTCAGCAGGCAATAGATATCTACAATGCTAAAGATGGTATGTTCGATGTTGTTTTGTTAGATATTATGATGCCTAATGTTGATGGTCTCGAGGTTTGTAAAACATTAAGAAACCAGAGTAGTACAGTTGGTATTATTATGCTCACCGCCAAAACCCAGGAAATGGACAAGGTGTCAGGTCTTTTAATGGGGGCAGATGACTATATAACAAAGCCGTTCTCTCCGTCTGAGCTTATGGCAAGAGTAGATAGTGTTTATCGCCGTGTTGCAATGAATACCCAGGTATCTGCACAGCCTGCAAGAATAGATAAAATTTCATTGACTCCGTTTGAACTTAATTTAAGAAACAGAACACTTTATAAGAACAATGTTTTGATTGAGTTGACACAGGTTGAATTTCAGATTATTGAATATTTCTTTACTAATCCCGGTAAGGCGCTCAGCAGAACAGATATCCTTAAAGAGGTATGGGGCGAATCTTATTTTGGTGACGAAAAGGTTGTTGACGTTAATATAAGGCGCTTAAGAATGAAGGTTGAAGACGAGCCATCAATCCCTAAACATCTTGTTACTGTTTGGGGTATGGGTTACAAATGGCTTTAATTACATAAGTACAAAAAATGCAGAAGGGGGTTAAATAGTGGATAAGAAGAGTTTTGACTTAAAAAAGGTCACTAAAGTGAATGTTGAAGATGCAAAAAAACTTCTTAAAGCCCGCGAAGAAAAATCCCCCGAAAACAAAAAACCATTCAAAAGATTTCATAAGCCCGACGAGAAAAAGCTCCTTAAGGGTATCACTAAACGTTGGGCAACAAATACCTTGCTTATTACAGCACTCATTTTGCTTGTGCTTGTTGCAACAAGTGTTTTGTTCATTGTTCAGTATTACAGAAACTATGTTGTTTCTTACATTTCTGATTATGCTAACGAAACAGTTTCAACATTCTTCTCTCCTTACCTTGACGGTACTGAGGAGGTTTTTGAACAAAAAGCAAAAGAATTTACTGATAATTTCTCAGATAAATCAAGAATAGAAGTCCAGGTTATAAATAAAGAGGGCGTAGTTGTTGTTTCTTCCTCCGGCTTTAAATGTGATGAAAACATTAATGATATGGATGATGTTAAAGAAGCAAAGCTTGCAAGCACGGGCATATGCAAATGGTTTGGCTTTAATAAAAATGGTGAGCACGTTGTAAGTGTTGCAATGGTTTTGCCACAAACGGCTGAAGGGAACTTCTCAGGTGCTGTAAGATTTATATCCTCAATGAAGGGGATAGACCGACAGATAATTGCATTTACCTTGATTATCCTTCTTGTTTACCTTGTTGCTATTTTCTTCGTTGCTCTTTCAGGTATTTTCTTTGTTCAGACTATTGTTTCTCCTGTACAAAAGATTAACGAAACCGCAAAGCTTATTGCAGAGGGTGATTATGATGTCAGAATTGAAACAGATGGAAAAGAGGATGACGAAATTACAGAGTTAGCCCGTTCAATTAATGCAATGATTAATGAGGTTGCTGTAACAGATAAAATGAAGAATGACTTTGTTTCTACTGTTTCTCACGAGCTTCGCACACCATTGACCGCCATTAAAGGTTGGGGTGAAATGCTTAAAGAGCTTGATGGTGAGGATCGTGAAATTTCCCGTCGCGGTACGGAAGTTATTATTAACGAATCCGAGCGTCTTTCAAGGCTCGTTGAGGAGCTTCTTGATTTCTCCCGTATGCAAAATGGCAATATGACATTAAGGTTAGAAAAAATAGATGTTTTAGCAGAGCTTGACGAGGCTGTTTTTGTCTTCAAGGAGCGATCCAAGCGAGATGGTATTGAAATAAAATACAATGCTCCTGAAATCCCCGCACCTATGATGGGTGATGCAAACAGAATCAAACAGGTTTTTGTTAATCTTCTTGATAATGCTTTCAAATACAATAAGCAGAATGGCTTTGTTGATGTTGAAGCTATTGTTGATGATAATGTATTAACTATTAATATTTCTGATACAGGTTGCGGTATATCTGAAGAGGATTTACCGAATGTTAAGAAGAAGTTCTATAAAGCTAATCTCCAGGTGAGAGGTTCCGGTATCGGTCTTGCCGTTGTTGACGAAATAGTTAAGCTCCATAATGGTATTTTTGAAATTAATAGTGTGGTTGATGTGGGAACAACCGTTACAATAATTTTCCCCATAGAAAAGGTTCAGGTGGAGCAACCTGTTTCCTTGGTAGATGAAATGATTGTGAGTGAAAACAATGAGTAAAAAAAATGATACATGCTGTAAAATTTCGGTTGGTGGTCAGGCTCTTATTGAGGGCATAATGATGCAGGGTCCAAAGGGTGCCGCAATGTCCGTAAGGCTTCCTGATGGCGCAATAGATACCGAAGTGCTTGAGGTTAAACATATAAAAGATAAATTCAAGCCTGCAGGCTGGCCGATTATAAGAGGTATTTTTAATATGGTGGAAAGCCTTCTTTTCGGTTACAAATGTATGGAGAAATCTGCTGTAAAAGCAGGCCTTGATGACGATACAAACCCCGAGGATATGTCTAAGCTTGATAAATGGCTTTCTGACCATTTCGGTCCTAAAATGATGGCTGTTATTTCAGGTATAGCAATGGTTTTGGGTATGTTACTTGCCTTCGGTTTGTTTACTTACCTTCCATCAATGCTTGTAGACGTTGCCGATAAGTATTTGTTCAAAAATGCACTTGAGAATATACATCCTTTATTTGAAGGCATTTTAAGAATGATAATATTTGTTTTGTATATCTGGCTTGTGGCAAAGGTACCTGATATAAAGCGCGTGTTTATGTACCACGGCGCAGAGCATAAATCAATTTTCTGTTATGAGGCAGGTCTTGATTTAACTGTAGAGAATGTAAGAATGCAAAAGCGTTTTCATCCTCGTTGTGGTACAAGCTTTATATTTGTTATTCTTATAATCAGTATTCTTATTTCCTCTATTTTAGTTGTTGCTTTCCCTGATATAGATGAAAACAGAGCTATATGGATGGTTGTTAAATTGCTTATTCTTCCGCTTACTGTTGGTATAGGCTACGAGTTTATCAAGTATGCGGGTAAGCATGATAATGCGCTTGTTCGTGTTTTGTCTGCGCCTGGCTTGTGGATGCAAAAAATCACAACACAGGAGCCTACTGATGATATTATCGAGGTTGGTATTGAGGCAATAAAAACTGTGCTTTATGGTCCAAAAGAAAAAGTAGAGCAACCGGAATCTGATGTGGAGGAAAAAGAAAATTGAAAACTCTTTATTCAGTTTACCGCGATGCCATAAAGCAGTTTCAGCTTGCAGAAATAGAAAATCCCGAGTTTGATGCTCAACAGCTTATCAGCTTTTGTTTTGGGTATAATAAAACCCGATTGTTAATGAATTCGGGTACAGCTGTGGATGAAGTGAAGCTTATTCATTTTGATGATTGCGTAAAAAGGCGTTGTCAGCACGAGCCACTTCAGTATATTGTTGGTATGTGGGATTTTTACAAATATTCTTTTAAAGTGGGTAAGGGTGTTTTAATTCCTCGTCCTGAAACAGAAATGCTTGTTGATTTTGCGGTTGATAAGATAAATAAAGATGGCAGTAAAATAGTTTTTGATCTTTGTTGCGGAAGCGGTTGTATTGGCTTGTCTGTTGCAAAAATGTGCCCACAGGTAAAGGTTTATTGTGTGGATATTTCAGATGATGCACTTGAATACACACGAAAGAACAAGGAGCTTTTAGATTGCGATAATGTTACCGTTGTTAAAAGTGATGTTCTTGATGGTGCAGGCTTTATAGGGCTTCCAAGGCCTGATATTATTCTCTCCAACCCACCATATATCCGTTCAGACGAAATCCCTCGGCTACAAAAAGAGGTGCATTTTGAACCTTCTTTAGCGTTAGACGGTGGTGAAGATGGTCTTATATTCTATCGTCAGCTTTCTGAAATATGGTATCCGCTTATAAATCGTGGTGGTTACCTTGCAATGGAATGTGGAGAAGACCAGGCAAACGATATCCTTTCTCTTTTTGTCAGTAAAGCGGAAAAGGGTAAAATACATAAAGATATGGCAGGTCACAACAGAGTAGTTGTGGTTAAAAGATAGACAGTAAATCAATTTGATTTTTTTGGTAAGGAAATTAGTATGATAAGTGAACTTTTTCAATTATTCAGAGGCGAGATTGAATTTTTAGATTTTATAATTCAGCTTGGTGCTATATGCTTTGTCGTTTTTTGTGCAACACCACTTCACGAGTATGCACATGCGCTTATAGCAACAAAACTGGGTGATGATACAGCAAGGTCCAGTGGCAGGCTTACAGTTGATCCTAAGGCTCATATTGACCCCATTGGCGCACTAATGATATTCCTTTTTGGCTTTGGTTATGCAAAGCCTGTTCCTGTAAGAATGCGCAATCTTAAAAAGCCAAAAAGAGATATGGCGCTTGTTGCTCTTGCAGGTCCTGTAAGTAACCTGATTCAGGCATTTGTGTTTATGTTTTTGAATTCAGCTTGCTCTTATATTGGTGTCGTTTCAGAAAATATGATAGCTGATTATATGGGTACATTCTTTTTCTTTGCATCGGTAATCAATGTAAATCTTGCAGTGTTTAATCTTCTTCCCATACCGCCGCTTGATGGTTCAAGGTTAGCAACAGCACTTTTACCATCTAAATATTATTTTAAGGTTATGCAGTATGAGAGATACATTCAGATAGGTGTTTTCTTACTGTTGTTTACAGGTGTTTTAACAAAGCCCTTATCTTATCTTTCTGCATTTGTAACAGGTATTTTTATGGCGGTAACCTCATGGCCGTTTACATTATTAATTTAAAGGTGAAATATGGAACCGATATCTTATAAATTAGAGGTGTTTGAAGGTCCTATGGACTTGCTTTTGCACCTTATAACAAAACATAAAATCGATATTTACGATATACCTATTCTTCAGCTTGTCGAACAGTATGTTGCATATGTTCGTGAAATGCAGGAGGAGAATATGGAGGTTGCAAGCGAGTTTCTTGAAATGGCGGCTCGTCTTGTGTACATAAAAACAGTTTCACTTCTTCCCGTTTACGATGAGGCGGAGGAGCTGAAAAATGAGCTTCGCGATGAATTGATTGAGTACCGCGATTGTAAAATATTGGCAGGTAAGCTTGCTCAGATGACAGATGGCTTTAACTATTCTGTAAGAGAATATGCAGAAGAGGTATCACCGGATATGTCATATAAGCGCCTTCACGAGCCCGATGAACTTCTTGCGGCATATTCGGTTGCCGCAGGTAAAAAGCTAAGGCGTTTGCCACCACCGATTGATACATTCAAAGCTATTGTTACAAAGAAAATTGTTTCTGTAGGCTCTAAAATTGAGTCAATTGTCAGCTCTCTCAAGAAAAAGAGAAAAACAAAGCTTTTTGATATATACAGGCAGTCAAAATCCCGCTCTGATTTAATTGCCGCGTTTCTGGCAGTTCTTGAACTTGCTAAAAACAAAACAATATTTGTTACCGGTGAGGGTGACGATGTGGAAATATCTCTTTTGGAAGGAAATGAAAATTCTTGATAAACGAAAAACAAATTGCAATGGTTGAGGCTGTGCTTTTTGCAGCCGCAGAGCCAATTGAATATACAAAGCTTGCTTCTGTATTAGGTATGGATGATGAACAGATTCTCCTTGTTATGGATGCATTAAATAAAAAATACGAGTCAGACGATTCGGGAATATGTCTTTTACAGCTTGATACTAAATATCAACTTTGCAGTAAAAAGGAATTTGTTGAGGCTGTAAGAGATGTTCTTGATTTAAAACGAAACTCACCTCTATCACAAGCCGCCTTTGAGGTGCTTGCCATAATTGCATACAATCAGCCAATAACAAAGCCATATATCGAACAGATTCGTGGCGTTGATTGTTCGGGTGTTGTAAATACTCTTTGCCAAAGAGGTCTTGTTGAAGAAAAAGGCAGGCTCGATGTGCCCGGCAGACCCGTTCTTTATGGTACAACATCAGATTTCTTAAGGTGCTTTTCCCTCAACAGCCTTAATGACCTTCCTGAGCTCCCTGAGGGTGATAGAGAAATTCTTATGTCTGATGTGGATAATGGTCAGCTTTCTCTTTTTGATGATGCAGATGAAGACGAAAATGCCGGTGAAGAAGTAACTGAAGCTGAAAATAATTGATTTATATAAATAGTAAATGCAAGGAGGGATACTGTGCTTGCTTTATACATAATTCTGGGTATAATTGTTTTCATTATCGGTTTAACGAGTATGCCTTTAACTGTAATAGTTGATTATGCAGAAAAAACATTAGTTGTTATTAAATTTCTTTTTGTTAAAATCACTGTTTTTGACTCCTCTAAACCTAAAAAGGAGAAAAAGCAAAAAAAGGAAAAGAAACCAAAGGAAACAACTGAGGAAACCACACCCGAAACTCCCAAAAAGGGTAAGGGAAAGAAAACTGAAACAAAGCCCGAAGAAAATGTTGACACAACAACCGAAGAAAAACCAAAGCCTAAAGAAAAAGCAAAAAGCAATAGCTTGTTAAAGCAAATATACACAGACCATGGTTACGATGGTATTGTAAAAATGCTTAGAGCAATCGGTAATTCTTTGAACGGATTTTTTGGTAAGCTTTACAAAACAGTTGTTTTTGATGAGCTTTATATTCAAATGGTTACTGCAACAGGTGATGCGGCATCAACTGCTATAAAACACGGTCAGTTGTGCGCGTGGGCATATCCTATTTTAGGTAAGCTTGTAGCAACCTGTAAGGTAAAAAAATACGATTTCGATTTTAGTCCTGATTTCCTCGGTAAAAAATCTGAAGCAAGTGCATATGTAAGGTTTCACGTTACACCTATTCACATTACAAATGGTGCAGTAGTTCTAGCAGTACAGCTTCTTTTCAAGGTGCTTATAAAATTACTGTTCTCTAAAAACAGACATGATAAAAGTAAGGCTGTTAAAACTGTTGCAGATGCTGTTACAAGCAACGCAACAGATGAAAATACAAAAAATTAAAACAAATATAAATAAGGATGGTGCTTTAAAATGAGCGAAAAATCAGCAAACGGCATTCTCAGAACAACAATCGAAAAGGTAAGAGACCTTGTAGATGTTAGTACAATTATTGGTGAGCCTATCAATCTTCCTGATGGTTTAACAATAATTCCTGTTTCAAAGGTAACATATGGCTTTGCATCAGGCGGTTCAGACTTCCCATCAAAGAACAATGTTGAGCTTTTTGGTGGTGCAGGCGGTGCAGGTATCACAATTAACCCTGTAGCATTCCTTGTTATCAAAGATGGCGATGTTACAATTAAGCACATCGTATCGGGTGATAATGCAGTAGAGCGTGCAGTAAGCCTTGTTCCGGAAATGTTTGATAAGGTTACAAGCCTTAAAAAGAAGGATAAGGATCCTGCAGAAGTAGTTTCCGAATAATTATTGAATAACCACCTGCATATATTTTTTCGAAGGCAGGTGGTTGTTTTGCTCGTTAAAATATTTTGTTTTTTTATATCTGCAGTATTTTTATTCCATACCAATACAGTTGTTGCTTATGGCAATGGTATTGATATTTCAGCGGAATCTGCTATTGTAATGGTCGCCTCAACAGGTGAGGTTGTTTATTCAAAAAATGAATATCTGAAGCGTGGTATTGCAAGTACAACTAAGATTATGACATCTGTTGTTGCTCTTGAAAGTGCATCACTATCTCAAAAAACAATTGCCAAAAAAGAAGATGTTTATATAGAAGGCACATCAATCGGTTTAAAGCCGGGTGATGTTGTCGACACTTTAACTCTTCTTAAAGGTATGCTCCTTGAAAGCGGTAATGATGCCGCTAATGTTACGGCAACTCTGGTAGCAGGAGGAAAAGAGCCTTTTTCTGTGCTTATGAATAAAAAAGCCAAAGAAATCGGAATGAATAACTCTTGCTTTCAGAATCCATCCGGGCTCACAGAGGAAAATCACTATTCCTGTGCTTACGATATGGCACTTCTCGGTAGCTATGCTATCAAAAACAAGGTGTTTAAAAATATTTGCTCTGCACAGAGGTTTACTGTTACAATCGGTGGTAACCAATCATACGAAAAAGTTCTTTATAATCATAATAAATTACTTAGTAAATATGATGGTGCAATCGGCATAAAAACAGGCTTTACAAAGGCTTCGGGCCGTTGCCTTGTGTCTGCCGCAGAGCGCGGTGGTGTAACACTTGTTGCTGTTACCCTGAATGCTTACGATGATTGGAATGACCATATAAAAATGTATGAGTATTCCTTTCCGTTAGTGAAGAAGCAGAAAATTAAATTGCCTGTAAATAATATTACTCTACCTGTTGTTTCTTCAAAGAAAAAAGAGGTTGAGCTGAAGCTGTCTAAGGATATTTATATATCTTATATAGATGATGTACCTCAGTATACCATTTCCTGGTATTTGCCACACTTTGTTTATGGCGGAATAAAAAAAGGTGACTATATTGGTTGGGTGGAGTTATATACCTCTGAAGGTATTTTTATAGATAAGGCATATATTGTTTCGGGTGAAAAAATCGATGCACTTTCAGTTGTAAAAAAACAGAGTTTTACAGAAAAAATATTAAAATTTATAGAAAAGGACCGTCGTTGAGACGGGCGTGAATTATGGCACAAGAAAGATTACAAAAATTTTTATCAGAATGTTCAGTTGCTTCTCGCAGAAAATCAGAGGAGCTTATAAGAGAAGGCAAGGTAAGGGTTAATGGTAAAATTGCACAGATTGGAGATAAAATTGACCCTAAAAAGGATAGTGTAACAGTTAACGGTAAAAAGGTTGTTAAGGTTAAACAGAAGTACTATATTATGCTTAATAAACCACGAGGATATGTTACAACAATGAGTGACGAATTAGGCAGAAAATGTGTTGCAGAATTAGTTCAGGATGTTGGTGCGGCTGTTTATCCTGTGGGCAGACTCGATAAGGATTCTGAAGGTCTCCTTCTTCTTACCAACGATGGTGAATTTGCAAATGCTGTAATGCATCCGAGAAAGCACATCCCAAAAACATACCGCGTAACTGTTCGTTCAAATATCAACGATGCTCAGGTTGAAAAGCTTGAAAACGGAATTGATATTGAAGGTGATGGCAGAGATACATTACCTGCAAGTGTTCGTATTATTGAAAAAAGTGCTGAAAGAAGTGTTTTTGAAATCACTATTTACGAGGGCAGAAATCGCCAGATTCGTAAAATGTGCGAGCAGGTAAGTCTTGATGTTATAAGGCTTAAAAGAAACTCTGTGGGCTCTGTAAAGTTGGGTATGCTCAAGGTAGGTAAGTGGCGCGAGCTTACAGAGGATGAAGTGCATCGTTTACAGGTTCAATAAATTGACAAAAACGCGCGTTTTTAGTATAATAATTAGAAATATAAATTTTGAGGCAATTTAATTATGATTAGAAGTATGACAGGCTTCGGCAGAGCTCAGGCATCTGTTGAAGGTTACAATATTACAGTAGAAATCCGTAGTGTAAACCATCGTTATTTCGAATTTTACGCTAAGCTTCCAAGAACATATTCTTTCCTTGAGGAAAAGGTGAAATCACTTCTTTCAACAGGCATTTCAAGAGGTAAGGTAGAGTGCTCAATTCAGCTTGAAGCAACTGCAGATGAAAGTGTAGTTGTTACTGTGAATGAGCCCCTTGCAAAGGGTTATGTTGAAGCTATAAAGGAGCTTGCAAATAAATTCGATGTGAATGAGGATATTTCTGCACTTGCCGTTGCTCGTTTTTCAGATGTTTTATCTATTTCAAAAGCACCTGTTGACGAGGATGAACTTTGGGCAAAGGTTTCTCCCGTTGTTAAGGAAGCCCTCGATAACTTCGTTGCAATGAGAGAAAAGGAAGGCGCAAAGCTCTCACAGGATGTTCTTTCAAGAGCAGATATAATTCTCGGAAATGTTTCTTATATTGAAGAACGTTCACCCGAAACAGTTAAGCTTTATTCAGAAAAGCTTCTTGAAAGAATGAAAACTGTACTTGGTGATACTCAGATTGATGAGACACGCATATTAACAGAGGCCGCAGTATATGCAGATAAGGTTGCTGTTGCAGAGGAAACGGTAAGGCTCAGAAGTCATATAGACCAGCTTCACGAAATGCTTGCATCAAACGAGGCTATAGGAAGAAAGCTTGACTTCCTTGTGCAGGAAATTAACCGAGAGGCTAACACAATCGGCTCAAAGGCTCAGGATGTTGATATTGCTCGCAGAGTAATTGATATTAAAGCTGAGGTAGAAAAAATCAGAGAACAAATTCAAAATATAGAGTGATATAAAATGAAACTTGTTAACATAGGCTTTGGTAACTTAATAAATGCAGACAGGGTTATTGCAGTTATCAGCCCCGATTCTGCACCTGCTAAAAGAATGATTCAGGAGTGTCGCGAAAGAGCACAGCTTATCGATGCAACACACGGCAGAAAAACAAAAACTGTTATTATTACAGATAGTGATAATGTTGTTTTATCATTCTTAACGGCAGAGCAGTTACTTATGCGTTTTGAGGCAGAAAAAGGAGGTCAGGAATTTGGCTTTGGCGAATAAAGGTTTACTTATTGTTTTATCAGGTCCATCAGGCTCAGGTAAGGATTCAGTTTTAGCTCAGCTTAAAGAACGCGGGTTAAATATGAAGCAGTCTATCTCTATGACCACACGCGCAATGCGCCAGGGGGAAAAAGATGGTGTGGATTATTACTTTACAGATGTGGCAACATTTGAAAAATATATTGAAGAAGGTTATTTCCTTGAATATGTAAAGTATGGCGATAACTATTACGGCACCCCAAGAAAGAAAATTGAGGACCTTATAGATGAGGGCTACAACGTTTTCCTTAAAATAGAGGTGCAGGGTGCAAAAAATATCAGAAATACCTTCCCTGAAGCTATCTCAATATTTATTGTTCCACCATCAATGGATACACTTAAAGAACGTTTAAGAGGCAGAGGCACCGAATCTGAGGAAACATACATAAAACGCCTTGGAATTGCTCGGGACGAGCTTTTGAGGGCAAAAGAATACGATTATATTGTTATTAATGATGAGCTTTCTGTATGTGCAGATGATATTTGTGCAATTATAAGTGCAGAAAAATCCCGCTACGCAAATATGAAGGCTTTTGTTGAAAATATTTAAATTAAAACTGAAAGGAATAAAAACTATGCTTAATCAGGATCTTTCAAAAGTACTTAAAGGACACATCAGCCGTTATTCTCTTGTTACAGCAACAGCAAAGAGAGCACGTGCTATTTCCGATAAACAGCTTGAGGACAAGGTTGTTTCTACAGAAAAGCCTGTAAGCCTTGCACTTAACGAGCTTATCAATGATGAATACAAAATCATCGAACCGGACGAAATCGCAAATATCTGATTATGAGTGAATCCGCTTATTTTGCATTAGTTGCTGTTGAGGGTATAATATACCATTTCGATGCACCATACTCATACAAAATTCCGTTCGAGTTAGAGTCAATGGCTAAACCCGGATGCAGAGTTATGGTGCCCTTCGGCAACGGAAACAAAAAAAGACAAGGACTTATACTATCTGTGAAGCCACTTTTTGAGGCAGAAAACAATGTGAAGTTAAAATCAATTTCATCTGTTCTTGATGAAAATCCTCTTTTTAATGAGGAAATGCTTTCTCTTGTTACCTGGCTTAAGGAGAACACCTTTTGCACACTTTTTGAAGCCGCAAAGGCAATGCTTCCTTCGGGTATAGGTCTTAATTATGTTGTTTCTTATATTGCAAAAGATGTGGATTCTTCTGTTTTAGAAAAGCTGAATGCTGACGAAAAACAAGTTTTCGAATACCTTAAAAATAAAGGGCAGTATATAAAAAAAGAAAAAATACTTACTGATTTAGGCTTCGGTAGTGACGCTGATATACTCACAATCCTCGAAAAGAAGGGCTTTATTTTAACTAATATTGATGCAAAAAGAAAAACAGGTGATTTAACAGTAAAAAATGTAAGGCTTGCAATGTCTGAGGAGGATGTTGCGGAGCTTTCGAAAAAACTTACTGCTAAACAAAAGAGTGTTGCAAATCTTTTGCTTGATATTGGTGGTGCATCTGTTAAAGAGGTTTGTTATTTCAGTGGTGTAACACCTGCCGTTGTTTCTGCACTTGAAAAAAAGGGAATAGTAGAACTTTTCGATAGTGAAATATACAGAAAACCCCGTTACGAAGTTAAAAAAACAAAGGCTGATTCTCCTGTACTCACAAAGGTGCAACAAAAGGCATACGAAGAGCTTTTATCTAAATACAAAGAGGATAAGCCTGCCGCATATCTCCTTTATGGTGTAACAGGAAGCGGTAAAACACAGGTTTTCCTTAAGCTTATAGAAGATGTAATTAACGATAACAAAGGTGTTATTGTTATGGTGCCTGAAATTGCCTTAACACCACAGACGCTTAATATTTTCTACTCTCACTTCGGGGATAAGGTTGCTGTTTTTCACAGCGCTTTATCAGCAGGTGAAAGAATTGATGAATGGAAGCGCGTTAAAAATGGTGATGCTAAAATTGCAATAGGCACAAGGTCTGCGGTTTTTGCTCCCTTTGATAATTTGGGCTTGATTGTAATGGACGAAGAGCAGGAGCATACCTATAAATCAGAAATGTCACCTCGCTATCACGCACGTGATGTTGCTAAATTCAGGTGTGCACAGAATAATGCACTTCTTGTGCTTGCGTCTGCCACACCATCTGTTGAAACATACACAAATGCATTAAATGGCAGATATGGTTTTGTGAAGCTCCACGAGCGCTATGGCTCTGCCGTTTTGCCTCAGGTTAAAACTATAGATATATCAGACACCAAAGGTCCTATAAGTAATGAGCTTTACAGCGCAATTGAGGAATGTCTTTCCAATAAACAACAGGCTATTCTTCTTATGAACAGACGAGGTTTTAATACCTTTGCTGTTTGCGGTGCTTGTAAAAGTGTTATAAGCTGTCCTAATTGCAGTATTTCGTTAACATACCACAATGCCAATAACAGGCTTATGTGCCATTATTGTGGCCATTCACAGCCATATACAGATACTTGTCCCCAATGTAACGAGAAAGCCGTTTCTTATGCAGGCTATGGTACACAGCGTATTGAGGATGAATTGGAAAATATTTTTCCGAATGCCCGTATTTTAAGAATGGATGCAGACACAACCATGGCAAGGTATTCTTACCAGGATAAGCTAACCGCCTTTGCCAATGGTGAATATGATATCCTTTTAGGCACACAAATGGTTGCTAAGGGGCTCGATTTCCCTAATGTTACATTGGTTGGCATTATTTCTATTGACCATCAGCTTTACAACGATGATTTCAGAAGCAGTGAAAAAGCCTTTGATTTGTTGACACAGGTTATAGGCAGGTCGGGTAGGGGCAATTATAAAGGTACAGCATATATACAAACAATTGTGCCGGATAACGATATAATTGAGCTTTCTGCCGCTCAGGATTACGAAAGCTTTTACAATATTGAGTCAATTATCAGAAAAAGTATGGTTTATCCGCCGTTTTGTGATATATGTTCACTTTGTTTTTCAAGTGAGCAATACAATAAATCCTACAAAAGTGCGATAAACTTTTTTGAAATGCTGAAAAATGCTGTTTCGGGTGAATATAATGATGTTAAAATCAATATTTTAGGTCCTATTCAACCGAGAGTAAGTAAGATACGTAATAAATACAGAAATATTATTACAATAAAATGTAAAAACAATATGCGCTTCCGTCAGATGATGTCGGAGCTTATTAAAGAATATATGAAAAATGTTAAGTTAAACGGAGCAAATATCACAGTTGATATTAATCCGCTTGTTTAATTGAAAAAATATAAGGAGAAACAAATGGCAATTAGAAACATAAGAGTGGACGATGACCCGATTCTCAGAAAAACATCCCGTCCCGTAACTGAATTTAACGACAGACTTTTTGACTTGCTTGATGATATGAAGGAAACGATGTACAATTCGGGCGGAGTGGGTCTTGCAGGCCCTCAGGTTGGCGCTTTAAGGCGCGTTGTAGTTATGGATGTAAGCGAAGACAGAAGTGATTATCTAGAGCTTATAAACCCTGAAATAACAGGTTTTGAAGGTGAGCAGACAGGTCACGAGGGTTGTTTATCTCTCCCGGGTCTTTGTGGTGTTGTTACAAGACCTAATATTGTTAAAGTTAAAGCACAAAACCGAGAAGGTAAATGGTGCCTTTATAAGGGTGAAGGTCTTAAAGCGCGTTGCTTCTGCCACGAAATTGACCACCTTGATGGTGTTTTGTATAAAGATAAATTAGATGAGGGTGAATCCCTTTTCAGAACAGATTCGGAGCAGGAATAATGAGAGTTGTATATATGGGCACACCGGATTTTGCCGTTGCCCCTTTAAAAGCATTAATTGATAATAACTATGAGGTTGTTGGTGTTTTTACTCAACCCGATAAGCCTGTCGGAAGAAAAGCGATTCTGACACCACCACCTGTAAAGGTTGTTGCTTTGGAGAATGACATTCCTGTTTTTCAACCTGATAGCCTTAAAAATGGTGAGGGTGTAAAGATTTTAGAAGAATTAAAGCCTGATATCTGCGTTGTTGTAGCATACGGAAAAATTCTTCCAAAGGATTTTCTTGATTATGCAAAATATGGTTGCATTAATATTCACGGTTCAATTTTACCTCAGTACAGAGGTGCCGCACCTATTCAGAGAAGTGTTATTGATGGTAGGGAGTATGCAGGCGTAACCTCTATGCAGATGGATGTTGGTCTTGATACAGGTGATATGCTTTTAGTTGAAAAAACAAAGATACTTGAAAATGAAACATCAGGTGATTTGTATGAGCGCCTTACTGTAATTGGTGCAGAGCTTTTAATAAAAACTCTTAAAGCAATTGAAAATGGCGAGGTGAAGCCTGTGAAACAGGATGATTCACAAAGCACCTATGCCGCAATGCTTGATAAAACAATGTCGCCGGTTGATTGGTCAAAATCAGCTCGGGAAATTCATAATCAGATTCGCGGCCTTGACCCTTGGCCTGTGGCGCAAACAATGCTTAACGGCAAAAATCTTAAGCTTTTCCGCTCTTGTATCAGTAGTGATTTAGGTGAAGGTAAGCCCGGTGAAGCAGTCAGCCTGAAAAATGGTCTTGGCGTTTTCTGTGGTGACGGCAAAGCTGTTATTGTTTCAGAGGTTCAGTACGAGGGTAAAAAACGAATGAATGCCGCAGATTTCCTTCGTGGCTGTCAGATAGAAAAAGGTACAATTTTAGGTTGAATTATAGCTTTTTGTTAAAATTTTGTTCACATACTATTTTTTATTATTTAATCATTTAAGTGTAAAATAATTATTAAGAACAGTTATGCGGAGGATTTTTATGTATTTTTTTTATGATAGCTATTATTTGATGTTGGTTGTTCCTGTAATAATTGTATCTTTAATTATTCAGGTAAGGCTTAAATCTACTTACGCAAAATATTCTTCTTTAAAGAATATGCGTGGCATTACAGGTGCACAGGCAGCAAAGGTTGTGCTCGATTATTACGGCGTTACAGATGTTGCAATTACTCAGGGTATGGGCAAGCTTTCAGACCATTATGACCCTACAAATAAATCAATCGTTCTTTCAAACGAGGTGTTTAACAGCAGTTCAATTGCGGCTGTTGGTATTGCTTGCCACGAGGCAGGCCACGCCGCACAGCATGCAGAAGGCTATTTACCTATTAAGGTGCGTAATTCCTTTTTGCCTGTTTGTAACATCGGATCAACACTTTCTATACCGCTTTTAGTTGCAGGCTACTTCTTTGGCTATATGCCACTTATCTGGATTGGTATTGGTTTTTTCAGCTTTACTGCAATATTCCAATTCCTTACATTGCCTGTAGAATTTAATGCAAGTAACCGCGCAATAAATGTAATTGAATCAAACGGTCTTTTGTCTTTTGAGGAAAAGCTTGGCGCTACAAAGGTTTTAAAGTCCGCCGCAATGACATATGTTGCCGCTCTTGCGGTTAGTCTTGCAAATATCTTAAGACTTATTCTCAGAGCAAACGGGAGAAGAAGATAATGACAAAGTCAGCAAGGCAGATTGCCTTTGAAATCTTATTGAAAATTGAAAAAGATAAGGCTTATTCAAACCTTGCTATTGACAGTGCTGTTAAAGCTTTTTGCAATGACAGCACTGATTGTGCTTTTATTTCACACCTTGTTTATGGTGTAGTTGAACGAAAAATTACTCTTGATTATGTTGTTTCGAAATACCTGAACACTCCTGTGAACAAATTGAAAAAGGATGTTCTTGTTTGTTTAAGATTGGGTGCATATCAGATTTTATTTTCTGAAAAAGTTCCGCAGTCTGCCGCAGTTAATGAAAGTGTAAAGCTTGCAAAAGATAATAAATGCCAGTACGCATCGGGCATGGTTAATGCGGTTTTAAGAAAGGTTTCTAAGGATGATTTAAAGCTCCCTGACGGCTTATCTGTTGAAGATAAAATCTCAATTGAGTATTCCGTACCAACAGAGCTTGTGAAATTTTTTATGTTCCATTATGGTGTTGATAACACAAAGGAATTTTTCAAAAGTGCCTTAGAGCCCAAAAAAATTTATATTAAAGTAAATACAACTAAAATCACAACAGAGGAGCTTTCTGAGAGGCTTACAGATGAAGGTGTAAAAAACGAAAAAACCTTCTTACCCAATGCGCTCAGACTTTATTTGAGTGGTGCAGTTTATGACCTTCAAAGCTATAAGGATGGTTTTTTCCATGTTGAGGATTTGTCCTCACAGCTTTGTGTTGAAGCTGTAGCACCCTTTGAGGGGTGTACCGCAATTGATATCTGTGCCGCACCAGGTGGTAAAAGCTTCAGCATAGCCGAGGATATGAAGAATAAAGGCGTTTTGTACTCTTGTGATTTATACGAGCAACGAGTTAATCTGATTTCAGAGGGTGCAGGCAGGTTAGGGCTTACCTGCATCAAAGCTTGTGTTAATGATGCATCTGTTTTTAACGAGAATATACCTTGTGCCGATATCGTTCTTTGCGATGTTCCTTGCTCAGGTCTTGGTATAATTGGTAAAAAGCCCGAAATAAAATATAAAAAGCTTGATGAAATCAAGGAAATTATTCCTGTTCAGAAGAAGATACTGCAAGTATCCTCACAGTATGTAAAAAAAGGTGGCAGACTTATTTACTCAACCTGTTCCGTTAATCCTAACGAAAACCGAAAGGTATGCGATGCTTTTTTGAAAGAAAACCCCGATTTTTCATCTGTTAAGGTTTTACCGCAGGTAGAGCGCACAATAGATGAAGGTGATTATTTAACTTTAATGATGCATACAAATAACTGTGACGGATTTTTCATTGCATCATTCGAAAGAAAGTAAGGTTATATGGAAAAAACAGATATTGCTTCAATGAATTTAGCTGAGCTTGAGGTAGCCTTGAAGGATATGGGTCTTCCAAAGTTCAGAGCAAAGCAGATATACGATTGGATACACAAAAAAGGTGTTACTACCTTTGAAGAAATGACCAATATATCCAAAGATTTAATAAGCCGATTAAATGACAATTTTGTCATATTTTCTTGTACTATTGAAAAAAAGCTTGTTTCGAGGTATGATAATACTGTAAAATACCTGTATTGTTTGCCTGACGGGGAATATCTTGAATGTGTGGTTATGGATTATAAATATGGCCACACAATATGCATCTCCACTCAGGTTGGCTGTAAGATGGGGTGTGCTTTCTGTGCATCGGGTATAGGTGGCTTCAAAAGGCATCTGCGCCCCTCGGAGATTTTAAGCCAGATATATACAGCTCAAAAGGATTTAGGTCTGCGGATTTCCCGTATTGTTTTAATGGGTATGGGTGAACCGCTGGATAACTTCGATAATGTTATGAAGTTCCTTGAGCTTGTCAGTGATGAAAATGGGCTTAATATCGGTATGCGCCATATTTCACTTTCAACGAGTGGAATAGTACCGCGTATTTACGATTTGCTTGAAAGAAAACCTCAGCTTACCTTGTCTGTTTCTTTACACGCCCCAAACAACGAAATACGCTCAAAAATAATGCCTGTAAATAAAAGCTGGGATATTGATGAACTTCTTAAGGCGTGTAAAATATATGCAGATAAAACATCCCGTCGCATTTCTTTTGAGTATGCAATGATGATGGGGATAAACGATTCTCCCGAATGTGCAACAGAGCTTGCCAAACGTTTAAAAGGCCTGCTTTGTCATGTTAATCTTATTCCTGCCAACGAGGTTGCGGAAAAAGACCATAAACGCAGTGATGACAGTAGCATAAATAAATTCAAATCAATTTTAGAAAAAAAAGGCCTTACTGTTACAATCAGAAGAACATTAGGGTCAGATATAAATGCGTCCTGCGGTCAGTTGCGCAGGGAAAAAATTATTGAAGATAGCAAAGCTTGAAAAGAGGTGAAACACCATGAAAATTACAGCACTAACTGATATTGGCGCTTATAGGGATTCTAACCAGGATTTATATGATTTCGGCACATTCGAAACAGGTGACTGCTGGGCAGTTGTTTGCGATGGTATGGGTGGTGTTTCAGGCGGTCAGGTTGCTAGTCAGCTTTGCGTTGAGCACGTTGCCTCTGCAATCAAAAAGCACTACAGAAGGAGCTTATCTGTTAAAGCTGCAAAAAATTTGTTGCAATCCGCTATATCTGCCGCAAACTCAATTATTTATGATAAAGCTCAGGCAGATATTACACTTAAAGGTATGGGTACAACAATTGTTGCTGTTATTGTTATAAAAAATATAGCAGTAATTGCCCATGTTGGTGACAGCAGAGCGTATTTAATGAATTCTTCTGTAATAGAGCAGATTACAAAGGACCATTCTCTTGTTCAGGTTATGATAGATAATGGCAAAATCACCACTGAAGAAGCACAGACACATCCCGATAAAAATATTATCACAAGGGCTGTTGGTGTTGTTAATTTCGTGGATGTTGATTTTGATGTTATTGATATTGATTCGGGTGAAAAGCTTCTTCTGTGCACAGATGGTTTAAGCGGATGTGTTACAGAAAAAGAAATGATTGATACTGTTAATAATTACAATGATTCTTCAACAGAAAAACTTGTAAAAATGGCTATTGAAAACGGCAGTAAGGATAATATTACTGTTCTTTTGATGGATGCCGAATGTCAAGGAGAGTAAGTATGGAAAATTATGTAGGTAAACGAATAGACGGACGATATGAAATTCAGGATGTTGTTGGTGTTGGCGGTATGGCTGTTGTTTACAAAGCCTACGACAATATTGATGACAGAATTGTTGCAGTTAAAATCCTTAAGGATGAATATCTTGCAAACGAAGAATTTCGTCGCAGATTTAAAAATGAATCAAAGGCAATTGCTGTGCTTAACCACAGAAACATTGTTAAGGTTTTTGATGTCAGCTTTGGTGACAGACTGCAGTATATTGTAATGGAATATATTGAAGGCATTTCCTTAAAGGAATATATAGAGCAACGTGGTGTTATAGATTGGAACGAGGCACTTTTCTTTAGTATTCAAGTCCTTCGTGCGTTACAGCACGCTCACGATAAGGGTATTGTACACAGAGATGTTAAGCCACAGAATATTATGCTTCTTGAAAACGGAACAATTAAGGTTACTGACTTTGGTATTGCCCGTTTCAGCCACGGCGAAACACGAACAATGACAGAAAAGGCAATCGGCTCTGTGCATTACATAAGCCCTGAACAAGCAAAAGGTGAGCTTACAGACGAAAAGGCGGATATTTATTCTGTTGGTATCGTTTTGTATGAAATGCTTACAGGCAGGCTTCCGTTTCAGGCAGAGAATGCAGTTTCCGTTGCACTTATGCAGGTTAATAACGAGGCAGTTCTTCCTCGTACAATAAATAATAAAATCCCTCTTGGCTTCGAACAGATTACCATGAAGGCAATGCAGAAGAATACAAGGGAGCGCTACCAGACGGCGGCAGAAATGCTTCTTGACCTTGAAGAATTCAAGCGCAATCCTAATATAAAGTTTGATTACGATAAATTTTTTGTTGACGAACAACCAACAAGGTATGTAGGTAAAATTCAGGATAATTCATCAAGAGTTACACCTGTAAAAAGAGAAATGCAGGAGCGCAAGAGAACTGTTCCACCTGCATCTCAGAATCGCAGACGCGAGGTCGCGCCTGCTCGAACAACTGTTGCAGTTGCGGAAGATAATGAACGTGATAACAGCGGATCAAGAAAATTTGCTGTTGTTGCGGGTGTTGTTGTTGCTGTTTTAGTTTTTGTTGTTGCCTTAATTGGTCTTCAGCTTAAAAATGGCTCATTGACTCTTGGTGTAGGTAAAAAAATAGAGGTTGAAAATTTCATGGGAATGAACTATGAAAATGAAATTTTAAACAACCCAACCTATAACGAGAAATATAATTTCGAAGTATCGTATGAATCCTTTACCGATGGTAAGGATGGTTGTGTATTCAAACAGGACCCGACAGCCGGCTCTGAGATTGCCAAAGGTGCTACAATACGCCTGTATGTTGCAAAGTCGGGTGAAGGTCAGGTTATCCCTGATTTTTATGGGCAGAATTATCAATCTGTGTGTAACACATTAGAATCTATGGGCTTTGTTGTAAAGGTTATTCCCGATGCAACATCTAACGAAACCATAGGCTCTGTTGTTCGTACTGACCCTGCATCAGGATCAAGTGTTGTTGCAGGCTCTAACATTAATGTTTACTATGCCGCCGCTACAGAAACAGGCACTTTATTTAAAATGCCTAACCTTACAGGACTTGATGTATCTGAGGCGGAAGATATTATCAGAGAAAACGGACTTATTCTCAGCAGTACCGATGTTATTGATACACCTACAGAAAAAGATACTGTAGTTGAGCAATCACCTAAGGATGGCTCACCTGTGCAAAAGGGTGATGGTGTTATTTTAACAATAAGCTCCGGTAACACTTTGTTGGAAAAGAAAATAGCGCTTCCATCAAATGCAGGAACACTTTCTCTTAAGGTTGTTAAAGGTGATGAGGTAGTGTTAACAGAAGATGTTAATACTGCCACACAAAGTGAATATAGCTTGAAAATACCCGGAAATAAGCTTTCAAGAGTTAAGGTTTACCTTAATGATAAGGTTTATTTCGAGGCAAAGGCAGATTTCACTAAAGACCCTGTTAAGTTATCTGATGAAAAATATCACGCCATAAACTTCTATGTTGATGTTGTTGGTATGGATATTTCTCAGGCGAAAACTGCTTTGAAAAAAGCCGGCTACAAAAATATTATTGTTGAGGAAAAGGCAAGCAGCGAAAAGAAGGATACTGTATTGAAGCAATCACCTTCACAGTCATCTGCACCTAATCTTGATAAAACTGCAACCATTGTTTTGACTGTTGCCAAGGGCAAAAAGCCTGTCAATAATAAGGTTACCACAACAGAGGCGTTCGTGCCCGGTTTTAATGATAATCGCGATGAAAATGTGAATCAGACTACCGAGCAATCACAGTCTCAACCTCATAATACAAATCAGAATCAGACCACTACTCAATCTCAGTCGGAAATTGATATTCAAGACGGTGGCGGAATAATGTTAGAAACAACCGATGTGTTTTTCGGAACAAGTGATGAATTACGGGAGCAGTAATGGCAGAAAAGATTTTAGACGGAGTTATAATTAAAGGTATCGGCGGCTTCTATTATGTAGAGGCCGCCGGAGAGGTTTTTGAATGTAAAGCCCGCGGTGCTTTCAGAAAGAAAAAAATAACACCATTAGCAGGTGACAATGTCAAAATCACTATTAGAGATGTTGGCGAAAATACAATTGACGAAATTAAAGAACGAAAAAACTTTCTTGTAAGGCCACCTGTTGCTAATATTGATACATTAATAATTGTATCTTCAATAAAAGAGCCTGTGCCAAGCCTTCTTGTTATAGATAAGCTTACAGCAATTGCGGTGGATAAAGGCATTAAGCCTTGTGTTGTTTTCACTAAATGCGATCTTGCTGATGCAAGCGAATATGAGGCTGTTTACCGCAGGGCAGGTATTCATGTTGCCTCTGTTTGCAATAAAACAGGTGAGGGTGTAGAAAAGGTTAAGGCTATGATTAGTGATGGTATTACTGTTTTTACAGGTAATACAGGTGTTGGTAAATCTTCACTCCTTAATGCAATTGACCCTCGTTTTGAACTCGCTACAGGTGAAATAAGCGATAAATTAGGTAGAGGCAGGCATACAACACGTGAGGTTACACTTTACCACGTGGGGACAGGTATGGTTGCAGATACACCCGGCTTTTCGTCCCTTGATATTCAGGAGAGTAGTGATGTTATAGTTAAAGAAAATCTTCCTTTCTGTTTCCCTGAGTTCGAAGAATATTTAGGTAAATGCAAATTTACATCCTGCTCTCATACTGTGGAAAAAGGTTGCCTTATTCTCAATGCCGTAAAGGATGGCGTAATTGACCCTAAGCGTCACGAAAGCTACGTTTCTATGTATAATGATGTAAAAAATCTTAAGGATTGGGAGCTGTAACACATTTTCACCACTCTCATATTATGTAGTAAAAACAATGGGAGTGGTGATTTATGAAAGTTGTAGTATGCGAAAGTCCTAAAATCTTAAAAGGCTTTTTGAAGCTGATATTCGGAATAAAAGAATAAAGAATTTTAATACATAGCAGACCTGATTTTTATTGGGTCTGCATTTTCTTTTTTAGTGTTAAATATCTTGATTTGTTGGCTTGTATAGATGTATAATAAAGAAAAATTGTTTGAGGTCTTGTGCGTATGAAGATAACTGATTTATTAAAGTCAGACAAGCATTTTCTTTCTTTTGAGGTCTTTCCGCCTAAAACAGAAACTAATTTTGAAAGTGTTAAGTCTGCTACAGAAGATATTGCAAAATTAAAGCCTGCTTTTATGAGTGTTACATATGGTGCAGGTGGTGGTACAAGTAAATATACTTTGGATATTGCAAAAAATATCAAGGAGCTTTATGATGTGCCTACATTAGCACATCTTACCTGTGTTTCGTCATCTAAGGAAACGGTTAAGCAAAAAATAAAGGAAATAGCAGATGCAGGGCTTACAAATGTAATGGCTTTGCGTGGTGATATCCCCTCAAATATGGTGAACGATGACCGCAGTAAATGGGATTATAAATACGCAGTTGAACTCGTTGAAGAGCTTAAAAATTCAGGCTACGATTTTTGCATAGGTGGTGCCTGTTACCCTGAGGTGCACCCCGAAAGCATAAATCAGAATGATGATATTAAAAGGCTTAAAGAAAAAGTTGATGCAGGCTGTGATTTTCTCACAACACAGATGTTTTTTGATAATAATCTGCTGTACAACTTCCTTTATAAAATCCGTGAGGCAGGTATTACAGTACCCGTTATACCGGGTGTTATGCCAATTACAAATGCAAATCAGGTTGAACGTGCAATGATGCTTTCGGGCTCCTTTATGCCACAGCGCTTTAAAAGCCTTGTGGATAAATTCGGCTCTGACCCTGGTGCAATCAAGCAGGCAGGCATAGCCTACGCTACAGATCAGATTATAGATTTGTACGCTAACGGCATAACAAATGTGCACGTTTATTCAATGAACAAGCCCGATGTGGCAGAGAAAATTCAAAATAATCTTTCAGATATTATAGGTAAATGATATGAACTTCAGAGAATTTTTAAAAGAAAATATAGTCTTTCTTGATGGTGGAATGGGCACCTTGCTTCAGGCAAAGGGCTTAAAGCCGGGTGAATATCCCGAAAAATGGAATATTGAGCACCCTCAGGCTATTGTGGATATCCATAAGGCGTATTATGATGCAGGCAGTAATGTTGTCTGCACAAATACGTTTGGTGCCAATATTTTAAAGTTCGATGAAACAGAGCTTAAAGAGATAATAGAATGTGCCATCAACAATGCAAAAATGGCAAGGGAGCAGTCTGTTTCAATAAAGGAAAAGTATATTGCTCTTGATATAGGTCCAACAGGTAAGCTTTTAAAGCCCTTAGGTGAGTTGGATTTTGAAGATGCTGTTAATGTATTTTCAAAAACAGTTCAATTAGGTGTAAAGTATGGCGTTGACCTTGTAATTATCGAAACAATGAACGATAGCTACGAAACAAAGGCAGCATTACTTGCAGTTAAGGAGAATTGTGATTTACCCGTTATTGTATCAAATGCCTATGGCGAAGACGGCAAGCTTATGACAGGTGCAACACCTGAGGCTATGGTGGCTCTTGTTGAGGGTATGGGTGCCGATGCTGTAGGTGCAAACTGTTCATTGGGTCCTGCACAGCTTCGAAGCGTTGTTAATGAATTATTGGAAAATGCATCTATACCCGTTATTGTTAAGCCTAATGCGGGCATTCCTAAAACTGTAGAGGGTAAAACAGTTTTTGATGTTTGCGCAAATGAATTTTCTGATATTGTTTTAGATTTTGTTAAGAATGGCGCAAGGGTTATAGGTGGTTGCTGTGGTACAACACCCGAGTATATAAAGGCTTTAAATGATAAGGTATGCGGTCTTTCACCGGTACCGGTAGAAGATAAAAATATAACTGTAGTTTCATCCTATACTCACGCAGTAAAATTTACAGAAAAACCTGTACTTATTGGTGAAAGAATTAATCCAACAGGTAAAAAGCGCTTTAAACAGGCTCTTATTGAAAATGATATTGATTATGTTCTTAATGAGGGTGTAAATCAAAAAGAAAAGGGTGTACATATTCTTGATGTAAATGTTGGTTTACCTGATATTGATGAACGAACACTTTTGCCAAAGGTTGTTTGTGAATTACAATCTGTGCTCGATTTACCATTGCAGGTAGATACAACCGATGTTTGCGCTATGGAAAAAGCCTTGCGCCGTTATAACGGTAAAGCAATGATTAATTCTGTAAATGGCAAAAAAGAAAATATGGAAGCCATTTTCCCACTTGTTGAAAAATATGGCGGTGTTGTTGTAGCTCTTACCTTAGATGAAAATGGTATTCCTGATACAGCACAGGGCAGGTTCGAAATTGCTGAAAAAATACTTAAAACAGCAGGTGAATACGGAATATCAAAAAAAGATATTGTTTTCGATACACTTGCAATGACAGTAAGTGCGGATAAAAACGCGGCAAAATCAACCTTAAAGGCGCTTTCTGATATTAAAAACAAGCTTGGTTGCCATACATCCCTTGGCATTTCTAATGTTTCATTCGGGCTCCCTAACAGAGATGCTGTTAATAGTGTTTTCTTTGCACTTGCCCTTGAAAACGGGCTTTCTGCCGCTATTATGAATCCATATTCTTCTGATATGATGAAAACATACTATTCCTACAATGCCCTTAAGGGGTTAGACGATAATTGTAGCGAATATGTTAGTGTAGCAGATTTGTTTGCGGTAAGCTCAGTTGCAACACAAACAAGCGCATCACAGAAGAGTGAAAAACAATATAACTCAGAGCTTCAAAAGGCGGTTGTACAGGGCTTTAAGGAGAAATCTGCAGAGCTTACAAAATCACTTTTAAATACACAGAAGCCATTGTATATTGTAAATAATGAAATAATCCCTGCCTTAAACATAGTAGGTGAGGGCTTCGAGAAAAAATCTGTTTATTTACCACAGCTTCTTATGAGTGCCGAGGCGGCTAAATGTGCATTTGATGTAATTAAAAGCACCATGTCTAAAGGGGATAATACAGAAAATAAAGGGACTTTTGTTATTGCAACTGTTTATGGTGATATTCACGATATAGGCAAAAACATAGTAAAGCTTCTTATGGAAAACTACGGCTTTAATGTAATTGATTTAGGTAAAAATGTTCCGCCTGAGGAAATTGTAGATAAGGTCATAGAGGTTAATGCACCCCTTGTTGGTCTCAGTGCACTTATGACAACAACTGTACCTGCTATGGAAGAAACCATTAAGCTTTTAAAAGAGAAAGCACCCTGGTGCAAAGCTGTAGTAGGCGGCGCCGTACTTACACAAGAGTATGCTGATAAAATAGGTGCAGATAAATATGCAAAGGATGCTATGGAAACAGTCCGCTATGCGGAAGGGATTATAAATTAAATGAAAGCAGTAGCTTAAATGTCAACAGATATTCAAGCTACTGCTTTTTTGTGCACAAAATCAGAGGTGTTTTTTTGGTGATTAGTACTATTTAAATAATATGTAAAATTATGGTAGTATAAGATGTAATATTGTTTTAAAATAGCACCAGAAGAGGTATATGTATGAAAAAAGTATTAAGCTTAGTATTATCACTTGTTATGGCATTCAGTATTATTACCGGAATGGATGTTTCTGTTTTTGCAGAAGATACTGAAATTAAATCGTATAACATTTATAAAGCTGATAGGTACGCTGAAGCTTTTGAGGATATTTTTGTGGGCACTGGTTCATCTTCTTATGCTCGTACTTACTACAATAATCTTGTTAACGATAAATTAATAATGGGGCAAATTGTAGCGTGGGATTCACTGCATTTAATTGCTTCGCCCTCATACAGTACTGAGTTTGGGCAGATAACAAAATATGATTACTATAAAACTGTTTTATTTGATTTAATTATCAGTAAAAGTGAGGATACAATTGCAACTCAGGCTCAGGAAAATTTTGAGTACTTATATGACCAGGTAAAAAACTCTAATACTTCTTTTATTGTTTCTACAATAAAGAAAATTGTTGCTTCTGATAAAGATATAATAGTTAATTATTTGAAAAACACAAAATTAACTGAGGAGTGTAAAAAAACATTAACTCAATGTGTAAGAAATGCAAACTATGCTGAAGTCGCCTCAGATGTTATGCAGATACTTGAGTGGTGCGAAAATGTTTATGACGCTATTGAGGTGACTGCTAATTATTGTGCTCTTACAGATGCATACGATGGTACAAGAGAGGTGTTACAGTATATAGCAGGTGATACCGAAAATGATATGGATTTACGTTTGGCTGCTACTGCTTGTATTGAATGCCTTGGAAACAGCTTTCAGGATACAATTAATGCAATGGCAATAGGTGCCTCTAGCCTTTTTGTTGATTTAAGTGTTACTTTTGTTGCAGAAACATGGAAATATATTCTTGCTACAATTTTCCCCGGTGCTGCAGTTGTGGCAACCGTTGCAATGCTTGGACTTCAGGGTGGCAGAGGAATTGTGAATATTTTAATGTCACAAGATGATAAAACAAAAGCTTGGTATCAGTTGGAATCCAATGTTATTTGTGAGGATGCTATTATTCGTGCAATGTCCGGCTTGAAAAATATATATTTGAATAACAAAACAGAGTCAAATGCAATTATATATTTACGCGCTGTTGAAATGTACAAGGATGATATACTGCTTGGTTTTGATTATTCCATAGATTTGCTTGAGGTTTTGGTAGGTGCAAATCTCAGTGCACTTATAGGTACATATAACAATGGCATCAAAATGATAAATGAGTTGTACTATTATAGAGGTCAAAAAACTAACAACTTAAATTTTTTTGAAACCGAAGTTAATAAATCCTATATTAAACTTTATGCACCTGATTATTATACTGTTTTAAATGATTATAATAATCAAAAAGTTGTTGAGGTTGAAAGTATATCTTTAGAGCTTACTGAGGAGATTAATATAGGTGATACTGGTTATATAGGTAATTACATTGATATTGTGAAATATCCTGAAAATGCAAATAGTTTGTTTGTTGAGGATTTTATTTCATTAAATGAAGGTGTAATAAAATTAAATGAATTTGATTTCATTGATGTTGTAGGTACTGGTGAATGTACGATTGTTTGTAACCAAGGAACCGAATTTGAACAAAGCATTACAGTAACAGTAGGTGACACACCGGCAGAAGATACACACGATTATTTATCTGATATGTATTTTCACCGAGTTGATGAATTAATAGATGACAATTGGGAGTCTAATTGGACTATTGCAATGTATTCTGGTGACGCTCAATATATTGTCGTCCCTCAATCCAATTATAATTATGTAGTTGAAAGAATAGGGGAATCTGCTTTTGAAGGGTGTGATGATTTACAAACGGTTAAACTTCCAGAAACAATTAAGTATATCGATGAATATGCTTTTGCCTATTGTTATAATTTAAGTTGTATTAACATTCCTTTCTCAATAAAGCGAATAAGTAAAGGTGCATTTTCTGGGTGTGAAAGTCTTAAAACAATAATAATACCTGATGGAATCACCAACATAGAAACATATACTTTTGAGAATTGTACAAGTCTTACGTCAATTATAATCCCCGATAGTGTAACAAGTATAGGTAATTATACCTTCGAGGATTGTGCAAGCCTAACCGATGTTTTCTATGGTGGTACACAATCTGATTGGGAAAATATAACAATAGGCTCAAATAATAGTTGCCTTACAAATGCAACAATTCATTGTCACGAACATAGTTACAATGATATTTGGATTGTTGATACTGAACCTACCTGTACCAAAGCAGGCTCAAAACACAATACTTGCTCTGTCTGTGGTGATGTTGTTACTGAAGAAATTGTCGCAACAAGCCATACAGCTGTTACAGATAAGGCAGTTGCAGCAACCTGCACAAAAGCAGGTAAAACAGCCGGTAGTCATTGCTCTGTATGTAATGAAATTTTAGTTGCTCAAACAGTAGTTGCCGCAACAGGTCATACAGCTGTTACAGATAAGGCTGTTGCAGCAACCTGCACAAAAGCAGGTAAAACGGCGGGTAGCCATTGCTCAGTATGTAATGCAGTTATTAAGTCACAAAAAACTGTTGCTGCCAAAGGTCACAGCTATAAAACCACAACCACAAAGGCAACACTTACCAAAAACGGTAAAGTAGAAACTAAGTGTTCTGTTTGTGGCTATGTTTCAAAAACAACTGTTATTTACTATCCCAAAACCATCAAGCTTTCCACAGCAACTTGCACATATAATGGTAAAGATAGAACACCATCCGTTACTGTTAAGGATAGCAATGGCAATGTACTTGTTAACGGCACAGACTACAAGGTATCTGTACCATCAGGCAGAAAGCTTCCGGGTATATATAAATACACAATTACATTTATGGGTAAATACTCAGGAACAAAAACACTTGATTTTACAATCCTGCCCAAAGCACCAACAACCATTTCTGCAACACAGTCCACAAGTGTAATTAACCTTAAATGGTCTGCATCAGCAGGTGCAACAGGCTATAGAGTGTATCAATATAGCCCATCACAGGGCAAATATGTACAGATTGCTTCTGTTAAGGGTGTAACAAGCTACAGAAAAGCAAATAATTTAAAGGCAGGACAAGAATATAGCTTTAAGGTTAAGCCGTACACAAAGCTCTCAGATGGAACAGTTTTATGGGGTGTTGCTTCAAGTGCATTTGTAACTGCAACAAGATGCAATGCACCATCAATTACATCCGTAACATCACCATCAAAATCAAAGGCAACAGTTAAGTGGTCAAATGTTGGCGGTGAAACAGGCTACCAGCTTTATTATGCAACAAGCAAGAATGGTACATATAAGAAAATAAACTCCTATGGTGCAGATGTGCTTACAGGCACAAAAACATTCTCAGTTTCTGCAAGTGGTAAAACAATCTACTTCAAGGTAAGAGCATATCACAAGGTAAATGGTCAGACCATTTTCGGTAACTGGAGTGCAATCAAGAGCGTTAAGCTTAAATAATTTTAATAATTATTAATACAACAGAACATTAACTAACAAAATGCCGTATTCGAATAATCGGATACGGCATTTTGTTAGTTAACTGTTTCAGTTAATTACAAGTGTTAAATTACTCATAGGGTAAGAGCAACAAGGGTGAATGATTCCGTGGCTTGAATCGGCAAGGCGTCTGTTATCAACCTCTTGCGGAATAAACACATTACCTTTTAAAAGCTTTGATCTGCAAAAACCACATTCACCTGATCGGCAAAGGGAGGGTGTGGCGATACCTTCTTTTTCTAGTGCAACAAGAAGTGTTTCTTCTGCCGAACAGGGGATTGTAGCAACCAGTTCACCATTTTGAATTACTTTGCACAAGAAGGTGAGACCCTTTGCATCCCGCGGGAAATCGGGTAATGTTGATGGGTTTTCAATCTGACCGCTTAAGCCGAAACGGATAAACTTATTCTCCAATTTAAGCTCGGCAATTTGAGGTATTGCTCTGTTATAAAGAGCAGTAGAGCCACATACAAATACGCTGTATTTTCCGTTTGGTGCATATTTTTCAATAAGTGTTTTTGTAATAAATCCGCGTTCTTTATAAAGAATATTATCATCGCTGAAAACATATATAACACGGAAGTTTTCTGTGCTTTGCGCTAATTCATCAAGCCTTTGTGACATTATTGCTTCCCGCTCTTTTCGTGCGGCATACATAAGCGTAAGGTCCACATTAAGTGACCCATCATTTATTGCTTCTGCCATAGAGAGGAATGCAGAAACACCTTGTTCATCGCATATTCCCACTATGCTTTTAGCGTCCCTCAAGGGCTGGTAATATAAGTTGCCAAAGGGAGCGGAAGCAACAACCTTTGTGCCTTTTTTCCAGTTGTTGTGTATATATTGGGAAGCAAAGCCGTATGTTTTTTTGCGTACAATTATAACATATTCATCATCAACAGACCTGTTTGGCGATGAACAGATTGTGTATGGCCTTGTAACAACGGCACTTCCTATATTAAGTGTAATACTTATGCTTTGCCCGGGTCGGAAATATGCAAGCTTTGCCGTACCCATTGATGTGTCAGGCTCAAGAATATATGCACGTACATCCTTTGAGATTTCCGCAACCTGCTTAACTCTTAAATTCTGGCTATTAGGATGCAAAAAGTTTGCAGTAGAGTTTACAGCATAGTTTGCATTCAAAGGTGTTTCAGGTGCCTCATTTATAATACCTTTTCTGAGTTCGGGGAGCTCTTTAAAATTCTTTTTATCTTTAAATTTTGAGCGTACGGTAATTTTATTGCTCATTCTCAGAACTCCTTTCCTCATCAATATCACTCAATGTGGCATAGGCTGTGTTTCTTCCTGAAGCTATAGCACTACTCATACCTGAAAGCTGTGCGCCCCAACCACCACAGAAACGTAAGCCGGGAGTGTCATTATCTGTCTTTTCGGTCATAAGTCTTGGTAAAAGGCTATCCCAATCGTTACCGAAATAGCCGTATATAACACCTTGGGGGGTATTTGTGTATCTTGCAAATGTAATAGGTGTAGCAACCTCAATTTCTTCAATTGAGTTGTGGATTGTTATACCTGTTGTTTTTTCATAATTTGCAATCATTCTTGCGGCAAATAAATCTTTCTCGAAATAGTATTCTTCAGGTGAAACATTTGCCCAACAATTTTCGGTAAATATTGTTGTAAGGCAGAGTATAGTGGTTCCCTTAGGTGAACAATCAGGGTTAGCTATATTCAAACAAACAGCTGAGAGGGTATTATTTGTTGCGATTGATTTCATTAATTCGAATTGTTCAACAGAATCAGAAGTATCAGATATAAATACTGAATAATCTTTAATGCCTAATTCTTCAGGTGAACGGTTTAAGCCTAAATATACACAAGCACCTCGTGCTCCGAATGAACGTGCATTAGTCCTTTTGATTGCACTTGGTGGCACGTCCTTTGCTTTCATTAACTTTGCGTATGCAGTAGTAGGGGAGCAGTTGCAGATAATGTGGTTGGAATTAATTCTTTCACCATTTTTGAGAATTACTCCACATGCTTTACCTTCTTTGAACTTAATTCTTGAAACAGGTGAATTGTAACGGATTTCTCCGCCAAAATCTTCAAATTCACTTGCAAGTGCCATGCTCATGGCGTAGCTTCTGAACTGCGGAACAACAGCGCCATTTGTAAGGTAACTATATACCATTAAAATATAGTGTGTAAAGCTTAATCTGTCACAATCTACACCTAAATAAAGCCAATAGGCTTCAAATATATCACGAGCTTTCTGAGGTACATCTAAAGCATTGAGTACTTCGTTTACTGAATAAGGAGCTGTTCTTACAAAGTTACCATATTGCTTTAAAATTTGCCTTACCTCACAAAAAGTCGGTTGATTTTCAATTTCAGAAATGTGATTTGTAGCATCGGAAATTTCTTTAGCAAGTGTAAATAGTTTTATCATAGACTGTTTACTGCCTGGGACATAGTTTTCCATTGCTTCTACAAAATTTTTTACACCGAAAGGCATTGTAACATCAATTTGTTCTCCGGTGCGAGATTTAGTAATTAATCTGTATGCTTCGGGTATTTCAACCCAGATAATTTTATTACTTATACCGATTTCATCAAAAATACGGCGTGTCTCACCAAGCCCTGTGTTAAGCGAAAAACCACAGAGCTGATGTAGTGATGTATCAAATTCAAACCTGCCTCGCACAAAGCTTGAGGCAAAGCCACCGGGGGAGTTGTGGCGTTCTAAAAGAAGAACTTTTTTACCTTCTTTAGTAGCACAAGCTGCGGCGGTTAACCCGCCCCAACCTGCACCGATAACTATAACGTCATAGTTTTTGGTTTCTGACATTTAATTAATCTCCGAAAGTTTAACTGGTCTGCCTTCGTTAGCTGATTTTTCAGCTGCAAGGGCAATTTTAACTGACTGAAGACCTGCGTGGATACCAACAGGTGTTTCCTTGTTGTTAATACAGCAATCAACAAACTGTCTAACCTCTTCTGCGAAAGAGCCCATATATCTTTCAAGGAAGAAATAGAGTGGCTTTTCACCAGTAACGCCGTTAGCATCTGAAACAACTGCAGTTGAAAGTGTGTCGTTTGTGGTTGCAACCATACCCTTTGAGCCAAAAAGCTCTGCTCTCTGGTCGTAACCATACATAGCCTGACGGGAGTTGTCGATAACTGCAAGCGCGCCATTTGCCATTTTCATTGAAATGATAGCTGTATCGAAATCACCATATTCACGGATACCCGGGTTAATGAGAGCATCAGCGTAAACATAAAGCTCTTCAACATCGCTGTTTGTAAGGAAACAAGCCATATCAAAATCGTGGATTGTCATATCAAGGAAAATGCTTGCTGCACAGTAGCCAACAGGTGGTGCCTGTGGGTCACGGGATGTAATTTTAAGAATCTGTGCATCTCCGATTCTACCTTCGTCGTATGCTTTACGAACAGCCGCAAAATTGTGGTCAAAACGACGGTTGAAGCCAACCTGGAATTTGCATTCAGGATGTGCCTTGAGAGCTTCTGCAATTTCAAGAATTTTATCAACTGTGTTTGCAAGTGGCTTTTCACAGAAAACGTGCTTGCCTGCATTGATTGCTTCAATAGAAATCGGCGCATGAGTATCTGTTGATGAGCAAACAAGAACAGCATCAATTGTTTCGTCTTCGATGATTTTTTTGTAGTCTGTGTAAATTTTTTCAACACCGAAGCCTTCACAGAAAGCTTTAGTTTCGTCGTTCATAAAGGGGTCTGCAATAGCTGTAACAACTGCATTTTTTACATTGTATGAAATTGATTCAAGATGCACCTTACCAATACGGCCTGCACCGATAATACCAATATTAAGCATATTTATTATATCCTTTCAATTTGAATTTATAAATCAGATAGTACCATCCCAGGTTGATACTTCAGTTTTTTTGATTTCGTCTTCATCAAACCAACGTGTTGTTACACATTTGCTTTCTGTAAAGAAACGGTATGCATCTTTACCTAAGCAATGAAGGTCACCAAAGAAAGAATCTTTATGACCTGAGAATGGGAAGAAGCCAATCGGTACAGGAATACCAACATTAACACCAACCATACCGCCATCAGTGTGTCTTGTGAATTCTCTTGCATAGTGACCGCTCTGTGTGAAGATAACAGATCCGTTTGCATATGGGTTGGCATTCATAACCTTAAGACCTTCGTGGAAATCCTTAACTCTTTTTACGCAAAGAACAGGTCCGAATACCTCATCTCGGCCGATAGTCATATCTTCAGTTACGTTATCAAAGATTGTTGGACCAACAAAGTAACCATCCTTAAGCTCATCAGGAAGCTCAGGATTTCTACCATCAAGAACGAGTGTTGCACCTTCTTTGACACCTTTTTCAATATCAGCAACAACCTCATCGTAGTGCTTTTTGTATGTAACCGGGCCAAGCTTTGATGTTTTATCTGTAGATCTTCCAAGCTTAATCTGTGAAGCCTGTTTCTTAAGCTCTGCAACGAATTTATCAGCAATTGATTCCTGAACAACACAGCAGGAGAGAGCCATACAACGCTGACCTGCACAACCATATGCAGAGTTTATAATACCTGCAACAGTTCTTTCGATTGGTGCATCTTCAAGAACAAGAGCATGGTTTTTAGCCTGGCAAAGAGCCTGAACACGCTTACCAGCCTTTGCAGCTCTTTCGTAAATGAGCTTACCAACAGGTGTTGAGCCAACAAATGTAATACCCTTGATATCAGGATGGTCAAGAATTGTGTTGATTTCGTTTCTTGAGCAAGTAATAACGTTAACAACACCATCAGGCATACCTGCTTCTTTATAAAGCTCTGCCATTCTTAATGCTGTTCTTGGTGTTAATGATGCGGCTTTAAGAACAATTGTGTTACCACATGCAACACAGGTTGGTGTCATCCATCCGAATGGAATCATAGCAGGGAAGTTAACAGGAACGATACCTGCAAATACACCCATTGGCTCGCGGTATTTAACTGTATCAAAGCCTGAGGAAGCATCCATCATACTTTCGCCCATCATAAGTGATGGAACTTGTGTAGCGAGCTCTGTGCCTTCCTTGGCTTTAAGAACATCACCCTCAGCCTCAGACCAAACCTTTCCGTTTTCTTCAGCAACAAGTGTTGTAAGCTCTTCCATATGTTCAATAATAAGGTTACGAACATTGTAGAGAATCTGTGCTCTTTTGATTGCAGGAGTCGCTCTCCATGCAGGGTATGCTGCCTTAGCAGCTGCAACAGCCTCAAGAACCTCGTCGTTGGTACAGCAAGGAGCATAACCTGTTATTTCACCTGTGCTTGGGTTGTGTAAGTCATACCACACATCTGTTTTTGATTCTTTGAATTCACCATTGCAAAAATATTTGATTTTTTCTGCAGACATTTTTATATCTCCTTAACTAAATTATAAACCGGCCTTTTCTGCAATGTATGCACGAGCCTTTTTAGCATATTCAAATGGGTTAGCAATAGCAGGATCCTGCTCTGCTTCAACAAGAACGTAGCCCTCGTAATTGTTTTCTGCAAGTACATCAAAGATAGGTGCAAAATCAATTACGCCATCACCCGGAACAGTAAATGTACCTTTACGAACACCCTGAAGAAAGCTTTCGCCGTTTGCTTTAACCTCTGCAATAACGTCAGGACGGATATCCTTTAAGTGAACATGCTTGATACGATTGATGTACTTTTTGAGAATGTACATATAATCTTCACCGCAGTATGCAAGATGACCTGAGTCGAAAAGAAGGTTGAAAACCTCAGGGTCTGTGTTTTCCATAAGTCTGTCGATTTCAGCAGCTGTCTGTACAACAGTACCCATATGGTGGTGGAAGGTAAGTGTAATGCCCATATCCTTAGCAACCTTACCTAACTTGTTAACACCTGTGCAAAGAGCATCCCACTCTTCGTCATTCATTATGTATTTATCATCAAAAATGGATTTATCTGTACCCTGTATTGAGTGACCCTGTTCAGAGATACCAACAACCTTAGCACCCATTTCTTTGAGGAAAGTAATGTGCTCAATAAAATCCTTTTCTGTATCTTCATATGGTTTTGTTGTAAGGAAGGTTGAGAACCACGCGTTACAAATCTGCATACCACGAAGGTCAAGTGCTTTTTTGAGTACGGCTGTATCCTTTGGGTATTTGTTACCAACCTCGCAACCTGTAAAGCCTGCAAGTGCCATTTCAGAAATGCATTGTTCAAATGTGTTTTCTGCTCCAAGATCAGGCATATCGTCATTTGTCCATGCGATAGGAGCAATACCGAGTTTTACTTTGTTTTTATCAAGCATTAGAATTTCCTCGCTTTACTAAGATTTTCTTTTTTATTTTCAAAAGCAGCATTTACAGCTTCGTTTGATGATGTTGATGCGATACCGACGTGCCACCATGCACCATAACCATCTGTCATGGATTTTGGAAGTACTTTAATATCAATAAGAGTAGAAACAGTTTGCTTCTTACTATCAATAAGTGCAGCCTCTAATTCTTCCAGAGTTGTTGCTGTATATGTTTTTACACCGTAACCGGATGCGCATTTTGCAAAGTCGATAGGGAAGAGGTCGCCTAACAGGTTACCGTTTTCATCACGTTTACGGAACTCTGTTGCAAGGTTACCTATACCATTACTCATCTGGAGGTTGTTGATACAACCGAAGCCTGCATTATCAAATAATAAAACATTGATTTTCTTGTTTTCTTGAATTGATGTTACAAGCTCACTGTGAAGCATAATATAGCTACCATCACCGCAGAATGCGTAAACCTCTCTTTCAGGTTCAGCAAGCTTTGAACCGAGAGCACCTGCAATTTCGTAACCCATACAGGAATAACCATATTCCATGTTGTATGTATATAATGTATCTGATGTCCACATTCTTTGCATACATCCGGGGAGTGAACCGGCTGCAGCAACAGCTATAGATGTGTCATCAATTGTTTTCCTGATGAGTGCTAATGCAGATGTTTGTGTAATTACACCACCTGTTTTCTCAACAAATTCAGGAATCGTCTTTTCGTAGCGTGCTTTGATAAGTGGTTCAAAATTCTCGTCATATTTATAGTTTGAAAGACGAGCCATTTCTTCATCCCAAGCTTTTTTAGCATCTGCAATTTCGTTTGTGTATGCGCTCTTATAATCACCAATAGCTTCACAAAGAGCATTTACACCTAATTTAGCATCACAAACAGCTTTAACAGCACCCATTTTGTATGCATCAAATCTGTCTGTATTGATTGTAACAAATTTTGCATCTGCTTTGAATAATGATTTTGATGCTGTTGTAAAGTCTGAAAAACGTGTGCCGATGCCTACAATAACATCTGCATCCTTTGCGATAAGGTTAGCGGAAAGGTTACCTGTTACACCAACACCGCCAACATTAAGTGGGTGAGAGGATAATACGGATGATTTACCACTTTGTGTCTCTGCAAAAGGGATGTTGTGTTTTTCGCAAAATGCCTGTACAGTTTCGCCGGCTTCAGAATATCTTGTACCGCCACCAACAATGACGAGTGGCTTCTTAGATGATTTAATTACCTCTGCAATATCTGCAATTTCATCAGTAGCAGGTGCAATTCTCGTTATCTTGTGAACTCTTTTGTTGAAGAATTCTTCAGGATAATCGTAGCTTTCACCCTCAACGTCCTGTGGTAAGCATACGCATACAGCACCTGCATTTGCTGTGTCAGTAAGAGCACGCATTGCATTAATCATTGTGGACATTAACTGCTCAGGACGAACAACTCTGTCCCAATATCTGCACACAGGCTTGTATGCATCGTTTGTTGTAACAGAAAGTGAGTATGGTTGTTCGAATTGCTGTAATACAGGGTCGGGCTGTCTGCAGGCAAATGTGTCAGCAGGGAAGAGTAATAACGGAATGTTATTAACTGTTGCTGTTGCCGCGGCAGTAATCATATTTGCGGCACCGGGGCCGATTGATGATGAGCAAGCAATTATTTTTCTTCTGTTGTTTTGTTTAGCAAAGCTTGTGGCAACGTGTGCCATACCTTGCTCGTTTTTACCTTGATAAACAGTAAGTGAGCCTCTGTTTTCATCAAGAGCCTGGCCAAGACCACAAACAATTCCGTGACCAAAAACAGTAAATATACCCTCTACAAATTTTGTTTCTTTACCGTCAAAGGATACATACTGATTATCAAGGAATTTTACAAGGGCTTGACCCATTGTCATAATTGGCATTTGTATCGCTCCTTAGAGAATAATTTGTTTATTTATTTATTTTGTAAGCCATTCGTGTTCCTCAGAAACAAAGCGTGTGGTTTTAAACCAAGGGTCATTATCAAGATGACGAATCATCCATATGTAGCACATTTCGTATCCGGGTGCAACAACCTGCTGATGGTCATTGCCATCTGTAATGAATACTGCGCTACCCTGAACACTTTTGAATACATTGTCACCCACAAAAGCGGCACCAAAGCCTTGAGGCTTATCAAATTGGTAGTAATAAACTTCAGGCTGTGGATGATGGTGTGGTGGGTAACTTGACCACCTGCCAGGTTGGTTATAAACTTCACCAAGTACCATATTTGAGTAAGGTGCATTATCGTGGTCAAAAACAGTTGATACAATTCTGTAGCCTGTGCCTTCCCATTGGTCCTTACCGAAATGCTGATATAAAATCATATCCGGTGTGTAGAAAACAGGTGTAAAAACTATATCGTTATCTGTTTGTTGAATAATTATTTCTGTTACTTTATTGGCTTTAATTGTAACCTCTGTTTCCTTTGGTACATGTAAGCAATATGTCGCTTTAACAAATGGTGTTTCTCTCGTCATATTTCTTGTTTCACCATTCCAGCTGATTTCAACATCACCATAAAGAATCAAAAAAGCAGTTTCGCAATCATTATCCATTAATTTAAAGGTTTCGCCTGCGTTGAAGCGTTTAACCTTTATATTCATAAGCATATCAGAATGCTTACCATTCATTTCGCATAGAATGCGTTCATTGTTTTCGTTAAAATCGAGTTTTTCAAACATTTACAATCACCATCAACCTTCCGTTAATTCACCACTTGCACTTATGGGAATTGCTTCACCAAGATAAGTTGGAGCAGGCTTAAATATGCACCATATAAAATCCTTGCAACGGGCAAGTGCTTCTCTCGAATTATTGTATGTTCTTACAAATATATCGTAATTATATTGACCGTCTGCACATACACCATAGGCATCGAGACCTAATTTACGGGCATTGTATACCGCCCTGTAAAGGTGGTATTTTTGTGTGACTATAATTACAGACTTAACCTGAAAAACATCACGAGCTCGGTACATAGACTCATATGTGGAAAAGCCTGCGTGGTCCATAAAAACCTCGGTTGCTGTTGCGCCGCTGTTAACAGCAAAGGCTTTCATTACATTTACTTCGTCATAATCCTTTCTGCCGTGGTCACCACTCATGAGAATTCTGTTTGTGCAACCCGTTTTGTATACTTCAATGCCTCTGTTGAGCCTTTCTTCAAGCATATGCGAGGGTGTATCACCCCATACGCCCGCGCCTAAAACAAGTACACAATCAACATTCTTTTCTGATGCTTCTTCAACAGATAAAATGTATCTGTTTGAGTATTCAAGCATATATACATTTATCAGTAAAGGAATCTGTGCAAGCATAAAGATAACAAGAAGAGAGATGGAAATTATTCTTTTCAACATCTTTTTCATTGTTAACCTCTTGCAACCATTTCGCCGTACTCTTCTTTTTCCTTCTTTATAAATTCTTTAACTGCATCAACAGACGGCATATCCTGAGAGCATGCGTGGCTTGCAACAAGCATAGCCGCAGATGCTGAGCCTAATTCAAGAGCATCCCACATATCCCAGCCTTCAAGGATACCATAAAGGAATGCAGATGCATATCCATCACCGCCACCGAAGGATTTAAGAAGCTTAACAGGGAATGGCTTAATTGTATAGCTCTTGCCATCGTTTGTATATGCAGTTGAGCCGTCTTTACCATGTTTAATAATAACAATCTTAGCATTTTTACTGTGCCAGTATTCTGCACTTGACTTATCAGTACCATCAAGACCGATGAATTTTTCTGTAAGGTCAAATTCCTCTCTTGAGCCGAGAATGATATCTGCTTTTTCTGCAACAGTTGAATAATAAATTGCTATTTCATCATTGCTCTTCCAGTTGTATGCGCGGTAATCAATATCAAAAATAACAGGGATATTGTTTTTCTTTGCAATAAGTGTAGCTTTGAGGGCAGCCTCTCTTGAAGGGCTCTCGCAAAGAGATGTGCCTGAAATAAGAAGTGCTTTTCCTTTTTTTATGTAATCCTCGTCGATGTCTGCAACGTCAAGCTTAAGGTCTGCAGCTTCGTTACGATACATTGTGATTGAGCTTTCTGTTTCGGACTTGATTTCTGTGAAAGTTAAACCGATTTTTTCACCATTTGTACAACGGGTGATGTGGGAGCAGTCTATACCTTCATTTTTGAAGAAATTCTCAACGAATGTACCCAATTCATCATCCGAAACTCTTGCAAAAAAACCGCACTTTTTACCTAATCTTGAAAGACCTACTGCAATGTTTGCAGGTGAGCCACCAAGGTATCTTTTAAATGTGGTGCTTTCAGAAAGTGGGCAGTAATAGTCTACAGGGTTAAGGTCAACTGCAACTCTGCCGAGAAGAATCATATCAAATTCTTTGTTCTGGTCAAATTCAATGTATTTCATAATAAGAACTCCTTATTTTAAATTTTCCATGTTAAATATTTTTATGTGGTTTTTAACATTTTCGTAAACAGCATCTGCCATATTGCGGGAAAGGTCAAAATAATTTCCGCCTGCCTGTGCTGTTTCTTTGCTTGCTTTTACAACAGCATCAAAGCTTGCAGTAGCAATATTGATTTTTCTTACTCCTTTCTTGATACATTCCCGGAAGGTGTTGGGTGTAATACCTGTTCCTCCGTGAAGAACAAGGGGAGTATCACAATTTTTATGTATTTCTTCAAGAATATCAAGACGAAGTGTTGGTTGGACTTTATAGTGACCGTGTGCATTACCTATTGCAACGGCTAATGCATTAACACCTGTTTGTTCGCAGAAATCTTTTGCTGAATCAGGATCGGTGCATTGAATATTGTGTGCCTTGCCATCACCCTCGTTTCCGCCAACAACACCCAACTCTGCTTCAACAGAGGCACCGTATTTCTTTGCTTTGGTAACAACCTTTTGGGTAAGGGCAACATTTTCTTCGTAAGGAAGCAACGAGCCATCAAGCATTACTGATGAAAAGCCGATTTCAAGTGCACATTCAACTGTTTCGTAATTGAGACCATGATCAAGATGAACACAAACATCAACTGTACTGTTTTTGGCGGCCGCAACCATCATAGGGCCAATTGTTTTAAGTGGTGAGGTTGGTAACCTTACTTCAGCAATCTGAATGATTATAGGAGTGTTTGTTTCTTCTGCTGCTTTTATTGCACCAAGAACCATTTCCATATTACCAACAGAAAAAGCACCAACAGCAATTTTATTCTGTTCTGCTCTTTTTACTAATTTATCCAAGGAAACGAGAGGCATTTACAAGCTCCTTTAAATTAAAAATTATATATAATACGTAGATATACAAATTTTACATCAAATTACAAAACAAATCAATGAAAAATACACATTTTCAAGTCGCGAAAAAGTATAAAAAAATAGTGGATTTATATGTATTTTCAACAAAAACGATTGTGTTGTCAGAATTTTTAATCTGTTTGATCATAAAATAACGAGAGCTGTCCCAAATTGAACAGCTCTCGTTATTTGCGTAAAGTCATTGGCGTATTAACTTTAAATCTATGTTACCACTCTTTTTTGTTAAAATCAAGAAAAATTTATTTGTGAATATAACCAAAATTTGGCGTGTATTTTTATGCAATCGTGTGCGTTTTTTTTAGTGCCACAAAGCTTGAAAATGTGTTATCATTATAGAAAAGAAAGGAGATTGGTGTATGACTTATTTGATTTTAGCTTTAGGATTAATCATTGTTGGGGTATTTCTTGTTAAAAGAACAGCAAAGGTTACATTGCAGGTTGCTTTTTTGAAGGCTGTTGCAAGTGTGTTTTTTATTTTAACAGGTTTGTTCTCTATGGTGGAAAATCCTGACTGTCCCAAAATAGTTGGAGCTCTTGTTGCGGCAGGCGGAGTTTGGGGACTTTTGGGAGATATTGCATTGGATTTGAAATATGTTTTCAAAAAATACGAAAAAGAATATTTGACTGCAGGCTTTTCTTCATTTGGTGTAGGGCATATTTTTTATGTTTGTGCAATGTTTATTGCATTTGGTTATAATCAGAGAGTGTTTATAGGTGCATTCCCAATTGCATTAATCAGTGTTGTGTCTGTATTCATTCTTGAACCGTTGATGAAGCTTAATTACAATGGTTTCAGGGCAATAACAACAGTTTATATGGCAGTGCTTGGCTTCTCTGTTGGTCTTGCTGTGGGTTATGCAATTTTTGATTTTTCTGTTGCTACACTAATTCTTGGAATTGGTTACTTGTTATTTATTTTGTCTGATGTATTTTTATCCGGCTTGTATTTTGGTCCAACAGAAAAACAGCGTACAAGCAGGTCAGCAATTATTTTAAATCATCTTACATATTACCTTGCACAATTTTTAATTGCTATTTCATTATTTTTTATAAAAGCATAAGCTAAAAAGAGGTTGCCTATGACAGAAAAATTATTCTATAAAGATTCATATATTTCACAATTTGAAGCAGTTGTTGTTGATTGCGTTAAAACATCAGATTGCTTTAAGGTTATTCTTGACAAAACCGCATTTTTCCCGGAGGGAGGCGGTCAAAAGGCTGATACGGGCTTTATCGGTAATGCTTTTGTTTCTGATGTTCAGGAGGATAAAGAAAATATCTACCATTTTACTGATAAAGAGTTGGGTGTTGGTGAAACATATTCCTGTAAAATTAATTGGGATACACGATTTAAGCGTATGCAACAGCATACCGGTGAGCATATTGTTTCAGGAATAGTAAAAAAGCATTTTGGCTATACAAATGTTGGTTTTCATATGGAAGAAGACTATGTTACAGTTGATTTTGATGGTGAATTAAATCGTGAACAGCTTGATGTGGTTGAAACAATAGCTAATGAATCCATTTACAAGAATTATAATGTTAAATGCTGGATTCCCGATGAAGCTGAACTTATAAACCTTGATTACAGAAGCAAGCTTGAATTAACCGAAAATGTTCGTATTGTTGAAATTGAGAATACAGACCTTTGTGCTTGTTGTGCACCACATGTTAATAAAACAGGGGAGATTGGTGTAATCAAAATCCTCGATTTTATGCGTCACAGAGGCGGAATAAGATTAGTTATGAAAAGTGGTTATGATGCCTTGATGGATTATCGTAACAAATACATAAGTGTATATGATGTTTCCAATCTTCTTTCTGCTAAACAAACAGAGGTTGCCTCTGCTGTTGAAAGATTACAGAAAGAAAATGAAAATTTATACAGAGAATTTACATCTTTCAAGCTCTCGGTTGCTGAAAGTGCAAAGAGTAATCTAACAATAGTTAACGATTGCTCATACTATGTTGCTTGTAATTTCGACTCAGATATGATGCGTGAACTTGCAAATTTCGGTATGGATAAAACGGCTCTTTGTATTGTTGCTTCAGGTGACGATAACAATGGTTATTCATATGTTGTTGGTAGTAAAAGCCTTGATTTAAAAGCTTTTGCAAAAGTCTTTAATACTGCGCTTCAAGGCAGAGGCGGCGGCAGAGACACTATGATTCAAGGTAAGTTTTCTGCTTCTGCAAATGAATTTACAAATTTTGTATGTTCAATCAGTATTGCAGATTTTCAAAATAATTAATCAGGATTTTTGAGTGGATAATATGCAGTTTAGTGACTTTTTTAATAAAATACAGAATAGTTCAGAATCAATTTTTAACAGCAAACCTCTCCTGTATCATTCGGGAGAGGATTGTGAGCTTTTGTTGTATAATGATACATCAAAAGAGTGTTTTTATGCGTTTTGCGATAATCTTGATACCGGTTTTGGTTTAAGTAAAATTAACGAAAATACTATTGAAAATAATTTGTTTAATTTCTTTTATGATAGTTCTGTTTTGGTTGGTGTCGGTTTTTATGAGTGCAATAATTCTGTAAGAATTGTTATTGATGGTAAGACAGTTTTGCCTGATTTTGAAGCGGAATCTGTTACTGAAAAAAATAAAACTACCTTGTGGCAATTTGAAGTAGATCACAGCTTAATTGATTGTGGTATGTGTTACATTATAAGAACATGTACGGGTGCGTTTTTCGTTGTGGATAGCGCTCACACATATTCGGTTAATGACTGTGAAAGAATACATAACTTTTTAAGAGAAAGAACACCTGATTGTGAGAAAATACATATTGCAGGATGGTTTATTACTCACGGTCACGACGACCACGTTGCTCAATTTAATAACTACCTTAAATTCTATATGAATGATACTGTTATTGATAGAATTTATATGAACATTGTTGATAACAACCATAGAGATAGTGATAATTGGATGCCATCAAATAAAGGTTATGTCAATAGTCTGTATAAAACATTAAAAGAAGACAGACCTGATATTCCTATTGTCAGATTACATACCGGAATGACTTTTTATATTGATAACCTTAAGTTTGATACGCTTTGTTCCCACGAGGATGTTTTTCCGAATGATAACAGCAACTATAATGATTCTTCAGTTATTCTAATGGTAACTGCCATGGGCTCCAAAATTCTTATTCCCGGTGATGCAGGCCACGAGGAGAGCTATATTGTTGAAGACAGATATCCGGATTTTTTGAAATCAGATATCGTTCAGCAGGCGCACCATTGTCATTTTGGCACAACAGAAAAGTTTTATGAATTGGTTGATGCTGATTGTGTTTTATTCCCTGCAACACAAATTAAATTTGATGAAACATGGGATATTCATAAGACGAATAAAAAGTCTATTGAAATTGCTGATGGTAACTATTTTATTGCATCAAACGGAACTGTTGAAATAGATTTGCCATATGTTAAGGGTACCGAAAAGGTTTATCCCGATGAAACCTTTGAGAGTTTCCAGGGTGTATACGATTTGTGGAGTTATGAGTATACACCAGAATATAAAAAGCGTTTATATGACGAGTATCTTTCAAGAGGTGGTAAGCCCTTGGATGAGTATAAAAATGGATTTTGATTATGAAATTTGAATATACAGTTATTCGTTCATCGCGGAAATCTATTGCTGTTCAGGTGGATAAATATTGCAATATTACAGTAAGAGCGCCTTTGTTTGTTTCACAGAAAACAATTGATGAGTTTATGTTGAGCAAAAAAGAGTGGCTTGAAAAAGCGATTATATCCCAAAGGAATAAACATAAGAATGAAAAAGAATATTCAAAAGATGAAATTGAGTTGTTGCGGAAAAAAGCAAAAGAGATAATTCCAAAGAAGGTCTCGTATTTTTCATCAATTATGGGAGTAACACCACTGTCTGTTAAAATAAACTCTGCAAAAACAAGGTATGGTTCTTGCTCGGGTGAAAACAGATTAAATTTTTCATTGTATTTAATGACAAAGGATGAGGAATTTATTGATTATGTTGTTGTGCACGAATTAGCCCATATAAAGCACCATAACCATAGTAAAGATTTCTATGCTTTCGTCGAGAAATTTGTTCCTGATTACAAAAGAATATCCAAACTATAAAAAAGGATTGAATCGATTGATTCAATCCTTTTTACTATAATAGTTTTGAATATTCATTAACAGCAAGCTTATCGCATCTTTCGTTTTCGGGGTGGGCATTGTGGCCTTTTACCCAACAGAATGTTACATTGTGCTTTTCTAATAAGCTTAAAAGCTGTTGCCACAAATCGGCGTTTAATGCAGGTTTTTTGTCTTTTTTTCTCCAACCATTGTCCCGCCAGGAAACGGCCCAACCTTGATTTATAGCATCACAAACATATTTTGAATCTGTTGTAATAGTAACATTGCAAGGGTATTTTAAAATCTCGAGAGCTTTTATTACAGCAGTTAATTCCATTCGATTGTTTGTTGTTTCTTTTTCATAACCGCTTAGTTCTTTTTCAACTCCGTTATATCTTAAAATAGCGCCCCATCCGCCCGGACCGGGATTACCGCTACATGCACCATCTGTAAAAATTTCTACTTTTTTCATATTTTAAGTTATCCTTTTGTTTTTTTACATATTATCACATTTTTTGAACATTTTAAAGATATAAATGATAAAATCCGGAGGAATTTGATGATAGCGGTTATTCTTGATGAAAGAATTGATGAGTTGAGTGAGTATATGGGTGTGGAGTCTTGCTCTGAGCTTTCTTTGTTAAGCGGGAGTTTAATAGATTGTCAGATTAAAGAGCTTTCATCAATTGGTGTTACAGAGTTTATTGTTTTTGGGAACAGTAGAAATATAAATAAGGACAATATTATTAACATATCAGAAGCATCGAAAATTAAAGAAAAAATAAAACAACATTCTGATGAACAGATTGTACTTACTTTTTCTAATATATATTTCGAGTTCAGCGAGAAAATCTCGAATAGCGGAATTTTTGGGTTGACAGATGTTTCTGTGACAGATGCTTCAGGAGAATTTTCTTGTTGTTTTTTAAACAAAAATGAAGTAATTAATATTTTCAAAGAATTCACAAACAAGGACAATATAAAAAGTTATTTATATGCCATGAAATTAACTGAAGTTAAGCTGGCTGATTTGGTTTTTAAAATTAACGGTTTATTAGATTATAAAGCCTTTCTGACAACTGTTTTAGAAAGAAAAACTACTGTTTCATTACCTGAAATTGCAGAAGGAATTTTTGCAACACAAAATATTCCTAAAGGTGATTTTGTTATTGTACCGCCTGTGTTTTTTGGTGATGATGTGCAGGTTGAAGCTGAATGTGTAATTGGCCCGGGAACAATAATTTTAAATAAAAGCCTTATTTCTCATAAAAGCCATATTAAATCATCGGTTTTACTTAATGATTCGTATATTTCAAGCGGTTGTTATCTTGATAACGTTCTTTGTTGCGAGAACGTGTCTGTAAGGCGTAATTCTGCAATTTTCAGTGGGTCAGTAATTGGACGTAATTCAATAATTTCAGAAGATACATTTGTTGATAATGGTTCTTTTATAAGACCATTTACAAGAATACGAGAAAGCAAAAATATTCAGATGAATTCAAAAACAAATGAATCGTCAGCAGGCTTTTACGGGTATATGCCCGAAAAAGCCGCATTACTTGGTGGTGCAATTGGAAGTGTTTGTAAAAACTCAAAAATTGCAATTCTCAGTAACGGAGAAATAAACGCAAATATTCTGAAATATGCTTTGATATCGGGGTTGTTATCCACAGGTGTTGAATGTTTCGATTTTGGATATGGTTTTCAAACAGCACTGCTTTACTATATAAATTATTGTAATCTTGACTATGGTGTTTTTATTGATGGCGCAGAGGATGGAACATTAATATCTTTTGCTAATAAAAAGGGAATAGGAATGCCCAAGGATATATTTTATGCCGTAAAACATCGTATGTCAGGTGAATACATTAACAGATGCAAGAAAGAATATTGTAAAAATATTCGTCAGATTCGTGGTATGAAAGGTATATATATCCAAAATCTTGTTAATAACATTAAAGTGGATATTCCGTTTTTTCCTGTGTTTAAATGCAATAATAAACAGATTTTACTTGTGGTGGAAAAGGCGTTATCTAAAATAAAAATCAATAATTTTGAAAAGCAGATGATTTTTCATATAAATGATAAAGGGACAATAGTTGAATGTTCTTATCTTAACGAACATTTTAATAATAAAAAATTATGTGAATTTGTTTCGTTTTATAATAAAAATGAATCAGTTTATGATTGCGATATCTGGCGGTTTGATGCGGTTTACCTGTGTTTTAAGGTTATTGAAACGATAGTTAATTTTAATCTCGATTTTTATACAGAAATTAAAAATATTCCATCCTTTTATATTGCAGAAAGAGTTTTTGAAACAGACAAAAAATTACCTTTCATAGCATCAAAGCTCTCAGAAAAATTTGATATTTCTTTCAAGAATGAATCCATTATTTTTAACAATGGAGATGTGAAATTGAAAATTTATGGTGATGGAAATGACAGAAAAATTAAGCTTCTTACAAGGAATTTTATGGCAGAAAATGCAGAGGACTTTGCATCAGATATTGAAAAAATTTTGCGTAACATAATCAAATAGCAATTACTTGACATAAATTGCAAATAATAGTATTATATACTATTGAATACTGGAGCAATATACCGTCAAAAATCTGGCGGTTGTACATAAATACATGAAAGAATAACCCTTTAGAATTTTATTAGGAGAAAAATATGCAGAAAGAAACAAATAAAAAGCAGGTTTCCTCTCAAACAAAAAAGAGTAAAGCAGCTTCTAAGGAAAAATCTGTAAAAAATAATAAGATACCTACAAAGAACAAAGCAGTATCCAATCGTACCACAAAGGGTAACAAAAAGCAAAACAATAAGGCTGCTAATTCAAACAAGAAGCAGTTTAATAAAAAATCCGGCTACACAACACCTGTAAGCAATGAGCCGATTAAAATTGCTTTTTTGGGCGGTATTAACGAAGTTGGCAAAAATATGACTTGCTACGAATATCGCAAATCTATGCTTATAGTGGATTGTGGCTTAGCTTTCCCTGAATCAGACCAGTTGGGTGTGGATTTTGTTATTCCTGATTTCACATATGTTGAGCGTAATGCAGAAAGTATCAAGGGTGTAATTATAACTCACGGCCACGAGGACCATATTGGTGCATTATGTTATCTTTTGAAAAAGGTAAATATTCCTGTTTATGCAACACTGTTAACCGCAGGTCTTATTCAAGGTAAGTTGACTGAGCACAAGCTTGACCACGAGGTTAAAATTAACATCGTAAAAGCAGGTGATGTTGTTTCATTAGGTGACTTTGATGTTGAATTCATTAAGGTTAATCATTCAATTCCTGATGCGGTTGCCCTTGCTATCAGATGTGAATCCGGCATAATTGTTCAGACAGGTGACTTTAAAATTGATACAAGCCCAATTGATGGTGATATTATTGATCTTTCAAGATTTGCAGAGTTAGGCAAAGAGGGCGTTCTTTGTTTGCTGTCTGATTCAACAAATGCAGAACAACCGGGCTTTTCGCAAAGTGAAAGTAAGGTTGGTGCTACCTTTAAAAACTTGTTTAATGAAGCAGGTAAAAAAAGAATTATTATTGCTACATTTGCCTCTAACATTCACAGAGTACAGCAGATAATTGATATTTCTGCCGCAACAGGCAGAAAGGTTGCTCTTTCAGGCAGAAGCCTTGAAAATGTTGTAGCAATTGCTTCTGAACTTGGTTATATGCGAATCCCCGACGGTACGCTTATAAGTATTGAAGAAATAAAGAACTACTCCGATGACAGGCTTGTTATTATTACCACAGGCAGTCAGGGTGAGCCTATGTCTGCTTTATCAAGAATGGCATCGGGTAACCACAGAAAGGTTTCAATAGATTCTAACGATTGTGTAATAATATCTGCTAAACCGATTCCCGGTAACGAAAAAACTGTTTTCAGAGTAATTAACGATTTGTTAAAGCTTGGCGCTCGTGTTATATACGAAAAAATGTATGATGTTCATGTTTCAGGCCACGCTTGTCAGGAAGAATTGAAGTTGATGCTTTCTCTTGTTAAGCCAAAGTACTTTATACCTGTTCATGGTGAGCAAAAGCATCTCAGGTATCATGGTCGTTTGGCTGAAAGCATCGGTATGGATCCCCGTAATATCTTAATCGCGGATAACGGATACGAGATATCTGTTTCTTTAAATAAATTTGATGTTTCAGGTACTGTTGCAAACGGCAAAGTTTATGTTGACGGCTTCGGTGTAGGTGACGTTGGAACAAGGGTAATGAAGGAAAGGCAACACCTTGGTCAGGATGGTATTATTATCATCACAGCAACAATTGATGGTGCATCGGGTGAGCTTCTTTCGGGTCCCGAGGTTGTTTCAAAGGGCTTTGTTTATGTCAAAGAAGCAGAAATTCTTATGAATGAGGCTGTTGCTGTTTCAATGAGTGTTATCGATAGCTTCCCGCCATATAGCTTTGATGTTAATCAGATGAACAATAAGCTCAGGGATGCAATTTCTCGTTTAATGTATGAAAGAACCAAACGTAGTCCAATGATTCTTCCTATTCTTATGGAGGTATAATGTGAAGTTAAAAGCTTTGTTTTATCAGAATCCTGCAGGCTTTTCGGCAACAATAATTTTGCTTGCCACCACGATTTGCAGTTATTTTGTAAATAAAAGAGCGTTTTTTATAATGCTTGTTGCTTTGTTGTTTGTTGTAATAATCGATATTGTTTATACCATTTTATCCTTGCGAACAACAAAGAAATATGTCAGCGCTGTCAACAGTGCGCTTTTGTCAGGTAAATCTGACTCTGTTGATGAGTTTCCGTTACCTGCAGTTTTGTGCGATAAATTCGGTAATATAGTGTGGTATAACACTTGTTTTTTTGAAGATGTTGTTGACTCCTACGATATAAAGAAGCTATCTATAAATAGCTTTATTGAAGATTTTTCTTTTGAGAAATATTCACAGCAGAAAATTATTAATATAACATTTTTTGACAAAAAATATACATCTTTTGTTGTGAATGTAAAAAGCGAAAGTAGTCCTATGCTTTTGTTCTACATGTTTAACGATACAGATTTAAAAGAAACTGCGGTTAAATATGAATATTCAAGACCTTTTGTTATGTTGATTTCTGTGGATAATGTTGATCAGTTATCCCGCAGATTAACCGATAGCCGTTTCGCTCTTGTTTTAAGCGGTGTAGAGAGCAAAATAGAGAATTGGTTGAAAAATGAAAACGTTATACTTAAACGAATTGGTAATGGCAATTTTGTTGTAATTGGTGAAAAACGCAACCTGGATTACCTTGTGGAGAAAAAGTTTTCTGTGTTGAACGATATCAGAAACTACAAATATAAAGATATTGATGTAAATGCAACTCTTTCAATCGGTGTAGGCAATGGTGATAACTTCTCAGAATGTGAATCCCGTGCAAAAAAATCACTTGATATGGCTTTTGGCAGAGGTGGTGACCAGGCGGCTATTTACACCGATGATGGTTATATATATTTTGGTGGTGTGTCAAACAGGGTAAACGATAATTCCCGTGTTTCACCAAGGCAGACATCAGCAGATATATCTGAGCTCATAAAAAAACATAACAAGGTAATTGTTATGGGGCATAAGTTTTCTGATTACGATGCTATTGGTGCTGCACTTGGTATGTGGTTTTTTGCGAAAGCAAGTGGTGTTGAAGCCTATGTAGTTGTTGATAACAAAACAACATTAGCCTCACCATTAGTTGACTATTTTGTGAAAAAAGAGTTCAAGCATTTTATTGCACCTTCAAAAGCGTTGGATATGTGTGATGAAAATACAGTGGTAATTGTTGTTGATACACAACGAAAAATTCTTCTTGAATCATCAGATTTATACGACCTTGCAGGTTCAACTGTTGTTATCGACCACCACAGAAGAACAGATGATTACATATCTGATGCTGATATTTCATATAGCGTTCCCTCTGCTTCATCAACTTGTGAAATGGTTTCTGAGCTTGTTCAGTATTCAACTATTCAGGACAACCCGACTGCAGATATTTCTACTGCACTTCTTTCGGGTATTGTTTTAGATACAAAGGATTTTGTTTTGAGAACATCTCAACGCACATTTGAGGCTGCCGGCTTCCTCAGGGATAATGGTGCCGATACAGTTCTTGTCAGAAAATTGTTTTCTATTGATGCAGATATGGCAGTTCTTAAGCAGGAAATTATTGCTAATGCAAAAATCTTCAACGGATTTATGATAGGTAGCTGTTTAAGTGATAACAAAAATATCAGGGTGGTTACATCATCTGCCGCCGATGATATGTTGAAAATTGATGGTGTAAAAGCATCTTTTGTAATTTCAAAAACAGGTATAGGTAAGTTTCAGATTTCCGCCCGCTCCTTGGGTGAGGAAAATGTTCAGCTTGTTATGGAAAAATTAAATGGCGGTGGGCACAGTACAATGGCGGCCGCTCAGGTGAAAGCATCTGATTTTGATGAAGTTAAAAATAGACTTATTGAAGCAATTAATAGTTATTTAATCAATAAATAATCTTTCTATGGAGGTACTAAAAATGGAAGTTTTATTAAAAAGTGATGTAAAAGGTCTTGGTAAAAAAGGAGAAAAGGTTTCTGTATCTGAAGGATATGCACGTAACTTCCTTTTCCCAAAGGGTCTTGCGGCTGAAATGAATGCACAGCTTATTTCAGAATTAAAGAATAAACAATCTTCCGAACAGTTCAAGGCAGATGAAGAGTTGAAAGCCGCAAAAGCAAATGCAGAAAAAATTAGCGGACAAACTGTTGTTATAAAAGCAAAAGGCGGAACAAACGGCAGACTTTTCGGCTCTGTTACTGCTAAAGAAATTGCACAGCTTGTATCAATAAAGTTTGGCATCAAGGTAGATAAGAGAAAAATTACTGTTGATGATATCAAGGCATTTGGCACATTTAATACTCAGGTCAGATTACATCCTCAGGTTACAGCAGATTTTAAGGTACAGGTTGTTGAGGAATAATTAAAAAGGATTTTCAAATATGGCTGCAAAAAACGATTTTCAAGCATATGATTTAAGTGATTTGCCATACAGCCTTGAAACAGAACAGGCTGTAATTGGCTCCATTCTTATTAATCCTGAATGTGTTAGTGTTGTTCTTTCTCACATCAGGCCTGACTATTTTTACATACCACAACACAAGGCAATTATGGATGCTATTGTTGTGCTCGATTCGTTAGGCTCAAGAATAGATGCACTAACTGTTCTTGATAAGCTAAGTTCAGACAACTCCTTTGATAAGGAAAATGGCAAAAATCTCCTTTTCCAGATTGCTCAGAGTGTTCCGTCTGCTGCTAATGTAGAGAACTACTGCAAGATTGTAAGAGAAAAGCATTTTCTTCGTCTTTTGATTTCTATTTCAAGAGAAACCATTGATTCTGCAATGGATGGCGGTGCAGAAGCCGATAAAATTCTCGATTCTGCCGAACAGAAGATTTACGATATTCGTAAAGGTAAAACAACAGGCTCCCTTCAAAGATTGAGTGATGTCATTTCGGCAGAGGTTTATCCGACACTTTCTAAAATTTCATCTGAAAATGCGGATGAATACAAGGGTATTCCGATGGGCTTTTCCAAGCTCGACGAAATAACATCCGGTCTCAACAAATCAGACCTTGTTATTATTGGTGCTCGTCCTGCTATGGGTAAAACAAGCTTTGCATTGAACATTGCACGTAATGTTGCAATGGCAGGAAAAAAGGTTGTTTTCTTTTCATTGGAAATGTCAAACGAACAGTTGGCATCCCGTGTTCTTGCTACAGAAGCACGTGTTGATTCGAATAAATTCCGTTCAGGTAATATCTCGCAGGATGAATGGGTTAGAATTGCCGAGGCTACAGACAGGCTTTATAAATGTAACCTGTATTTCGATGATACTGCATCCATAACTGTTCCTGAGGTTAAATCAAAAATACGAAGAACAAAAGATGTTGATTGCATAATTATAGATTACCTTGGTCTTATGGAATCGGCAAAGAAAAAGGAGAACCGTGTTCAGGAGGTTACTGAAATTACCCGTAGTCTTAAAATGCTTGCTAAGGATATGAAAATACCGGTTGTATGCTGTTGTCAGCTTTCCCGTGGTCCTGAAAAAAATGGTAAAGCCTCAAACAGACCACAGCTTTCAGACTTGCGTGAATCAGGCTCAATTGAGCAGGATGCTGATATTGTTATGATGCTTTATCGCGAAGGCTATTACTACGGCAAAGATAAAAATAATGATGCTGAGCAGGTTGATATGACACAAGCGGATGTTGATGTTGTTAAAAACCGTCATGGCTCAACAGAAAGAGTAAAGCTTCATTGGGATGCTCAATATACATTGTTCTCGACCCTGGAGTATAGAGATGAATAATTTTTCCGGTATTATCAAGAATAAGTTTTTTTCTGCAATTTCTGATTTTGGTATGCTGAGTAATACTACTGATGTTGTAGTTGGTTTTTCAGGTGGTGCCGATTCTGTTTGTCTTTTGCATTTACTTAACTCTTATAAAGATGTTTTGAATATAAAAGTTAAAGCTATTCATATTAACCACGGCATACGCGGTCCGGAAGCAAAGCGTGATAAAGATTTTGCTGTTGCTTTTTGTGAAAAACACAATATTACTTATGAAACATTTTTATTTGATTGCGTTTCTGAGGCAAAGAATACAAAGGAATCTTTAGAAGAATGTGGCAGGCGCATAAGGTACGAAATATTTAATAAAAACACTACTGATACAACGAAAATAGCTACTGCACATAATGCGAATGATAATGCAGAAACAGTTGTTTTTAATGTTTCAAGGGGTTCATCCATAAAAGGTGTTTGTGGTATTGCTCCTGTAAGAGATAACATAATAAGACCAATTATTTATTGCACCCGTGAGGAAATAGAAGGATATTGCGAAGAGAATAATCTGTTATATGTAACAGACAGCACAAATCTTTGTGATGATTATACCCGTAACAAAATCAGACATAAAATTCTTCCGGTGATGGAAGAGGTTAATTCTTCGGCGATAGCTAATGTTTCAGCCTTTTGTGAAGATGCAAGAAATGTAGCAGATTATATTTCCTTGCAAGCAAAAGCTGTTTTAGATAGTGCTTATATCTGTGAGAACACATATGATGTATCTGCTTTAAAAAATCAGCATATATCAGTTGTCAATGAGGCTATATATATCGCTTTTTCCGGGTTTTCAGATAACTCCATTGATCGCAACAAAATCAAAATAATTTATGATTTACTTAACAAAACAGGCAGAGCTCAACTTTATGGTAACGAATTTGTTGAAGTTGTTAAAGGCAAGCTTCGTTTTTTTAGAAAAAGCGACACAGATGTTGATGTTTCTGTAACCGTAAATGGTGTTGGCGAATACTTATTCGGTTCTTTTAAAATTGTTTTTTTGAATTATGACTATTGTTCAAAAAATGTTAACAAAAATATATTGGATAATTTAATCGATTGTGATAAAATCAAAGGACATTTATTTTTGCGGACTCGTAAAGAAGGGGATAGATTCTCGTTTTATAATCGAAAGGTTTCAAAATCCTTAAAAAAATTATTCAATGAGTATTCAATTCCTGTTGAACAACGTGATTTTATTCCTGTTTTGTGTGATGACGACGGAATTGTGTGGGTTTATGGTTTCGGTGTGACAGCGCGTTGTCATATCTCAGAATCTTCATGTAATATTATTTGTATTGAGGGAGAAAATAATGGTTAGTGAAAATTTAATTGAAGATATTGAAAAGGTTCTTATTTCTGAAGAAGAGCTTGCTCTGACTGTTAAAAGATTAGGTGCCCGGATTTCAGAAGATTATAAGGATAAAGATCTTTTACTTGTTAGTGTTCTCAAAGGATCAGTTATTTTTATGGCAGACCTTATGAGAGCAATCACCATTCCTTGTAACATTGATTTTATGGCTGTTTCAAGCTATGGCTCAGGTTCAAAAAGTTCAGGCGTCGTTAAAATTATCAAGGATCTTGATAAATCAATTGAAGGCAAGGATTTACTTATCGTTGAAGATATTCTTGATAGTGGCAGAACATTAAATTATATTAAGGATATTCTTCTTGCAAGAAAACCCAAAAGCATTAGAATTTGCACATTGTTTGATAAACCCGAAAGGCGCGAGGTAGACCTTTTTGCAGATTATATCGGTTGCAAGGTTCCTAATGAGTTTATTGTTGGCTATGGTCTTGATTACGATGAATATTATAGAAATGTGCCATATATCGGTGCATTAAAACGTTCTGTTTACGAGAACGAATAATTTAAAAAGTTTTCTGAAAAGAGGTGAGCTGTTATAAAAAACAGCGAAAAAATCAAAGCGTGGTTACCATATGTTATTATCCCGCTTGTTATGGTACTGATAATAGGCTTTTCTTCAGGTAATTCTGCAGCAAATTCAAAGCTTAAATATTATCAGGTTATTGAGTATTTTGAAAAAGGTCAGGTTATTGAGTATGATTTAAATATCGGTACAGGTAACTTGAATTTCAAGTTGAAGGACGGTACAGTTACAAAGTATACTGTTCCTAATGTTAATTTGTTTGTTGATGATATTCACGAGGATGTTGTTGAATATAACAAGTCAAATCCTGATAACCCTATAAAGTATAACTATGTTTCAGGTGCATCAAGAAACTATTTACTTCAGCTTATTCCAAGTGTTCTTGTAATGGTTATTCTCCTCGTTGTTGGTGTTTTCTTTATTAAGAGAATGAATAACACTATATCAGGTGAAAATAACCGAGCAATGAATTTTGGTAAGGCTCGCGTTAAATTCGGCAAAGACGAAAAGAGAAAAACAACTTTTAAAGAGGTTGCAGGTGCCGATGAAGAAAAGGAAGAACTTCAGGAAATTGTTGAATTTCTTAAGGACCCTAAAAAGTTTACAGAGTTAGGTGCCCGTATACCAAAAGGCGTTCTTCTTGTTGGCCCTCCCGGTACAGGTAAAACTTTGCTTGCGCGTGCCGTTGCAGGCGAAGCAGATGTTCCGTTCTTCTCAATTTCAGGCTCCGATTTCGTAGAAATGTATGTTGGTGTTGGTGCCTCCCGTGTGCGTGATTTGTTTGATCAGGCAAAGAAAAGCTCACCCGCAATTATATTTATCGATGAAATTGATGCTGTTGGTCGTCATCGTGGAGCAGGTATGGGTGGCGGACACGACGAAAGAGAGCAGACACTTAACCAGTTGCTTGTTGAAATGGATGGTTTCGGCAACAACGAAGGTATAATTATTATTGCCGCTACGAACAGACCTGACATTCTTGACCCTGCGCTTTTAAGACCGGGTCGATTTGACAGACAGGTAACAGTTGGCAGACCTGACCTTAAGGGCAGAGAAGAAATTTTAGGTGTTCATGCTAAAAACAAGCCATTAGGTCCCGATGTTGATTTGAAAACAATTGCCCACGGTACTGTTGGATTTACAGGTGCAGACCTTGAAAATCTCCTTAATGAAGCCGCATTGTTGGCTGCAAAGAGAAACAAAAAAGCTATAACAATGGTAGAGATTGATGAAGCTGTTGTTAAGGTTGAGGTTGGTACAGAAAAGAAATCTCATAAATACACAGAAAAAGAGAAGAAAATGACAGCTTACCACGAAGCAGGTCACGCAGTTGTTGCTTTCTATCTTGAAAATAGTGACCCTGTATATGAAATTTCAATCATTCCGCGCGGTATGGCAGGCGGGTACACTCTTTACAGACCTGATGAAGATTCTTCATATATGAGCAAGTCTGAAATGCTTGACCGCATTGTTTCCCTTATGGGTGGCCGCGTAGCAGAAAAAATTATCGGTGGTGATATCTCTACAGGTCCATCCTCAGATATTTCTCACGCAACAGATATGGCTCGATCAATGGTTACTCGCTATGGTATGAGTGAAAAGTTAGGTCCTATTGTTTATGGTAAGGATAATGATCAGGTATTCTTAGGTATGGATTATAACCATACAAAGAACTATTCTGACTCATACGCAACAGCAATTGATGACGAAATCAAGCAGATTGTTTTAGATTGCGAAAAGCGTTGCCTTGATATTCTTACAGAGCATAACGATAAGCTTACACTTATTGGTGAAACTCTTATAAATGAAGAAAAAATCAATAAGGATACATTCCTTAAGCTTATGGATGAAAACTATGATCCAGATACTATAGAGGAAGCTGTCCAAGAGGTTGCAGAAGAAAATATAGTTGATGTTACAGAGCCACAAGTATCTGAAGATATTGTGAATGTAACTGACGAGGTGGAAATTTCAACAGAAGAAACCGAAGAATAAACAATTACAGTTGTCCGTTTTAACTTGGACAACTGTTTTTCTTTTATTTAAATATAATTGACTTGAATTAAATAGGTGTGGTATAATTTATAAAAATTTCTTAGGATTTTGAGGTTGTTTTATGGATTACAAAAACCCCGCTCTTTCTCCTGCAGAGAGAGCCGAAAATCTTCTTTCTCTTATGACTCTTGAAGAGAAAGTAGCTCAAATGGATATTATTCGTGGTGTTGAATTTTCAACAAAGCCTCACAGACTCAGTCATTGTGCAATTGAGGCGGATTCTCAGATTAATTACGATAAATTATCTGAAACACTTGGCAAAAATGGTATTGGTTTTATTCACGACTCATACACAGAGCCAAAGGTTTTCAATATGTTTCAGAAGTATATGGTTGAAAATACAAGGCTTGGTATTCCTTGTATATTCACAGGTGAAGCTCTTCACGGTATTTCTTGGCCCGGCGCAACAGTTTTCCCTGTGCCGTTAGCACTTTCTGCAAGTTTTAACAGAAATAACGTGAATACAATAGGTAGAGCTATTGCCGCTGAAACACGCGCTCTCGGTATGCAGGAAATTCTTGCGCCTAACCTTGATGTGGCAAGAGAGCCTCGTTGGGGCAGAGTAGAGGAAACCTTTGGTGAAGATACATATCTTTCATCTGAAATGGCATACGCTATTATTACAGGTGAACAGCAGGATGGTAATATTAATCAGAATAATGCTGTTATTACTGAGCCGAAGCATTACTGTGTGCATGGTATACCTGAAAATGGTATAAACTGTGCCCAGGCAAGGGTAGGCAGAAGAGAAATTGAACAATGTTATCTTCCTGTGTTCGAAACAGCAATTAAAAAAGCAGGCGCAAATAATGTTATGGCTTGCTATAACGCAATAGATTCTGAGGTTGTTTTAAGCTCTGAGTATTATCTTACAGAGGTTTTAAGAAACAGATGGGGCATGCAAGGCTATGTACGAGCGGACTGGGGCGCAGTTGTTCGCCTTGTTAACCGCCATTTTACAGCCGCAACAGATAAAGATGCTATTTGTGATGTTGTAAATGCAGGTCTCGATATGCAGGGCTGTTGTGATTATACCTCAACATTCTGGGAAAAGACTATTATTGAGCTTGTGAATGAAGGCAGAATATCAATGGAGCGTATTGATGATGCTGTCCGCAGAGTTCTTACACTTAAATTCAGACTCGGCCTTTTTGAAAATCCTTACACAGATGAAGAGCATTTCAAAGATGTTATCAGATGTAAAGAGCATATCGATGCTTCTCATAATGCTGCAAGGCAGGCAATTACACTTATTAAGAATGATGGTATTCTTCCTCTCAAAAATGGTTATAAAAAGATTGCACTTTTAGGACCAAACTCAAGCCGTCAACGTCTCGGTGGTTATTCTTCTGCAGTAGATGGCTACGAGCTTAAATCAGTTTACGACGAAATGAAAGCATATTTCGGTGAAGATGTTCAGATTATGCAATGTAATGGTTGCGGTATTCCTAAGGACCTTCAGGTTGAAATTCAGGAAGGTCAGCCACATCTTCTTGAAGTTTATGATGAAGACGAGAAAGAATGTATCGATGAGGCAGTTGAGATTGCAAAACAGTGCGAAATTGCTATCCTTGTATGCGGTGATAATACCTTTACAAGTAGTGAAGGTCACGACAGAGCTGATTTGAAGCTTGCAGGTAAACAGCGCGAGCTTATAGAACGCGTTGCCGCTACAGGCACACCTGTAGTTCTTGTGCTTGAAAACGGCAGAGTTGTTGATTTGTCTGTTGAAGCTAATATTACATCAGCTATTGTTGTTGCGTGGTTTGGTGGTGAAACAGGTGCAAGTGCTATTGTTGAAACACTTGTTGGTGAAAATAACCCTGCAGGCAGACTTCCTGTTTCATTCCCGCAGGACTCTAACAGAATTCCTTGCTACTACACACTTCTTCCTAATAATACAGAGGTTATGTTTGAAGGTAACAGACGCGCAAAATATCCGTTTGGATTTGGTCTTTCATATACTACCTTTGAGTACAGTGACCTTTCTGTTGAAAAAACAGGTGAGTATGACTATACTGTTAAAGCTACTGTTAAAAACACAGGTGATATTAAGGGTGATGAGGTTGTTCAGCTTTATGTGAACGATGTTGTTTCATCAATAATTACACCACTTAAAGAGCTTAAAGGCTTTGAAAGAATATCTCTTGAAGCTGGTGAAAGCAAGGTTGTTGAATTTAATCTTGCCTTTGATTCCTTCAAACTTCTTAATAAGAAATTTGAGTGGGTTGTTGAAAAAGGTGATTTTGAAATTATACTGGGCGCATCATCTGAGGATATCAGACTTTCACAGACTGTCACAATCGAATAAAAAACAAAACCAAGTGATTTGAACCACTTGGTTTTTCTTTGTTTATTCAAAATATTTATATATTTCGGAATAATCATTAATGAAATAGTCGCAGAAGGTTTTGATTGTTTCCGGGTCTGCTTTTTCTGAAACATCACTTATACCAACGATGTTGTAGCCTGCTTTGTTTGCTGTTTTAATTGCATATAAAGCATCTTCAAAAATGAATGTATTTTCTTTATCAGTTCCGAGATGTTCAAGAGCTACATCATAAATAACAGGTGTGTCTTTACCTGCGCCTACACCGTTGCAAGTGAATATTTCTGAGAAGTAGTGTAATAAACCATTTCTTTCGAGTGCTTTTTCAACCATATATTTGTCGGTTGCTGTTGCAACACACATTTTAACACCTTTTTCCTTTAAATATTCAAGGAATTCGTGCACACCTTCTTTTTTTATTACCTCATTAAAGTAAAAGTCTTGTACAAGCAGGTTGATATCGTTAATAATGCTTTCAATTGTTGCTGTGTTGTCGTAGTGCTCAATATAATACTCGGCAGCTTGCTTGAGGCTCATAGTTATAAATTTCTCATCAGCACCGGGAGGCGCCTGTATATTTTTGTTTGCAAGAAATTTGAATCCAATATCGTTCCAGATAAACATAGAGTCAAGTATTGTACCATCAAGGTCGAAAATTGCGCCTTTAATATCTTTTAATGATGCTTTTGTGTTAGTCATATTTATTCTCCTAAAATATTATTTATTGTATCTGAATTGCTTATAATAAGAAGCTTACCGCTATGCGCTGTAATTGTGGATTTCTTATTTATAAACTCGTTGCTTATACCCAAAGGGTGAGATTGATAAATAATGCTGCTGTTAAGCTCGTATAACAAACCGCTTATTGAAATTTCTGCACTTTCGGTATATGAAAAAACTGAAATAACACCTTTGCTTTTTTCAGAAAATGATATACTTTCATTTTCGATGATTGTAAGAAGTGTGTCATCACTCACAAAAAAAGCGCAACCGCCATTGTCTTTGATATATGCGGCAGTCTGAATACTTCCGTAGGTGTGGTCTAACCTTTCACCAAGGCACCCATATATATAAAAGTTTTTATAGCCTTTTTGTAAACCATACTTTACTGCAAGAAAAAGGTCTGTATCATCCTTCATAACAGGGTGTTGAATAACATTATCACCTTGCGGAGTGTATTGAAGTGAATCAAAATCACCAATAATTAAGTTGGGTGTAATATCAAATTTTTCTGTGTTTTCAAGACCTTTATCTGCCGCAATAACATAATCTGTTTCATCAATTGTGTGGTTAAAGCAATTAACAGATAAAGAGCCGAAAATATAACAATTATTCATATAATCACCATAAATTTAACTTGATAATATAATACTTGATTTTAAATATTAAATCAATAGAAAAAGCACTGTAAAATACAGTGCTTTTAATCAAAATATACCATAAGTTACAAAGGACATTATCAAACCTGCAATTATAACGCCGATAGTAATGATTGGTAAGCATTTTTTGAATCTTAAATCCATCAACGCGGCAATCAATGCACCTGTCCATCCGCCTGTGCCCGGAAGGGGTATAGCAACGAATAAAAGCAAGCCCCATTCCTTATATTTTTCCATAGTCCCTTTCTTTTTATATGCTCGTGATTCCATTTTATCAACAATTTTTGAAAGTGCTTTTGATTTTCTCATTAAATCAAATATTTTTCTTATAAAAAGAAGAATGAATGGAATAGGCAACATATTACCTATGAATGAAGCAATAAAAGCTTGTACAAAAGGAACACCAAGAATGAATGCGGCTATCATACCACCGCGTAATTCTAAAACAGGGAATAATGAAATAATAAATGGGATTAAAACTGTGGGGATGTTGTGTTGTTCAAGAAATTCAACAAAAACTGTTACAATCTCGTTTACCATAGCTTACCTCACTCAATATAATTATTTTCAACAAGAAAATCACGTGCTTCTTTTAGTATAGCCTTATCGTTTTCAAACTTGAGATATTTATATGCACCATCAAAGGGGAGCCAGATATAATCCTCAATTTCTTCTTGTTGGATTTTTGTTTGTTCATCTTTGGTTGTGCCAACAAAAATATTAACTGTTTTTTGTATTTTGTTTTGAATCGTGTATTGAGATTTACTCATAAACCCCGGGAAAACATCAAGGTGGATACCTGTTTCTTCCAAAACCTCGCGCTTTGCTGTTTGCAACAAGGTTTCACTATCTTCAACGTGACCCTTTGGAAAGCTCCAATTTGAACTGCGCCTGTTTTTGATTAACAGATATCTTATCATTCCGCCAATGTTTCTGTAAACAACAGCTCCGCAGGATTTTTCGTAGTAGCAATCTAACGAAAATGGTCTGTTCTGTGTGAAGAATTTAATAAATTTTTTAATTTCCCAGTCAATAAATCTTTTGGATTTTGGTGCGGCAATAAGCTTTTGTTCTCCGCTATCACGGAAGCGTAAAATAGCGATAACTCTGCCATCGAAATGTTTAACGGGATTGTCGATACCTAATATCAGAACGCCTGTAATTGGCGAAGAAACATGGAATTTGCCTATGGGGGTTCCGTGGTTGAGAGCATAGGTACCACCGTTGGGCATCGGTGAACCTACCGCATCGGTAATCGATACCCTGATTAATTTACCTAACATTAAAGTTAACCTCTCGTAATATAGAAAATCTAAAAACATTATAACTCTAATAATCAATAGTTTCAATATGATTATGATTAATACAAAGAAAAAATTTAGTTTTTTTATTAATAAAAATGGTACAATTTGCATATATTTAATTATTTTTAAGTAATTTTAAGTTGAATATTTTATGGTTTTATGATATTTTAATAGTGAGGAGTGATAGTATTGAGGAGAATTATTAGTGTATTTATTGTACCAACGGTATTATTCTCTTGTTTAAGTCTTGTAGCGCAGGCACAATACAATGAATCACTTTATATTGATAAAATAATTGAAGATATGTTTATTGTTGATGTCAAAGGGGAGCACAGGGAATTTTCCGGTAGTTCTAACAAATACTTCTATCAGCAGGATAGCAAGTATCCGTATAAATATGATGTTTATTCGCAGCTTGATCAGGCACAGAAGATTATGTATGATGCTGTGGTTAATTCTCCCGGAAAACTTAACATTACGATAAATTTTGCTAACGGAGTTTTTTCATACAGTAATTTTACCAATGATTATTTAAACATGGTAATGAATGCTATTTGTGTAGACAGGCCTGATATTTTCTACTATGCAGGCTATTCTATAACAGGCGGTCAGTTGTATTCAGGTAATAAATACCTTAAAACAATCAGTTATTCTGTTAAACCTTACGATTCAACCATATATACAGAAAGTAATCTTCCCGGCTATTATGATGCTTTAATGGCAAAGGTACCTGAAGTACCTGTTGACAAATCAAACAGATATAATTTTGTTAAATCCTTGCATGACTATCTTTGCAATAATATTTATTATCCTGATTTGAATAGTTCGGATTATGTTATGAGTGCTCACGATGCTTATGGTGGCTTGATTGAGGGTAGAGCAGTTTGTCAGGGTTATTCAGATTCTTTCAAGATCGTTTGTGATTATTACAATATTCCGTGTATATGTATCAACGGCAGCTCAGATGGTGTTGGCCATATGTGGAATGCTATTCAGATGGATGATGGTGTTTGGTACCTTTTAGATAGCACATGGGATGATCAGACATCACGCACATATTACGATTTCTTCCTTGTTGGTACACAAACAAAGAACACATATTTTGGTGGAAAAACATTTTCAGCCGAGCACGTAAATAACGCGGATTTTCCACTTCCTAATTTAAATTATTCATCTACTGCTTATGATAGGGAGCAAAATCACAAAACAGGCTTTAAGGCTACATACAATTCCGCCTATGATACTAATAACAAATACTTATATTTATCACCATTTGATGTAGGCAAATCCAATGTTTACTACAATGGTATTTATGTAAATGTTGGCGACTATTACAATGGTAAAAATTTTACTGCACCAAGTGGTGCTTCTTCACAGAATGAAACATGGACAATGATTCTTCTTGGTGATGTTGACTACGATTGTGAATGTACAATTTATGACTACGAATATGCTCGTAATATGGCAATGAATTTCGATGGTACATTTGCTGACGAAGAAGAACGCGCAGCAGATGTTAACCTTGATGGCACTATAGATGCTCTCGATTTGTTTGTTATTGCACGAGCAGGTAATGGTGTAAACACCAATATTGATTTGTTATAAAAATTAAAGCTATATCATAAGAACAACTCCGTGCAAATTTGCACGGAGTTGTTTGTTATTCGGTTAATTAAAAATTAAAGATTACCGAAAAATTCTTTCATTTCTACAGCTTTACCGCAGGTCATAGGACCTTCTGTACACTTATCTACAAAACAGCTTGGTCCGTAAAAATCGAAAACAGTTTTGTCTGCAGCTCGTAATTGCTTAAGCATATCAATGGCAAAATCACGGATTTCCCACTGTGCTCTTGTGCAGGAGCGTAGCTTCATAAACAGTAATAATTCACGGGCATTAATTGTTGTGACGATATCAACTGTGTTACCGCTCAACTGAACATATGCACAAAGCTCTTCTGAAACACCAAGCTTTTTTAACTCGTCATAAAGATCTGCTGTTTTTCTGAAGGCTTCGCAATATCTTTCTGTTAAATCAGCCTTGCTTGATATTGTTTCAGGGAGAATATGTCTTCTTCTGTCTGTAAGTGTAAGTGACGGAATGCCTATTGATTGCATTCTGTGCCTTGCAAAGTGTGTAAGGCAAGAAAGGGAAACATTATTGATTCTGAATGTGAAGGTTGCGGCTTCAAGGGCTCTCTGTCTTTTTGAAGAAATTACAGCCTTTATTATTTTTGAACATTCATTTTCATCAGAAATAATTTCGTCTATTTGTGCGGTAGGAAGGTTACAGGATTCAATTAAAGCAAATTTTGCAATTGCTTTTGAAGCATTTGGTGTATAGCTTAAAAGCTCAACAGGGGCTTGCTCTTTAATCAATTCTTTGTTTGCTTTGTAATCAAAAGATGGTACATCCCGGTGATTAGGTCTGCGATTATCAAAATCTGTAAAAATACCGGGTGTAAGCTTCTGCGCTTGTTCAAGAAGGCTTTCGCCAAGAAGCTTTATTTCAGCAAACTTACTGCCTCTGCCGTAAATCATTGCATAAAGCATATTTATAAGCTCTCTTGCATTAAGTGTGCAATAGAAGTTGCTGTATAAAGAGTAGGGCAAAAGGAAACGGGCATCTTCCTTTGGGATACCTGCCTCGATAAATGCTTCGTACTCCTTGTAAAGGTAATCCATATGCTGAATGTACTTATCTTGCACAGCCTTGGATTCGAAATGCGGTATGTAGTAACCAAGTTTTGCAAAATCAACATATCTTCTTGATTTTACAGTGAACGATGCAAGTCTGAATTCAATAACAAACTGTTCAACAAGAACAGAAACATTCTGGAATGCAAGATTGAATACTGTATGCTCAACAGTTGAGGTGTGACCTGAACGTGTAACCTTAGAAATGAGGTTTGCGTTTTTTTGTGCATCCTTTGATAATTCAAGGATTTCAAGTGCTGTACCGGGCTGTGTTGAAATTCTGCCCGATGCCGCAGGAAGTCTTTCGCCTGTGTCTGATAATCCTATGATTATTGCTTTTGAATTGATGTTTAATTCAGTATCCATATAACATCCTCCGTTTGAAAAATATAACCCATATTACTTTGTATATTAACACATTAAAGAGGATATTTCAACAGGAATATTATCATATATAATTTTAATTAAATTACAATGAAATTATTACAGTAATTATCTTGAAAAAAACTGTGCTTTGTGTTATGATTAAAGCAATTATGGGTGACTGTTGTTTTTTATCGGTTTCCGTATAAAAAAGGAGGCAAAAGTATGGCAATTTTAAAGAAAGAAGCATATTTTAATTCTTCAACCGGTGTTAATAAAATACGTACTCTTATCTGGTCAGATGACAGTGTTGAACCTGTTGCAATTCTTCAGATTGCGCACGGCGTTTGTGAGCATATCGGCAGGTACGAAGATTTTGCTGTTTTCCTTGCATCAAAGGGTTATATTGTTTGTGGTAACGACCATATCGGTCACGGCAAATCTGTTGAGTGTGAGGACGATTTAGGCTTTACAGCAGAAAAAGACGGTTATCGCAGATTTGTTGATGATATGCATATTCTTTATTCCATTATGCACAAACGTTACCCTGAATTACCTTACTTTATGTTTGGTCACAGTATGGGCTCACTTTGTGCTCGTGTTTATGCAAGTACCTTTGGTAACGAGTTAGCAGGTTTAATTATTTGCGGTACCGCTCAGGTTCCCTTCGACCTTAACTTCTTTATCGATATTCTTGATAAAGCCGTTGCAAAGCTTGGTCCTCGTACTGTTAATCATACAATGGCATCAATGCTCAATAAAATCTCATCTCTTCAGATTAGCGATAGAACATCTGACCTTGATTGGCTTAGTATTAATAAAGAGAATGTACAGAACTACATTGCTGACCCTATGTGTGGCCAAGAGCTTTCTCTTGCAGGTATCAGAGATCTTGCTTCTATTGGTATTCTTGCAAGTGATAAAATGTGGCCTGCATCTGTGCCATACAACTTACCTATAATGATTATTTCAGGTGCACTTGACCCTGTTGGTATGAATGGTAAGGGTCCTATTGATTGTGCAGATTCTTTAACAGAGGTTGGTCACGATCCACTTGTTATTATTTACCCTTGCTGTCGTCACGAAATTCTTAATGAAGATTGCAAGGAAAAGGTTTATAACGATATTCTCGGCTTCCTTAGTGATGCTTTAAATTGATTGGAGTTTAGTTTTGCAGAAAAATGTTTTTGTAAGTAGCGAAGAACTACACAAGCAAAAAGAATATACCGAAAAGGTTTACACAATATTATCTGCTAAATATCATAACACTACACCAAAGGCATTCGTTCACACCTATGGTTGCCAGGGAAATGTGGCAGATAGTGAGCATGTTAAGGGTATGCTTATTGATATGGGCTATGAGCTTTGCGAGGATGTTAACGAAGCGGATTTTATTCTTTATAACACCTGCGCTATCCGTGAGCACGCAGAGGACAGGGTTTTCGGTAATGTTGGCGCAATAAAAAAACTGAAAAAAGAAAAGCCTGATTTAATAATTGCACTTTGCGGTTGTATGATGCAACAGCAACATATTGCAGATAAAATCAAAAACAGCTATCCCTTTGTAAGCCTTGTTTTTGGTACACACGTTACTCATAAAATGCCTGAACTGATATTCAGGCTTTTGAAAAACAAAAAGCGCGTTTTCTGTATAGAAGAAAGCGACGGCGTTATTGCAGAAGGTTTGCCGTCTTTCAGGGATAGCGGTGAAAATGCCTGGTTGCCGATTATGTATGGTTGTAATAACTTCTGCTCTTATTGTATCGTTCCTCACGTGAGGGGCAGAGAAAGAAGCAGAGAGCCTGAGGTTATTTTAAACGAGGCAAAGGCTCTTGTGAAGGAAGGGTACAAGCTTATTACATTACTCGGTCAGAATGTTAACTCATACGGCAAGGGTTGCGATTTTAATGTCAGCTTTTCAGAGCTTATCCGCCGTATTGATAGCATTGAGGGTGATTTTAAGTTCGATTTTATGACATCTCATCCTCGTGACTGTAGTTTTGAGCTTATTGACACACTTGCCCAAAGCAAGCATTTCTGCGGGCATTTGCATTTACCTGTTCAGTCAGGTAATAACAGAATTTTAAATGAAATGAACAGGCACTACACAAGAGAAAGATATCTTGAGCTTATAAACTATGCAAAAGAGAAAATCCCCGGTGTAGATATTACAACAGATATTATCGTAGGCTTCCCAGGTGAAACATACGAAGAATTTCTCGATACTGTATCACTTGTTAAAGAGGTTAAATACGGCTCAATGTTCACTTTTATTTACTCTGCAAGAAAGGGTACACCTGCCGCAATTATGGATGACCCTTATTCAAAGGCAGAAAAAACAAAGTGGTTTATGGAGCTTCTTAAGGTACAGGAAGAGATTCAGAACAGTTAACAATTTTCATTGTTGAAAATCAAATATAAAAGGAGTACACAAAATGACAGTTATTGAACTTACAAGACAGCTTGGTGCTGCAATTCAGGAAGATGCTCGCTACAAAGAGTACGATGCAGCAAGAAAGGCTAACGAGGCTGATGAAGAATTAAACAATCTTATCGGTAAAATCAACCTTATTCAGCTTAACTATCAGCAGGAAGCAGGTAAAGGCGAAGAAGCAGATGCAGCAAAAATGGAAGCGTTTGCAAAGGAATTCGAAGAATCATATCGTGAAATTATGCTTAACGGCAATATGGTTAAATTCGAGGCTGCAAAAACAGCTATCGATGATATGATGAACGAAATTATGGGTATTCTTGCAATGTGCATTGATGGTCACGATCCTGCAACATGCACACCTGCTGAAGAGCACCACTGTGGCGGCAGCTGTGATAGCTGTGGCGGTTGTCACTAATTTATTTTTAATTTAATGTAGCCCGGGGTGTAACATCTAAGGCTACAGACTATAGGATGCTGAGGTAAAAAGATGGCTAAGCTTTCTCCGATGATGGAACAATATTTTCAAATTAAACAGAATTATCCGGACACACTTTTGTTTTTTCGTCTTGGTGATTTTTATGAGATGTTCTTTGATGATGCTAAAATTGCATCAAAAGAGCTTGAACTTGTATTGACCGGAAGAGATTGTGGCCAGGAGGAGCGTGCACCAATGTGCGGCGTTCCTTTCCACAGCGCCGATAGTTACATTGCAAAGCTTGTTGGCAGAGGCTACAAGGTTGCCATATGCGAGCAGGTTGAAGACCCCGCTACAGCAAAAGGTATTGTAAAAAGGGATGTTGTTAGAATAGTGACTCCCGGTACTGTTATTGAGAGCAATATGCTTGATGAAAGTAAGAACAATTACCTTGCATCTGTATTTGTTACTGAAAAATCCTGCGGTATCAGTTTTATTGATATTTCTACAGGTGAAGTTCACCTTGATTCAGTTTGCGATGGTGATGTTATATCCCACGTTTTAAACAGACTGGGTACATATACACCAAGTGAGGTTATTTTAAATAAATATGCCGCATCAATAAAATCTATTGACAGCTTTATTAAAAACAGATTATCTGTTGATTATCAGATAATTCCCGAAAAAAACTATTCGGTTGAACAGCTGAAAAATGAAATTATTGCTCATATTTCCAACGACGAAGCTAAAATTGCTGAGTTTGATAAAAATGAAGCATTGCTTTATTCCTTTGGTATTGCATTGGATTACTTAAAGGGCGTTCAGAAAAATGAACTTCAGAACATAAACGATGTTGATTTCTATAACGAAAAGAGCTTTCTTACTCTTGACCTTACAGCAAGAAGAAACCTTGAGCTTATAGAAACACAAATCAGAAGAGAGAAAAAGGGTAGCTTACTGTGGGTGCTTGACCATACTAAAACAGCTATGGGTAAACGCCTTATGCGTTCATGGGTTGAACAGCCTTTAATTAATTACTCTTCAATTATCTTAAGGCAGAATGCTGTTGAAGAGCTTACAACAGACACAATTCTTTTAGATTCTTTAATGGATTATTTATCTGAAATGTTTGACCTTGAAAGAATTATGACAAGAATTGTTTACGGTTCTGCTAACGCTAAGGAGCTTAAAACACTTAGCCTTACAATAGATCAGCTCAGAAATATTAAAGCTTCTCTCGGTAATTTGAAGTCGAAAATGCTTTCAGGTATTTTTGATGATATTGATTTACTTGAGGATGTTAATGATTTAATTACAACAGCCATTTGTGATGAGCCACCACTTACTGTGCGTGAGGGCGGAATGATCAGGGATGGTTACAATGCGGAGCTTGATTCCCTTCGTGATATTGTCAACAACGGCAAAGGCTATTTAACTGCTGTTGAGCAGGCTGAACAGGAAAAGACGGGAATCAAGAAGCTTAAAATCGGATACAACAGGGTATTTGGTTACTATATTGAGGTCACAAACTCATTTAAAGACCTTGTGCCCGAGCATTATATAAGAAAACAAACACTTTCCAATTGTGAAAGATATATTACCCAAGAGCTTAAAGAGCTTGAATCAAAGGTTCTTGGCGCTCAGGAACGAATTGTCCGCCTTGAATTTGAGCTTTTCTCTGCCATAAGGGAAAAGATTGCTTCTCAGCTTGAACGAGTAAGAGTAACGGCAAGAGCAGTTGCTAATTTAGATGCTTTATGTTCATTAGCATTCACTGCAGTTCGTAATAATTATACAAGACCTGTTGTTGATACATCTGATGAAATTATTATTGAAAACGGCAGGCATCCTGTTGTTGAGCTTATGCTTAACGGAGCACCGTTTGTGCCAAATGATACAAAGCTTGATTGCGATAAGAACAGAATTGCAATTATTACAGGACCTAATATGGCAGGTAAGTCAACATATATGCGTCAGGTTGCTGTTATTGTTCTTATGGCACAGATTGGTAGTTTTGTTCCCGCTGAAAGCGCGAAAATCGGTATTGTTGACAGAATTTTCACTCGTGTTGGTGCTTCTGATGACCTTTCTGCAGGTCAATCTACATTTATGCTTGAAATGACTGAGGTTGCAGATATTCTCAATAATGCAACATCAAAAAGTCTTATTGTTTTTGACGAAATCGGCAGAGGTACTTCAACCTACGATGGTATGAGTATTGCACGTGCTGTGCTTGAGTACACAGCAGATAAGAAAAAGATTGGTGCAAAAACACTGTTTGCAACACATTACCATGAGCTTACAGAGCTTGAGGATACAGTTGATGGTGTGAATAACTACAACACATCTGTAAAAAAACGCGGTGATGACATCACATTTCTAAGGCGCATTGTAAAAGGTGCGGCAGATGGAAGCTATGGTGTTGAGGTTGCAAAGCTTGCAGGTGTGCCTAAAGCAGTAGTTGAAAATGCAAAGAGAATTTTAAAAACACTTGAATGTCAGGCTCCTGTTAAAGCAACAAAAGAAATTGTTGTGCAGGAAGAGGATAACGAGCTTCAGTTATCATTCTCCTCAGGCGCTAAGGAAGGCATTGTTGAAAAGTTAAAGGATATTGATGTTAATACATTAACTCCTATTGAAGCAATGCAGATTTTATTTGAATTACAAAAAGAAGCAAAAAACTTATGATTTTAAAGGAAGGGAGTGTTTGTATTGCCTCGTATTAATGTTTTGCCTAAAAATATTGCCGATTTAATTGCGGCGGGTGAGGTTGTTGAACGCCCTTCTTCTGTTGTAAAAGAGTTTGTTGAAAACTCAATTGATGCAGGCTCCAAAAAAATTACCGTTGAAATACAAAACGGTGGTAAAACATATATGCGCGTTACTGATGATGGTTGCGGTATACACAAAGATGATATCAGAAAAGCATTTATGAGCCATGCAACAAGTAAAATTTTAAATGTTTCAGATCTTGATGCTATATCAACACTTGGTTTCAGAGGCGAAGCGCTTGCATCTATCTGCTCTGTTTCAAAGGTAGATTTAATGACAACTACCGTCGATTCCGAAACAGGTATTCGTTATGTTATCGAGGGTGGAGAAGAAGTATTATTTGATGATGTAGGTGCTCCTGTAGGTACAACCATTGTTGTAAGAGATTTGTTTTATAATATCCCTGCACGCTTGAAGTTTTTGAAAAAGGATGTGCAGGAGGGTAACTATATTGCAACAATTCTTGAAAGGATTGCTGTTTCTAACCCGGGCATTTCCTTTAAGTTTATAAGGGATGGTAAGCTTGCTTTCCAAACACCGGGTGATGGGGATTTGAAATCGGCTATATACGCCGTTTTTGGCAAGGAGTTTACTTCACAGCTTTTACCAAGCTTTTCAGATATGAACGGAATAAAGGTAAATGGCTTTGTTACCAAGCCTACCGCAGGTCGTGGCAGCCGTTCAATGCAGATATTCTTTGTTAACGGCCGTTATGTAAAAAGTGTTGTTTTTATGAGTGCTGTTGAAGCCGCTTATAAAAACTCGATTATGGTTGGTAAATATCCTGCTTGTGTTTTATTTATAGATTTACCATTTGAAACAGTTGATGTTAATGTTCACCCTGCAAAAACAGAAGTAAGATTTTTTGAAGAAAAAAAGGTTTTTGATTCTGTTTATAATGCAGTTTTATCTGCTCTGAATCAGGATAAATCCCGTGTGCAAGCGTCATTTTCTACTGCTAAAGCGTTTATTGAACAACCACAAAAAGCAGAGCAATTAAGCTTTAAAACAACTACTATTGAGCCTGTAATAAAAGTAGAAAAGCAAACAGAAAAGCCTGCTTTTATTATAAAGCAATTCGGCTCTCCTATTACTGGTCAGGAAAATGTTGTAAAAAGTCCTGATAAAACTGAGGAAAAACAGCTTGATTTTCTCAAGGATGATTACTACAAGCCTAAAGTAGAAGTTGTTTCTTTTACTTCTTCGAATGTTGGAGCAGTAAAAGAGGAAACTACTGTTGATAAAGTAAATACAGATTATCAATCTGTTACTGTTGAGCAGAAAATTGACATTGTTGTAGAAAACAATGATACAGTTGAAGAAGTTGTAGTTGAGAAGGTAGCTACAGAAGAAGTAATTGTTGAAAACCAAACCGAAGAAAAAATTGTTCCTGAATACAGATATATCGGGGAAGCCTTCAATACTTATTTACTTGCAGAGTTAGAGAATAAAATTATTCTTATAGATAAACACGCGGCTCACGAAAGAATTCTTTTTGAAAAATTCAAAAAGCAAGGCTTTGGTGAATCTCAGATGATGCTTGTGCCCGTTACAGTTACATTATCTGCAGATGAGTATTCAGCCGTTACAGATAACCTTGATTTATTAAATGATACAGGCTACGATGTTTCAGATTTTGGCGACAGAACAGTTAAAATCAGCGCGTGCCCACCGCAGCTTGCAGACGAAAATCTTGCAGATATAATTACAGAGATTGCAGGATATTTAGCTTGTAATGTAAAAACAGTTATGCCTGAAAAGTTAGATTGGATATATCACTCAATGGCTTGTAGAGCTGCTGTCAAAGCAGGTAATTTCACATCTGCATATGAGGCAGAAAAGTTTGTTGGTGTTGTCCTTTCAGATGATAATATCCGTTATTGTCCTCACGGCAGACCTGTTCTTGTTGAAATGACAAAACGCGAGCTGGAAAAACAATTTAAAAGAATTATATAGGATGAAGAATTTTGGGTAAGAAAGCAATTGTTGTTGTGGGTCCTACAGCATCAGGAAAAACTGCTCTTGGCGTATATATTTGTAAAAAGTTTAACGGTGAGGTAATTTCCTGCGATTCTATGCAGATATATAAGGGAATGGATATTTCTACCGCGAAACCAACAAAAGAAGAAATGTGCGGTATCAAGCATCATTTAATTGATTTTCTCCCTTGTAATCAGACCTACAATGTTTCTGAATATTGCGAGGATGCAAGAAAAGCATTTGATGATGTGGTGTCACGGGGCAAATTGCCTGTTTTTGTTGGTGGTACAGGTCTTTATATAGATTCTTTTTTATCAAATACTAAATTCCTTGATGGTGCTTTTTCTGAAGATATCAGGTCAGGCTTGCAAGACGAGTTACAGAAAAATGGTATTGATGAGCTATATAAAGAGCTTTTAAGTATAGACCCAAAAGCCGCAGAAAACATTCATCCCAACAACACAAAACGCGTTCTGAGAGCATTAGAAGTGTATAGAGCAACAGGCAAAACATTATCTGAACAAAACGAGTTATCTCACTCAGATGAGTCAGATATTGAACCGTTTTACATCGGTATAACATATAACAACAGAGAAAAGCTTTACGACAGAATCAATAAACGTGTTGATATTATGATGGAAACCGGCTTGCTTGATGAAGCTCGTAGCTTATTTTCGGGTGAATATTCAGATACTGCAGTTGCATCAATCGGATGTAAAGAAATGAAGCCATTTTTAGATGGTGAAAAATTATTATGTGAATGTGTTGATAAGCTTAAGCAAAACACGAGGCACTATGCAAAGCGTCAGTTAACATGGTTCAGGCGTAACGATAAAATTAATTGGGTTTATCCTGATATGTGTAATGAAAAAGAGTTATACGAAAATATTGATTCTTTAATTTTAGGATTTTTGGAAGGTGAAGCAATTGAAAAAGACAAGCTTTAATTACAAATTTATAGCTGTTATTCTTGCTGTTTGTCTGTTTTCAATGTATGTTGTTTATCAGGTTGTTTTGTTTTCAAAATCTGATATGGAAACACAGCCTGCTTTAAAAGATACTGTTTACAGAACCATTGATACAAAGGGTTTTGTTGTACGCGATGAAGAGTTCATTACAAATAATGCCTCGGGAACATCTGTTTCCTTTGCTAAAAATGGTGAAAGAGTTGCGATGGGAGATACTGTTTCAATTGTTTTTGATTCAGCAGACGATGCAGCTTCATATCTTAAAATAAGTGAGCTTGAAAAGAAGGTCAGTCACTACGAAGAGCTTTCGGGTCAGGCGAATTTCCAGGCGGTTAATATTAATTCACTTAATAATAAAATAGATAACGAATTAATTGAATTTTTGGAAAGTATTGATGGTAAAAACTTTAAAACAGCCGCTCGTTATGCTGAATCTTACAGAGATTCAGTTACAAACAAGCAAATTGCAACGGGCACAGACCTTGATATTTCAAAACAGCTTGCAGATGCTAAAAACGAGCTTTCAACACTTAAACAAAAGAAATATTCATTCACTCAGATTAAGAGTGATAAAGCAGGCTATTATATAAACGGCTTTGATGGATTTGAAAATACAGTTGATTTTGAAAAAATTAATGAGCTTACAATTGATGATGTGAAAAATGCACTTGATTCAAAAGCACAGAATGTTTCACCTAATGTTGTTGGCAGGGTAGTAAGCTCCTTTGAATGGTATATTTTGTGTGAGGTACCTACAGATGCAACTGTAAATCTTTCTGCTAATAAAACACTTTATCTTAATTTCCCTAATGAAGGTATCGAAAAGCTCCCTGTTTCACTTTATAAAATAGGTGATCGCGATGATGATACAACAATGCTTATTTTATGCTGTGACGTTATGAACGAAGCTCTTTCAGACCTTCGTTTTGAGGATATTCAGATTATTACAGAAGAGTATACCGGTTACAAAATCAGCAATTCCGCAATAAGAACAGTTGATGGTGTTAAAGGTGTGTATATTGTAAGAGGTAATCTTCTCGGTTTCAGAAAAATTCACATTGTGTATTCAACAGATACTTATACAATTGTGGATAACCCTGAGGGTGAATCTAACTATATTAAGCAATTTGATGAAGTAGTTACGAAGGGAGTTGAATTGTATGACAATAAACTCGTTTGATAACTCACCATATATTTCAATAAGTGAAAATCTTAAGTATATTCGCAATGAAATTGCTGATGCAACAATTAAATCAGGAAGAACAGTTGATGACGTCCGTCTGATGGCTGTTACAAAAACAGTATCCTTTGATAAAATTAACTTTGCCATTGAAAATTGTGGTGTAGATTTAATTGGTGAAAACAAGGTACAGGAATTTTTAAGTAAACGAGACGAGCTTTCTCTTGATGGGGTTGAAAAGCATCTTATTGGTCATTTACAGACAAATAAGGTCAGAAAAATATTGCCTGAGGTTGATATGATTCAATCTGTTGACAGCCTACATCTTGCAGAGGTAATTTCAAAAGAAGCGCAAAAGCTGGGGCTTACAACAAATATTTTACTTGAAATTAATATTGGTGATGAGGAGAACAAAACAGGTTTTGATAAGGTTGCTTTTTCAGAATCTCTTGAAGCAATTTCCTTATTACCCAATATTACCGTTAAGGGCTTAATGACTATTCCGCCTATATGTGATACGTTGCTCGAGTTGGAAAAGTATTTTGCGTCAATGAGTGATTATTATAATGAAATCAAAGGTAAGAATTATTTCAATTTTGATTTTCAGATATTATCCATGGGTATGTCAGGTGATTATAAAGAGGCAATTATTCATGGCTCAAATTTAGTCAGAGTTGGCTCCGCGATTTTCGGAGCAAGAATATATAAATAATTTTTGGAGGTTTTTTTATGGCATTCAGTGATATTTTTAAGAAGTTGATGAACGTTCCCGATGATGATTACGATGATATCGAGGAAAATGGTGAAGAAGTTGTAGAGACACAGCCTCTTTCTAATTATGAAAATGAATATGAGACACCAAGAACATCTCGTAGAAGACAGTCTAATGATTCAAACAGAGTTGTTGATATAAGAACAACAGCAATGCTCCAGGTTGTTTTGGTAAAGCCTGATAAGTTTGAAGATGCACGTGCAATTGCAGACCATCTCAACGAAAAAAGAACAGTCGTTCTTAACCTTGAGGCTGCAGGTAAAGATGTGGCAAGACGCCTTATTGACCTTCTTAATGGTGTTGCATATGCTAATGGCGGTCAGCTAAAAAAAGTTTCTACAAATACATACATTATTACTCCGTATAATGTAAATGTTTCAGGTGATCTTCTTGATGAGCTTGAAAGCACAGGCGTATTTTTCTGATGATTTTTTTGTGGAAAGTGGGAATTTGATATGATGACACCGGCTCAGGTAAAAGCTTATGAATTCAAGAGTGCAGGTCGTAATGCGTACAAAGCTGAAGATGTTGATGCATTTTTAGGTGAGGTTGCAGTTGATTACGAAAAAATGTATCGTGAAAACAGCGAGCTAATTAAAAGAGTTAGTTTACTTGCTGATAAATTAGAGCAATATAAAAATGATGAAACGGATATCAAGCAAGCTGTTTTAACTGCACAGAAGGCCGCTAATCTTATTGTTAAAGAGGCGGAAGAAAGCATTGCAGATTCTAAAAATGAGGCAGAAGCCATTCTTTCTGCCGCAAAAGGCGAGGCAGAGATTATAAAGGCTGATGCTGAAAGGCAGGCTATTGCTGACTCTGAGTTATTATTGTCTGTCACAAAGGATAAGGCAGAAGAAATTATTGCGAAGGCTAAAGACAAAGCACACACAATCTTAATTGAGGCTAATAATTCAGCAAAAAATACAATGGGTGCGGCAAACAGAACAATTACAAGTGAGTCGTTGCGTTATGATATGCTTAAGAAGGAAGTTTCTGAATTCAAATCATCTATTCTGGCACAATACAAAGCGCATATTGAGTTAATATCAAAATTACCTGAATTGGTGATTGAAGAGACTTCTGAAACAGCGAATGAAGAAGAAATCGATAGCCTTGCAGAAGAAATTCAGGAAACTGAGAATCTTGAGATTGATAACTCTGAATTTGTTACGGTTGACGATGGTATCCTTGAGTTTGTTGAAGATGATGAAAGTGAAGAAGATATTATTGAGGAGAGTCTTGGTGAACCTGTTGTGAAAACAGAGCTTCCATATGATTTCTTTGCAGAAGATACTTCTCTGGAGTTTGTTGAGGACGATAAATCGGAGGAAATTGTTGTTCCTACTATCGATGAATTTGAGGCAAAATGTGAAACCGATACAGAAAGCGAACTGCATGATATCCCCATCTCTAAAAGGTTTTCTGTTGATGTGAACAGACTTGCTTCTGATTCAACCGAAACAGAAGCACCTGTTAAGGTCGCTGTTGAAGAAACCCAAACTGTATCACAAATAGATGATGATTTTGGCTATGATGATGACGATTCTGACGATGGCTCCGTAAACAGCGCTGCTTCATTTTTTGATATGATTGAAAAGGTTGAAGCAGAAGATGTAAATAACAATCCTACAAAAAGATTCGGTATATTCCGTAAAAAGAAATAATTCAGGAGTGTAAAAATGTCAGTAATTTTTTCTGCTGTTTTTTGTTCTGTTCTGATTGCAATTGACCAGGTGATTAAATTCTTTGTTGTAGAATATTTGAAGCCTATAGAATACTTTGATGTTATTGAAAATGTGTTGCGATTCAGGTATGTTGAAAATACCGGAGCTGTTTTTGGCTCTTTTGCCACACATACACTTTTCTTAACGATTTTTTCTATTGTGTTACTTGGTTTTGTTATTTATTTCTTCGCAACAAACAAAAATAAATCAAAGCTTATGAGCTTTTGCTTGCTTTTGATGATTTCAGGCGGTATAGGTAATATAATTGACAGAATAAGACTTCGTTATGTTGTTGACTTTATCGAGCCGTTATTTATTGATTTTGCGGTTTTTAATTTTGCTGATTGTCTTATTACTGTTGGAGCATTTGTTTTGATAATATATCTTATTGTTGATTTGGTAAAAGATATCAAGAACGAAAAAAAGCTTAAATCGGAGAAAAATGATGGAACGACTTGATTTAATAGTAACAGAGGAGCTTTCCGGTGAAAGATTAGATAAAGCCATTCCAAAATTATATTCCGAGCTTTCAAGGAATTCTGTTCAACAGCTTATTGTTGATGAGCTTGTTTGGGTTAATGATTGCTTGAGTAATAAAAAAACAACGGTTCGTGTTGGTGATGTAATATCAATAGAGATTCCTGAGCCTAAAAATTTGTCTGTAGAGGCAGAGGATATTCCTTTAGATATTGTATATGAGGATGAGTATCTTCTTGTTGTTAATAAACCAAAGGGGATGGTTGTTCATCCTGCGGCAGGTAACTACACAGGAACACTTGTAAATGCATTGCTACACCACTGTGGTGATTCTCTTTCGGGCATAAATGGTGTTATTCGCCCTGGTATTGTCCATAGAATAGATAAAGACACGAGTGGTTTACTTGTTGTTGCTAAAACAGATGCGGCACATAAAGGTCTTGCAGAGCAAATTAAAGAGCACTCATTTACGAGGGTATACAATACAGTTGTTGTTGGTAACATCAAGGATGATAGTGGTACTATTGATGCGCCGATTGGCAGACATCCTAAGGATAGAAAAAAACAAGCTGTTACAGATAAAAATTCCCGTAATGCGGTTACTCATTTTGAAGTTCTTGAAAGGTTTAAAGGATTTACTTTTCTTAAAGTTAGGCTTGAAACAGGTAGAACACATCAGATAAGGGTACATATGGCATACCGAGGTAATCCTGTTGCAGGTGATATTGTTTACGGTGATTCTAAAAAAACATTTGGTTTGCAAGGTCAGTGCCTTAATGCTACAACCATAGGCTTTATTCATCCCATCACAAAGCAGTACCTTGAATTTTCTTCTGAATTACCTGATTATTTTAAAGATTTTCTTAGGAGAATTTCTTAATGAGTAATGTGTATTCCAAATGGCTGTTAGTTTCTGATATAGATGGAACATTAAATAATAAAAAAAGGCGGTTACCCGGCAATAATAAGGTTGCTATCGAGGGATTTGTATATAAGGGTGGTAATTTCACCTTGTGTTCAGGCAGGAATTTGCAATCCTTAACACCGCATTATAAGAACCTTAACCTTAAAACACCTGCAATTTGTATGAATGGTGCCATTATTTATGATTTCTGCAAGGATTCTGTTGTTAAGTATTCAACTATAAGTAAGGAGGGGGAAAGAGTTCTCCTTGACCTTTGCAAGCAGTTCAAATCAATTCAACTTGCTGTATTTGATTTATCAACAATTTATTCTTATGGATTGATTAATTTATATGGCTTGTGTGTTTCCTTGCTTGACGGCTTAAGCCACAAAATATGCCCTACGGTTGATTCTTTACCAAAAGATGGGTGGGGTAAGGCTACAATTTTTGGTTTTCCGTCTGTATGTAAAAAAGTTTATTCTGTTCTCACAAATGGAAAAAACGCAGAAGTTTTTGATTGCTTTTTTACATCACCTTTTACCATAGATATTGTTGCTAAAGGAGTAAATAAAGGCTCTGCTGTTAAATATCTTGCAGAGTATTTGGGTGTTGATAGCAATAATGTTGCCGCTATAGGCGATTATTTCAATGATGAAGCAATGCTCAAAAGTGTTTCTCATCCTGTATGTTGTGGTCAGGCGCCCAATGAAATAAAAGAATTATGCGAGTACGTTACTTGTCATTGTAATGATGGCGCTGTAAACGACTTTATTAATTACATAGAAAAAAATTATATATTATAAATGGAGGTCATACTATGGAAAAGCTTTCCAGATGTGAGTTAGCAAAAGTTGCGTGTAATGTTCGTAAAGGCATTATTGAGGGCACTTTTAATGCTAAGTCAGGTCATCCCGGCGGTTCTTTATCAATCGCTGAAATCGTTACATATTTGTATTTTAATGAAATGAATGTTGATCCGTCAGCGCCTGTTAAAGAGGATAGAGACAGATTTGTTCTTTCAAAAGGTCATGCTGCACCTGCTTTGTATTCCGTAATGGCACAGCGCGGTTATTTCCCTGTTGAAGAGTTGAAAACTCTCAGAAAGGTTGATTCAAGACTTCAGGGTCACCCAAGCATGCACTATCTTCCGGGTGTAGATATCAGCTCAGGCTCATTAGGTCAGGGTATATCTGCCGCTTGTGGTATGGCTCTTGGCGCAAAGCTTAAGAACGCAGACTTCCGTGTTTACACTATTCTTGGTGATGGTGAAATTGAAGAAGGTCAGGTTTGGGAGGCAGCAATGTACGCGGCTGCTAAAAAGCTTGATAACTTAGTTGCATTTGTTGATAACAACAACCTTCAGATTGATGGTACTGTTGAAGAGGTTAACTCTCCGTACCCGATTCCTGAGAAATTTGCTGCATTCGGTTGGAATGTAATCGAAATTGACGGTCATAGCTTTGATGATATTGAAAACGCTCTTAACAATGCGCGTGCTTGTAAGGGTAAGCCTACTGCAATTGTTGCTAAAACAACAAAGGGTAAAGGCGTTTCTTTTATGGAGAATCAGGTTAACTGGCATGGTTCAGCTCCGAATGCTGAACAGTACGAAACTGCTATGAACGAGCTTGATGCTGTTCTTAAAGGATTGGAGGACTAATAATGGCTGATGTAATAAAAGTTGCTACACGAGATGGTTATGGTAAAGCTCTCGTTGAACTTGGCGAAAAGAATCCAAATGTTCTTGTTCTTGATGCAGACCTTGCTGCTGCAACAAAAACAGGTGGTTTTAAAAAGGCATTCCCCGACAGGTTTTTTGATACAGGTATTGCAGAAAGCAATATGATGGGTGTTGCGGCTGGCCTTGCTACAACAGGCTATACTGTTTTTGCATCAAGCTTTGCAATGTTTTCTGCAGGCAGAGCTTTTGAACAGGTAAGAAACACAATTGCCTACCCACACCTTAATGTTAAAATCGGTGCAACACATGCAGGTATTTCTGTTGGTGAAGATGGCGCAAGTCATCAGTGCTGTGAAGATATTGCATTAATGAGATCAATCCCGGGTATGGTTATTATTAACCCTGCTGATGATGTTGAAGCAAGAGCGGCTGTTTTTGCTGCAGCAGAGCACGATGGTCCTGTTTATATGCGTTTCGGTAGACTTGCTGTTCCGAGAATTTTTGATGAAAACTATAAGTTTGAAATCGGCAAGGCAGTTACTCTTAAAGAGGGTACAGATGTAACAATTATTGCAACAGGCTTAATGGTTAACGAAGCTGTTGAGGCGGCAAAGATGCTTGAGGCAGAGGGTATATCCGTTGACCTTATCAATATGCACACAATTAAACCTCTCGATAAAGAGGCTGTAGTTGCATCTGCAAAGAAGACAGGTTGTATTGTAACAGCAGAAGAGCACAACGTTATTGGTGGCCTTGGTGATGCTGTTTGTGATGCTGTTTGTGAAGAGTATCCTGTACCTGTTGTTAAGGTTGGTGTAGAAGACACATTCGGTAAATCAGGTCCTGCTGTTGATCTTCTTCATGCTTTTGGTCTTGATGCAGATAACATTGTTGCAAAGGCAAAAATTGCTATTTCTAAGAAGAAATAAATAAGTTTAACCAAAAATTATTTATAAATGTTACTTTTTTATTGAAAATACTAAAAATCTATGGTATAATCTATAAATAATATGTAGTATTATCCAAGATAGGTAGGAGATTTTATGGCTAATTGTCCAAAATGTGGTTACAAATTAAGAATGATTGATATTAAGGCAGAATGTCCTGAGTGTGGCGTTAACCTTATTTACTTCAATCATCAGGAAAGATTAACCGAAGATGCTGATAAGGCAGAAGAAGAATACATAAGATTGCAACCTAAAATCGACAGAGTTAAGTTTGCTTTCGCAGGAACAAAGTTATCAATTGCAAGACTTATTTTGTTATTTGTTCCAATTGGTATGTTATTCCTTCCTTTAGCAAACATTAATGTTAATATGCCGTACCATTCATTTGATATGGGTGTTTCTGTTCTTAATCTTGCAATGGATGTTATAGCTAAGTTTGAATTTTCAATTCTCAACATAGTTCCGACTTCTGCGGTTGTTTTCTATTTCCTTGCTATTTTGGGTGTTTTGGTTTCAGCAGTGTTCGGCATTCTTAATATTCCTTTTGTTTCAGTATCTTGCTCACCAAAAGGCTTTAAGAGAAACGTTACACTTTCTGTATGCGGAATCGTATCAATCATTGTTGCGATCATTTCGTTCTTTATTTTCAATTCTCAGCTCGAATCTATGTTCGGTGCAATGTATTCCGGTAGTATCGGAATCGGTGCGTTCTTAGTTATTATTGCTTATATTGCAATAATCGGAATTAATGTTCTTATTAAAAAGAAAAATGTTCCTGTTAAGTATAAGGATGTTTCTGAATATGTTGAAAGAATTGAAAAACGTAAAGCAGAGCTTGCAGAAATGGAAGCAAATGCTGAGGCAATCAGAAAATCATACGCAGATGGCAAAGCTACTGCAAGTAAATAAAATAAGTAATAAAAATCAGCTCAGTTACCGTTAAGTAACTGAGCTGTTGTTTTTTTACCCCGCATGTGCCGGATGCGATAATAGTAACCTGCGTTTTAGCAGGTGGGTGCTCTCTCTACGGATTCACGCTCCCTTCGTCCGCTTAAAGCGGGAGGTCTGCAATAGGCCGCGGAAGCCGAGCTCCCTTTTAATTGTCATAGGGTTAGTATTATTCGCATTTATCGAACACCGCAGGAATATTATTTTATGATGCTTGGTGTGAATTTATTCACCATCAATTTCGAACAAATCAGAAAGTCTTTCTTCAAAGATTTTGCCGATTTTATCGAATAATTTTTCATCCTCAATTGGCTCTAAGTAAATTTCACCATCTTCATCTTCCATAACTGAAAGAATGATTAATTCGCCATCGTCGTCAATGATTTCTGTCGCTTCTTCGTAAACAGGGAGAAGAGCAATGAATCTACCATCATCTGTTTCGATTCTGTCAAGCTCTTCAAATGTGTGTGAATCGCCGTTTTCGTCAACTACTGAAACAAGATCAGGGTTATAGTTTTCATCGGCAGTCACTTTTTCAAAAATATCATCCATATGATACTACCTTTACCTTTCATTTTCTGATTATATTTTAACTGTTTAGTGTGTGTAAGTCAATAATTATTCGTTAATTTCAATATTCCAATTATATGCAATGTTTTCCTTTGCTTTTAAAGCCATTATTCCGCGTTTTTCTGAAATATCGTTCTTCTTATCGTAGTTATCATTAATACCCCACCAAGGCTCTATACAAACATAAGGAGCGTTTGGTTTTGCCCAGATACCAAGGAAAGGTGAGTCGAAATTGAATTTTACAACTCTATTATGGTCATCGCTCTTTAACGAAACCGCTTTTGATTTGTAATTGCTTAAAATGAGAGCATCGTTGCAGAATAAGTCTTTTGTAAGATAAAGCTTGTTTCCATCCATATCAACAGGAAATTTTTCTTCCATAAGAATTGATTCGTGGTCGATTCTTTCTGTTTCAAAGCTATCATCATTATCGAACTCAAGGTAATCGCCAATTTTACAGTTGAAAGCAGGGTGTGCACCAAATGAATAATACATAACCTTGCTATCATTATTAAATACTGTGTGTGTTACACTTAAGCCTGTTTCTGTTAACTGGAATTTTACCTGTAAATCAAAGCTATAAGGATAAACGAGGATTGATTCTTCATCATCTGTCTGAGAAAATGTAAGTGAATCTGCTGTTTTATCGATAAGCTTGAATGGTTTTTTTCTTACGATACCGTGCTTGGGCATTGTGTACTCTTTGCCATCAAGCCTGTATTTATCGTCAAGAAGTCTGCCGATAATAGGGAAAAGGATAGGTGACTGACCATACCAGATATCAGTATTACCATCCCAAATAAATTCAAAGCCTGTTTTCTTTGATTTTAAAGAAGTGAGCTCAGCACCCATCTCTTTAACACCTAAAACGAAATCATCATTTTCTGCATAGTAAATCATAGTAATTCTTCTTTCTGTAATAAAGGCATCACGCAGTTGCGTAATGCCTTTTAAATTTTATTTAATTATATATTAAATAGTTTGTGTTGTCAATTTTATTGAAATAGAATTATGCTTTTTTGCGATTAAGCACGATGTTTACAATGATACCGAGAATA
>JAZSCV010000049.1:0-55668 GCA_045530855.1 Acutalibacteraceae bacterium
TTTAGGCAAAGACGGAAATCCTGTTGAAATTGTTGATGATGCCGGTGTGAAAATGACTTTAACAGATTCTTTCGTGGATACCGATATAGATGGCTTTGATTTTGCATACGGTTCCGATGATGCAGTTGTTTTCGGTCGCGAGGACGAATTTTCATTAATAGAAGGTCTGGAGAATTATACTCTCGAAAAATATGGTGAGTTGTCTATTAAAAACAGTAAATTGGATTCAACGGTAAAAAAAGAAAACGGCATAACTTATTTTGAATATCAGAGTTATGTTGAAAACACAGCCACTAACTATTGTTATTTTGCAGCGATTTATAAAACAGAAGATTCATTCTGGACTATTACCTTTGCTGTTGATGAGGCACACTATGAGGAATATAAAAATTTATTCTTTGAGTGGGCAAACAGTGTTCAGTTTATCGAAGAGTAATTGGATTAGTCAAAACACAAGTTCGTAAAAAGAACTTGTGTTTTTTGATGTTTTATATAATTAAATAAGTAATAAAATACCGTTATTTGTTGTAAATATTAATTGACTTTATAGTTTCTCTATGATATATTATTAACAACCGATAGAGGTGCATTTTGTTATCAGTAATTGTAACGCGAAGGTTTGCCGAAACTGTTGCAATGAAAGGAGCAGGTGCCGAAGGCGGCTTATGGCAAAAGGTCGTTCTGGCAATAAGGAATAATATCTTTATTGTTGTCACTCAAATTTGAGTGGAGCGCTATCTTACATGATTTTATACAAGTGTGTATTTTTATGTGGATAGTTGCTTTTCCGGCAACTATTATTTTTTTGAGTAATCAAAGGAGAAAACACTATGAAAAAAACAGTTTTTACAGGCGTAGGTACAGCTATTGTAACACCATTAAATGCAAATGGTGTAGATTATGAAGCATTCGAAAGACTTATCGAATGGCAGATTGAAGAGGGCGTAAATGCTCTTGTTGTTGCAGGTACAACAGGCGAGGGCTCAACTCTTACAGACGAAGAGCACAAAGAAGTTCTCCGTTTTGCAGTTGAAAAGGTAAATGGCAGAGTGCCAATCGTTGCAGGTACAGGCTCTAACGATACTGCATATGCAATTGAGCTTACAAAGTTTGCTTGTGAAATCGGTTGCGATGCAATGCTCCTCGTTACACCATACTACAACAAAGCAACACAAAGAGGTCTTATTGAGTCATTTACAGCTATTGCAGATGCTTCAACAAAGCCTTGTATTCTTTACAATGTTCCATCAAGAACAGGCTGTAATTTAACACCTGCATCTTGTGCAATTCTTGCAAAGCACGAGAATATTGTTGGTATTAAGGAAGCAAGCGGTAATATTTCACAGATTGCTGAAATTGCAGCACTTACAAATGGTGAATTTGATATTTATTCAGGTAATGATGACCAGATTGTTCCTCTTATGTCTTTGGGCGGTAAGGGTGTGATTTCTGTTGTTTCAAACATTCTTCCAAGGAAAACAGTTGAGCTTTGCGATAAGTTCTTTGCAGGGGACCTTGAGGGTAGCCGTAAGATTCAGCTTGAGCTTCTCCCTCTTATTAACTCTCTTTTCTGCGAGGTTAACCCAATTCCTGTTAAAGCAGCAACAGCAGCTATGGGCTTTGGTGAAAACTACCTTCGTCTTCCTCTTACAACTATGGAGCCTGAAAACGAAGCTAAAATGCGCGCTCTTATGAGAGAGCAAGGTCTTAATGTTTGATAATTATAATTTTATAAATTGAAATAAAAGCAATTGATTAACCTCCCTGGCGAAGGGAGGGGGACCACGCCGTAGAGAAACGGAGGTGTGGTGGAGGGTTCTAGCGACGATAGGAGCGTATAATTGAATAAAATAAATGTATTAAAGAACCTCCAAAGGTGATTATATGATAGCTAATAACTTATGTATTGAGAATAATACCCTATATTTTGGTGGCAGAAGCACCGTAGAGTTGGCGGAGAAATACGGTTCACCCATATATGTGATGGATGAGAAGAAAATCCGTGAAAACTGTCGCACTTATGTTAATGCAATGAGAAAGTATTTTGGCGAAAATGCAAAGCCTTTCTATGCAAGTAAAGCATGCTCTTTCAAAAGGATTTATAATATTGTTGAGTCTGAAGGTATGTGCGTTGATGTGGTTTCCTGTGGAGAAATCTACACGGCAAAGGCAGCAGGCTTTAATATGGCAAACGTTTGCTTTCACTCAAACAGCAAAAACGATTATGACATTAATTTCGCAATGGATTGCGGAGTAGGTTGCTTTGCTTGTGATAATGCCGAGGAGCTTGAGGCAATCAATAAGTTTGCAGGTGAACGCGGAATAAAGCAACAAATAATCTTCCGCGTTACACCGGGTATTGATACACACACCTACGAGGCTGTTAATACAGGTAAAGTAGATTCTAAGTTCGGTTTTCCTATTGAAACAGGTGCTGCTCTTGAGATTACAAAAGTAGCATTGGGTATGAAAAACATTGATCTTGCAGGCTTCCATTGTCATGTAGGCTCACAGCTTTTTGAATCAAGCGTGTTTGTTCGTTCTGCCGAAATAATGCTTCAGTTTATTGCAGATGTAAAAGCCGAAACAGGCTATGAGGCAAGGGTGCTTGACCTTGGTGGTGGCTACGGCGTAAGATACACAGAAAATGACCCTGAAATAGATATAGAAGATAATATCCGTCAGGTTGCGGAATATGTTAAAGAAAAATGCAAAGAGCTTTCTATAGCTGAACCTGAGGTTCATATGGAGCCGGGCAGAAGCATTGTTGCAGATGCAGGCATCACTCTTTACAGAGTAGGCAACGTAAAGCGCATCGAAGGCTATAAAAACTATGTTTCTATTGATGGCGGTATGACAGATAACCCAAGGTATGCACTCTATGAGTCGGCATATACCGTTGTTGCAGCTGACAAAGCAAATGAGGAATGTAATTTTAATTGCGACCTTGTTGGCAGATGCTGTGAAAGTGGCGATATCATTCAGCCTAAAATAATGCTCCCTGAATCTGTTCAGAGAGGGGACCTTATTGCAGTTCTTACCACAGGTGCATACAATTACGCAATGGCTTCAAATTACAACAGAATCCCTAAATTGCCTGTTATTATGGTTAACGGAGAGAATGACTACGTTGCAGTAAAAGGCGAAACATTAGAGGATATAATAAGAAACGATATGTGAAAAGAAACTCCCGAGGTTCCTCGGGAGTTGTTTTTTATCGTTTTATGTTTTTGCCTATTGATATAATACCTGTAATGCTTAAAACAATGGAGAATCCTGTAAGTACACCTGATATGAAATCTTTGAACTGTGAGCCACCTAAAAGCTGTGAAAAAGCAAGTAAGCCAATACCCATAAGAATAATAAGAAATGAAAAAATCAGTTTATTCTGATTATCAAGCTCCTGCACCTTTTTTAAAAGGAATAATATTCGTTTGTCGTCTGTGTTCTGTGCTTCATTTTCTTTGTCTGCACCATCTATAAGCTGAGAAAGGGTAGTGCTAAGTTCGTCACATAGATTTTCTATTACGCTATAATCAGGCATTGAAACACCTGTTTCCCACTTGGATACAGTTTTACTTGCTACACCAAGTTTTTCTGCAAGCTGTGCCTGAGTAAGATTTTTAGCTTTCCTTTTGTGAGCGATATATTTACCAATTTCTTTTTGATTCATTAATAACCGTCCTTTTGTATTTAATTTGTTTCTGCAAAAAGCTTTATTACTTTCCTGAACTCAGTTCCCATAGGTGTAATATCATAGCACCCGTTCAAGCGTTGCAACTCTTTTGATTCCAATATGCGAAGGTTTGAGGAGCCTATAATGGCTTCTGTAAGAATATTTGCTGCAGAGCTATCTGCACCACCATAGAAAAATGTAGCATGCTTATCGTCAATGTATATATTTTCGTAAAGACCTGTTGTATACCAGGCAAATCTTCCGATATCTCTGTCAATCATATCTGCTTTTGTTTGTAAAAGACATTCTGTTATTATATCAAGCTGTGCGCTCTTCAGCTCTGTTACGACTTGTTCAAAGTATCCACACGAATCAGTATGTACGTTTTTTTTCTCTGTTTCTTTATGATAACAAGTTAAAGGGTGGTATTGTGATATAAGCTTGTTATCGGGTGTTAGTATAAAAGTGTATTGACCCGTTACAAGACAATTTTGAAGTTCAATTTTTAAAAGGTATTCTACCGTGTCTATCGAGATAATCGGTTTGTCAGATATGTTTGTAAAATTGTCATTTGAACAGGAGTTTAAAATAATTATAGCAGAGAATATGGTGCATAACAACTTTATTGTTCGTTTTTTCATTTTTTGTCACCTCTTAAGAATAAACTACAAAAAAACTAGCAAAAAGGAAACCCCTCAAAAAGTGAATTTGAGGGGAGTGGCAAATTTTTATTTCTTCTCTGCAATAAATGCCCTGAAAAGTGGCAAGCAAGCATCAAAAAACGCTTTATAGCTTTCGCAATAGTTTCTGTCTTCTCTTGTTCTTTTGCAACCACCACTACGGCAAAGTGCAAAGTATTTACACTTTTTACAAGTGTCGTCAATTTCAAGGCTTTCCTTTAAAAATTTGATTGCTTTTTCAGAGTGGGCCAGAGTATCAAAGTTTTCTGTAGCATCATTTATATTACCTAACAGCCATTCATCTGTACAATAAAAGTCGCATGGATAAATGTTGCCGTTGCCTTCTGCAACAAATTGGTGTGAACAATGCCCACACATACCACATTGCTCTGTAGGGTTACCAAGGTACAAATGAACAAGGTTGTCAAAATACCGTATGCTTGTATATTGATCTCTCACATAGTCCTTAACATAGGCATTAAAGCCGTGTATAAGAAAGTTTTTGTACTGCTCCACAGTCATATATAAAGGACTTTCACTTGTGTCACCAAACGGACGCAGGCAGGGGATGAATTGTAAATATCTGAAATTACGCTTTTTAAAATATGCAAGAATTTCATCAATGTTATCTGCACATCTTCCTGTTAAAACAGTAAGTATATTAAAATCTACCTGATGCTTTTCAAAAATGTTTGCGGCTTTAATAATCTTATAAAAAGAATTGTCACCCTTTTCGTCAATTCTGAAGGAGTTGTTTTTAAAATCTCCGTCAAGACTTAAGCCGATAAGAAAACCGCGTTTCTTGAAAAACTTTGCCCACCTGTCATCAATAAGTGTGCCGTTTGTTTGCAGACCATAGTAAATTTTACTGCCTTTTGTATTTAATTCATCTACCTTTTTGCAGAAAAAACGAAAGAAATCTAAGCCTCTTATTGTAGGCTCACCACCCTGGAAGGCAAATGCAATGCTTTCACCATTTGCAAAGTTCAAGGCTTTCTGTATTAAGTTTTCTGCGGTTTCCTCACTCATTAACCCAAAGCTTTTAACATCGCGGTGGTCGGTAACATCGTGGTAAAAGCAATATTCGCACCGCATATTACAAAGGGCGGATGCAGGCTTAATCATTATTGAAAGTGGTGGCATAGTTTATCACCTTTTTGTAATTCAGCCCCGGAACAATCCGGGGCTGAAAGTAATTTTATTTGTAGTATTCTTCGTTTATACCACGACGGTTGCCTTTAAAATCCTTCATAATCTGATTCATTTTCTCATTCATTTCTTCTGCAATAGTTGGGTAAACGCTTGCGCGGTTAAGGTTTTCGCCAACGTCATCGGTAAGAATGTGTAACCAGTTCTTTCTGAATTTATCAAAGAAAGCAGAGTTGTCGTTCTGTATGTTCTGGAAGTATTTGAATGTAATGTTTTTGTTTTTCTTAAGAACAGGGTATTTGTAATCAGCATATTCTTCACGGCTGAGAACATCTGCAGTAGGAACTGTGTACTGAATAGCTTTAAGCTTTTCGCGTTTCATATGAAGAATTGGATGCTCCGGTGTGTGTATAACCTTATCCTTTTTAAGAAGGTTTACCATTGATACACCATCAATATCTCTGTCAAATGGCAAGTAGTTTTCCTTTGTGCCGTTTTCGCCTGTGATTCCGCAAAGCTCAACCAAGGTCGGCATTATGTCAACAAATGTTGCACTCTGTGTTCTTGTTTTGCCTTTTTTCCAAAGACCATTGTTGTTGCCCCAGCGAATCATAAACGGAACCTTCTGGCCGCCTTCGTACGCAAGGTATTTACCACCACGAAGCTCACCAACAGAACCTTCAAGGGCGGGGCCGTTATCACTTGTGAAAATGATAATTGTATCATCCATTACGCCGAGTGTTTCCAATGTGTTAAAGAGCTCACCTAAGTAGTAGTCAAACTCTGTTACACAGTCAGCATATGTACCCATACCTGTTTTGCCGTCAAAATCATCACCGGCAAAGATTGGTGCGTGTGGCCATGGTGATGCATAGTATGCAAAGAATGGCTCGTCGCTGTTTGTTACCTGGTCTGTAATCCAATCGTTAATTTCTTCGTGAATCCATTCTGATAACTGGGATTGCTCTTTCTTTCCGTTTTCATCGCGAAGCTCTTCTACGCCGTGAGCAATTTCGTATTCGCCATTCTCTTCTCTTACATGGTAGAATGGAGCCATATCGTTAACGTGATGACCGCCATAGAAATAGTCAAAGCCCTGGTTAGTTGGGAGATACTCACCATAGTCACCTAAGTGCCACTTACCGAAAGCACCTGTATTGTAGCCTGCTGCCTTGAAAACTTCTGCAAGAGTAACCTCGTCACCAAGCATACCATCACAGTTGTTACCCATTTCAATGGAGTTGAATATTCTTGTTGCAGCAAATGGTGAGAATGTATCAAATGTTGGGTAAATAACGTTATCTGCATAGCCTCTGAATGGGTATCTGCCTGTCATAAGGGCAAATCTTGCAGGTGAGCAAACAGAATAGCTTGAATAGAAGTTTTCAAAGTTAAGACCTTCTTCACCGATTCTGTCCATATTAGGTGTATCATAAATAGCGCCATTCAAGGATGTATCAGCATAACCCATATCGTCCATAAGAATAAAAAGAACATTCGGACTGCCTTTTTTTACCTTATCAACACCATCAAGATAGTCATCGTGACCTTCCTTGAGGCTGTCAACATTAGGCTTTGCACGAAGGTTCATTGTAAGCACATAAAGAACAGTAGTACCTGCAAGAACAATACTTAAAAGTGATGTTACAAACTTGTGAAGACCAACCTTCCGGAACTTCTTTACAGCAACCATAACTAAAGCAACCATTGCAATAATACAAGGTAGAAGTAAAAGGATACCGCCTGCAAGTCTTGTTAAGAAGTTGCCGGGTCCTGCAAAAAGAGGATTATCTGCTGAGGACCAGCCTGTTTTACCGCTTGAGAATGCACCCCAACCTGCATCTGCACCCCAGATGAGGAAGTAGAGGAAGATACCTAACGCTGATGCACCATAGCCTACAACAAACCATTTGTAAACCTTTTTGCAGAAAATTACACCGATAATTGTGAGTGCTGCCACAATGCACATAAAGCCAACGTTAACAACAGCAATGATGTTAAGCCTTGCTATTAAAAGTGCAAGCGCAAGTACAATACCGATTATTCCTATTATCATTGGAAACGGCTTGTTGCCTTTTTCGAAAACAATGTCTTTTTTCAAAGGGAATTACCTCACTTTACTATAAATTAACAGATATATAATACAATATTCCATATATAAAAAACAATAGAAAAACTGCCCTAAAATAGGGCAGTTAAATGGGTAGTATTAACTAATTTATTAAACGGAAACGGAAAGCACAAGCTCGTTGGTTGTAAATAGTGCGCTCACATCATCGGGGTTTATGTGACCCTTTGATTTTACAACGAATAAGCAAACGAGCTTTTCGTTTTTCTTTTCAACGCTTGTTGAGATAATTTCAAGGTTGTTTTCCTTGAAGATCCCGGATATTGTTTCGATTGCCTCAGGGTTGTCAACAAGCTTCATACTAACTGCGGTTGTGCTTGTGTTTTCAACAGGAAGAATTCTGGGAATAACAATCTGAACAACAAGAATTATAAGTGTTGCATAAACGGCAATACCATACATGCCGGCGCCCGCGGCAAGACCTATACCCGCTGTAGTCCACACACCTGCGGCTGTTGTAAGACCTTTAACAGTACCTTTATAAACAATGATACCTGCACCCAAGAAGGAAATACCTGTAACAACCTGTGCAGCAAGTCTTGCACCATCAAGGTTTATGTTGCCCTCAATACCTTGCATATTAACAATATCAAAAAAGCCGTATTTACTTACAATCATTATAAGAGCAGAGCCCATAGCAACAATTATATGTGTTCTGATACCGGCTTCTTTTTGTCTGAGTGTTCTTTCAACACCAATGGCTGCACCGCATATGGTTGCTGTAACAAGTGCTATAAAGTATGGGAACACACTGGATATTTTGAATGAGTCAAGAAAAGTGTATAACACTTCCATAACGTCGTAAGTGGGGGTAGCAAAAAGTAACAAAGCCTTCACTCCTGAAAATTAATTATCATCTGTATATTATAATATATATTTAAAGTTATGTCAAATCAGGTCATAAAACTCATCTGCCTGTCATATGTATTTGGTGAAATACTTTACAAAGCTATGGAGGTATATTTATGACAGAAGCAAGCATTTATAAAGATATTGAAACACGAACCGGCGGAGATATATACATTGGTGTTGTAGGGCCTGTAAGAACAGGTAAATCTACATTTATAAAAAGATTTATGGATACACTCGTTATTCCTAATATTGAAAGTAGCCATAAACGTGAAAGGGCACAGGATGAATTACCACAATCTGCCGCAGGCAGAACTATTATGACAACGGAGCCAAAATTTATACCTGAGGAGGCTGTGCGGATTGACCTTCCCGAAAATGCATCCTTAAATGTGCGACTTATTGATTGCGTAGGTTATATTGTGCCAAGCTCTTTGGGTTATATTGAAGAGGATAAGCCAAGAATGGTGAAAACTCCTTGGTATGACCATGAAATACCTTTCAATATGGCTGCAGAAATGGGTACACAGAAGGTAATTACAGAGCATTCTACCATAGGTCTTTTAATTACAACAGATGGTACAATAAGTGATATTCCCCGTTATGAATACGAAGAGGCGGAGGAAAGAGTTGTAAATGAATTGAAAGCAATAAACAAGCCTTTTGTTATGCTTCTTAACACAACCTCACCCGAAAGTCAGGAAACAATTTCTCTTGTATCACATCTGTCAGAAAAGTATGGTGTGCCTGTTATTCCCGTAAACTGTGCACAGATGGATGAATCTCTTATAAAAGGTATTTTAGGTGCAATTCTTTACCGCTTCCCGGTAAAAGAAATTGGTGTTAAGCTACCGGGATGGGTTATGACCCTCGGCAGAAATCATTGGCTCAGAGGCTCAGTTTTACAAAGCATAAAAGAGTCTGCGGGAAAGGTTAATTGTGTAGGCGATGTAGGCAGTATGCTTACAAATCTGTACGATAATGAATATATTGAGACTGCAGAAATAACAAGCATTGATTTAGGCAAAGGCTGTGCGGTTATCAACGCCATTCTTTCCCCTGAATTGATTTTCAAAATCATAGAGGAAAAAACACATCTTCATATTGAAAACGAAGAGGATTTAATGAAAGAACTTGATGAGCTTTCACAAATAAAGCAAAAATATAACAGGGTTAAAAATGCTCTTGATGAGGTAGAGGCTACAGGCTATGGTATAGTTATGCCCGATATTGACGAACTTACACTTAAAGAGCCTGAAATTGTAAAACAGGGCGGAAGATACGGAGTACGTCTTTCTGCCTCTGCACCATCAATTCACATGATGAAAACCTGCATAGAAACAGAAGTGGCTCCCGTTGTAGGAACGGAGAGCCAGTCTGAAGAGCTTTTAAAATATTTGCTTAACGGATTTGAAGAAGATCCGTTGAAAATATGGGAGTCAGATATTTTCGGTAAATCATTAAGTGAATTAGTTAATGAGGGTCTCAGAAGTAAGCTTTGCCATATGCCTGTGGATGCAAGGGGCAAGATTCAGGAAACACTCGAGAGAATCATTAACGATGGTTGTAGCGGATTAATATGTATAATTCTTTAATGCTTTACTCGTTTTCACTTTTTAGAACACCATAGCTTCTGTCAACAACTACAACTGCGTAAAGGTTGCCTTGCCCGGCTTCGTTTACGCGGTTTTTGATTATGTCAACAAGGTCATCATCCGAGTATTTATATCTTGGTGGAACAACAACATCAAACAGAACATTTTTTGCTGTTTCACCTACAACAACTCTGAAATCGTGGAAGGTGATTACAGGATCAATATCAAAAAGAATTTGTTTTACAATTTCTTTTAATTGATTTGTTTCCGCGCTGTCAAGCACAGTAGGGTCAAGGTGCACAACAAGGTGAATGTTGTGTTTTGCCTTGAAGTCTCTTTCTATCTGGTCCATTATATCGTGACAGATTAAAACATCTATTTTTGCGTCCATCTCTATGTGGGCGGATGCAAAGAAGCTACCAGGACCATAACTGTGCACCATAAGGTCATGCACACCTAAAACATTGTCATATTCAAGAATTCCGCTTTCAATTTTTTCATATATTTCCTTTGAAGGCGCCTGCCCTAAAAGGGGACCAACAGTTTCTTTAACAAGCTGTATGCCGGAGAAAATAATGAGTGCCGCAACGCCAACACCAATAACACCATCAAGCTGTATATTCCAGAAGTGTGAAACGAGTGTAGCAACTAAAACGGCAAAGGTAGAAATGCAATCGTTTCTGCTGTCTGTTGCGGTGGCTTCAAGGGTTTTTGATTTTATCGCCTTTGCAAGCTTCCGGTTAAAAGAAGAAAGCCAGAGCTTTACGATGATAGAGCTGACAAGAATGATTATTGTGACCCAACTGAAAATACTTTCTTCGGGATTGAGGATTTTTTTGAAAGAGTCAACAAAAATATCAAAACCAATGTGAATAATAAGGAATGATATAATAAGACCCGTTATGTATTCGATTCTTGCATGTCCGTATGGGTGATCTTCATCTGCGGGCTTTTCAGAAAGTCTGAAACCCACTAATGTAACAATTGAAGAGCCCGCATCAGAAATATTGTTTGTAGCGTCTGCAATAATAGAAACACTATTTGAAACAGAGCCTACAATGAATTTTAAAATACTCAGTATAAGATTGCAGATTATACCAACAATTCCGGCTGTTCTGCCGTAAGCTTCACGACCGCTGGGAGTGTTAACATCCTTGTTTTTTAAAAATAAACGCAAAATAATAGAAGTCATTTTTACCGCCTGTAAATGTTTTTTATTAAATTATAAGATTATACAAAAATTTGTCAACACTATTGGAAATAAAAGTTAATGTAGACAAAAAAGGAAATGTATGGTATTATGAACAAAGGCAATAGCCTATAAATTCCGAAAGGTAGATTTTAATTATGGATAAAACTTTAGTTATTCTTGCTGCAGGTATGGGTAGCCGTTATGGTGGCCTTAAGCAAATTGACCCCGTAGGACCAAACAATTCAATTATTATTGATTACTCAATTTACGATGCAATTAAAAGTGGCTTTAACAAAGTCGTTTTTATTATAAAAAAAGAAAATGAACAGCTTTTCCGTGAGGTAATCGGTGATAAGGTTTCAAAGCACATTAAGGTTGAGTATGTATATCAGAGCACAGATATGCTTCCTGAAGGCTTTAGTGTACCGGAGGACCGCGTTAAGCCATGGGGTACAGCACACGCAATTTATTGCTGCAAGGGTGCTGTAAATGAACCGTTTATGGTTATCAACTCCGATGACTTCTACGGTAGAGGCGCTTACGAGAACATTTCTGATTGGATGGAAAGAACAGATTTCTCAGGCGATGCATACAAGTTCGCAATGTCTGCATACTTCCTTAAAAACACACTTACAGAAAATGGTACAGTTTCTCGTGGCGTTTGCGATGTTAACGAAAAAGGTCAGCTTAATGACGTTATTGAAAGAACAAAAATTATGCGCGTAAACGGTAAAATTTCATTTACCGAGGATGAAAAAAATTGGACAGAGCTTCCTGAGGATTGTGTTTGTTCAATGAACTGTTGGGGCTTCCCTGCGGAAATTATAGATGAAATTGAAAAGTATTTCATTGATTTCCTTAAAAACGAAGTACCTGAAAATCCGCTTAAATCAGAATTTTATCTTCCATTCCTCGTTCGTGATATGCTCAGCGAGAAAAAGTGCACAGTAGATGTTCTTGAAACAAAGGATAAATGGTTCGGTGTTACTTACAAAGAAGATAAGCCTGATGTTGTAAAATCTGTTCAGGCACTTGTAGACGACGGTGTTTATCCTGCGGAACTTTGGAAATAATCAATAAATAAAATCAAAGACGAGGTTCAGTTTGAGCCTCGTCTTTTTTCGATTTCTTTAAGATTGTTTCTGAATTCTTTTTTTATCCATACAAAAGAAAGTATCCAGGCACCTAATACGGCAAGAACAATGTCGATTCGTCCCATAGGGAAGCAAGCTACTATGGCGAAAAATGTTTCTGTGAATATATTTCGTATTCTCAGTATCATAAGAAACCATTCAAGAACAATAATCATTCTGCAGAAAGGTAAAACACAAACAACAGACCAACAAAGGCAAGCGGTTTGTGGTCCCCAATTTTTGGGTAGCTTCCACATCATAGGTACATATTTATCCGCATCACCATAATTGATAAGTGAAAGGTAACGCTTGAAATCTGTTTCGTTTGTTACCGGTGGCTTGTATTTTATGAAAGCATACCATGACATTGCAATGTAGCCTATGAATGTAATTGCATTTATTGCAATAAGCCCCGTCCAACCAAAGTTTGTCTGATTGTATAAGGGGTTACCCTCTAAAAGAAGATTGGGTGTTGCAATATATGTGAAAACAAGGTCAAGAATTATTGTAAGCAAATACGATGAACAGGTGAGATAAAAATAAGTTCTATTTTTATTCAAAGAAACACCTCCTAATGGTTATATTTTAGCATTGACATAAAATAAATCAATATTTTTCACGAAATTATGTTGCCTTTCTGAGAAAAGATGGTTATTTATAAGAAATATAAACAATATTATTATTTTTTTTAGAAAAACACTTGCTTTTTCTTTGCTGTTGTGATAATATTCTTCTGCTAATGTATTAAGAAGAGGTGAAATTACAATGAAAGAAGGACTTCATCCAAATTACGGCGCAACTCAGGTTAAGTGTGCATGCGGTGCTGTACTTGAAACAGCTTCAACAAAAGACGGTATGCGTGTTGATATCTGTTCAAAGTGTCATCCATTCTTCACAGGCAAACAGAAGCTTGTTGATACAGGTGGACGTGTAGACAGATTTAACAAGAAATATAACCTCTCTAAGTAAGTTATTATGCTTAGTAAGCCAGTGAGTTATCACTGGCTTTTTGCGTTATATGGAGTGTAAAAGATTATCACAAAATCTTACTTTTTTGCTCACTCTTATCGGAGGTGTTTCGGTGGAAATATATAATACACTCGGTCAATATTCAGCACAGGAGTACATAGTAAAAAAGTCAAAATTTATAGGCTATGCAAAGCCTGTAAAAACTGAGCAGGATGCTTTGGCTTTCATTGAAGAAATAAGAAAAAAGCATTGGGATGCAACCCACAATGTTTATGCTTATGCTCTTCGCGAAGGGTCAATAAAAAGGTTTTCTGATGATGGAGAGCCTCAGGGCACAGCAGGTATGCCGGTGCTCAATGTTATTACGCAGGAGGGGATAACCGACTGCGTTGTTGTCGTTACAAGATATTTTGGTGGAATACTTTTAGGCGGTGGAGGTCTTGTAAGAGCATACAGCCACTCTGCAAAGCTTGCTGTTGACGGTGCGGGTGTTATAACTCTTATACCATGGCTTGTTTTGAATTTATTCTGCGACTATAATCTTTACGGCAAAATCGAAACATTAATAAGAGATACAGATGGTGTAATAAGTGACACAACCTTCACAGATAACGTAGAAATTACTTTTAGAATAGAAAAAGATTCAATTAATTCCTTCGAGAAAAAGCTCAAGGATTTAACAAATGGTAAAGTCGATTTTAATATAAAAGAAGAAATAATTTCTGCAAAATAAAATTTTTTGTCAAAAAATAAAGGGATTTATATATTTTTTTCGTATTATTAATTAGGAGGGGATAATAGTGGATAACAGTATCAGGCTCAGAACTCTTCAGCGAGAAAAGGAAACCTTGTCAGAATATGCCGCATTATGTGAAAATACAAAAGGCAGGCAACGTATAGAGGAGGAGTGCCCTCTTCGTACAGCGTACCAGCGTGATAGAGACAGAATTCTCCATTGCTCCGCTTTCAGACGTTTAAAGGATAAAACACAGGTTTTTTTAGCGCCCGATAATGTTCACTACAGAACCCGTCTTACGCATACCCTTGAGGTTTCACAGATTGCACGAACTATTGCAAGGTCCTTGAATCTTAATGAGGATTTAACAGAAGCGATTGCTTTAGGTCACGATCTTGGTCATACACCCTTTGGCCACGCAGGTGAAAGGGCTTTGGCTTTCGTTTACGAAAAAGGCTTTACACACTATGAACAGAGTCTGCGCGTTGCAGATAAGCTTGAACACAATGGTGATGGCCTTAACCTTACCTACGAGGTGCGAGATGGTATACTTTGTCACACAAAGGGTAAGGAAGCAGACACTTTGGAAGGTAGAATTGTTAAGTTAAGTGATAAAATAGCATATATCAACCACGATATTGACGATGCTTGCCGTGGTGGTGTTCTTAGTGAGGATGATATTCCTTTAGATATAAGATTAACCTTAGGTTTCTCAAAAACACAAAGAATAAACACCTTAATTAAATCTACAATTGAGCATACAAAGGATGAAATAAAAATGGCGGAGGATGTATTCGAAGCCTATGACAGACTCCATTCATTTATGTTCAAGTATGTTTATACAAACCCTGTTTGTAAAAGTGAAGAGGGAAAAGCCGAAAATATGATTAAAGAGCTTTTCAGGTATTTTTCCCGTAATCCTAACAGTATGCCTGAATTCTATTATGAAATAGCAAAAAAAGAGGGGGCAGAGAGAGCCGCCTGCGACTATATTTCAGGAATGTCAGATAACTATTCATTGAAGATTTTTAACGATTTGTTTGTTCCTAAAACATGGAATTATTAATATGAATTGCGGCTATATATGCTTTTTGTGTACCATTTATGTACCAACTGATAGTGTATAATAGCAGGTGAAAAAAGCAAAGGAGATGATTAACTTGGCAATGCGCTTTACAGACGATTTTATTGACAGATTGCGCGATAGTAACGATATTGAATCCGTTATTTCAAGTTATATCGAGCTCCGCCGAAGAGGTCGCAATCTTGTAGGACTTTGTCCGTTTCATAACGAAAAAACACCGTCTTTTACGGTTTATCCCGAAACATCATCCTACTATTGCTTTGGTTGCGGAGCAGGCGGAGATGTTGTTGGTTTTATCAGAAATATAGAAAACCTTGACTATGTTGAGGCAATTAAATTTCTTGCGGATAGGGCAGGTATAAAAATGCCTGATGCTAATTATGACGATACAACTGCCAATTTAAGGCGCCGAATTTACGAGGCAAACCGGGAAGCCGCAAGGTTTTTCCACGAAACCTTGTTTACAGAGCAGGGAAAACCACAGCTTGATTATTTACTACGTAGAAACGTACCTGCTAAAATGATAAAGCATTTCGGGTTGGGTGCCGCCCCGGATGATTGGCACGCTTTGGAGAATCACTTGAAATCCAAAGGCTTTACCCGTGCAGAGCTTGTAGCCGCCAATCTTTTAAGAAGTAGTGAAAAGGACGGCAAAAAGTATTATTACGATGCTTTCAGAGCAAAGGTAATGTACCCTGTTATAGACTTAAGGGGAAACGTGGTGGCTTTCGGCGGGCGAGTTCTTGATAACTCAAAGCCTAAGTATATAAATACATCAGATACACTTGTTTATAAAAAGAGTAACGAGCTTTTTGCTCTAAACTTTGCAAAAAACGGCAACGACAGAAAAATAATTCTTTGCGAAGGTTATATGGATGTTATTGCTTTGCACAGTGCAGGCTTTACAAATGCCGTTGCAGGCTTAGGTACAGCCTTAACACCTGAGCAGGTAAGTCTTATTTCCCGCTATGCAGACGAGGTAGCCTTGTGCTACGATTCCGATGAGGCGGGGCAGAAGGCGGTGCGAGCCGCTTTGGCGTTGTTTTCAAAAACAGGTGTCCGCGTTAAGGTTATACGCCTTGAGGGCGGTAAGGACCCGGATGAAATTATTCGTGTTCACGGTAAAGAAATGTTTACAAAGCTCCTAAATGGCGCTAATAATGATACAGAGTATAAGTTGTCTGTGTTAAGAGAAAAATATATTGTCGAAACTGCTGACGGAAAAATGAATTTCTTGCGTGAGGCATCTAAGTATCTTGCAACTACAGACCCTCTGGAGAGGGATATATATGCAATGAAGCTTGCGGACGAGCTTAATGTAAGCAAGGATGCCATATTGAATCAGATTAAAAGCTTTGCTAAAAAAGAGTATTATAATAAAGCAAAGGCAGAGCTTTCAAATGCACAGAAGCAGGTGCAGAATATTGAAAAATCCATTGATCCGCAAAGGGTTAAAAATATGCGACTTGCAAAAGCAGAGGATATAATTCTTGTTTCGCTTATGAACAATGTGGCGTTTTATAAAAGCCTGAAGGACAAGCTAAGTGACGATTTGTTCTTCACCCCTGTGAATAAAAAGCTGTATTCGGTTATATCAAGCCGTATTGAGAATGGTGAAAAGGTAGATATTTCACATGTTTCTCAGTATTTAACTAACGAGGAAACAGGTGCGGTAGCAAAGCTTCTGGCAAATCAGTCAATGGTATCAAATACTATTGCAGAGTGTCAGGATTGTATAGTGGTTCTTGAGGATGAAAAAAAGAAAAGAGAACAGGCATCACCCGCTCAGATGAGTGATGACAGCTTTTTGGCTTTTTTCAATTCCTTGAACAATAAAGATGGGCAAAATTAAATTATATATAGAGTGAATGCATTTACTCTAAAGTGTGAAAAGAAAGGTGCGATAAAAATGGAAGGTTGGGAAAAGAAACCGCAAATTAAAAACCTTATTGATAAGGGTAAATTAAGCGGTAAGCTTGCAACACACGAAATCGACAACGTTATTCTTGAAATTGATGGATTTGATGTTGACGATATCGAAAAGCTCTATGAACTTATTGAAAGCAATAGCATAGAGATTGTTGACGAAATGAGCGATGAAATGCTTGATGCACTTTCATTCGATATTGAGTCAACAAAATCAACAGGTGACGATGAGAATTCAACAGATGCAAAAAATATCGCCATCGATGACCCTGTTAAAGTTTATCTTAAAGAAATCGGTAGAGTTCCGCTTCTTACCTCAGAGGAAGAAATTGAACTTGCAATCCGTATTTCAGAAGACGATGCAGAAGCTAAGCGCCGTCTTTCAGAAGCAAACCTTCGTCTTGTTGTAAGTATTGCAAAAAGATATGTGGGTAGAGGTATGCAGTTCCTTGACCTTATTCAGGAAGGTAATCTCGGTCTTATTAAGGCTGTTGATAAGTTCGACTATACAAAGGGCTTCAAGTTTTCAACATATGCTACATGGTGGATAAGACAGGCTATTACAAGAGCTATTGCGGACCAGGCAAGAACAATCCGTATTCCTGTTCATATGGTTGAAACAATCAATAAGGTTAAAAAGACAAATAGCCAGCTTCTTCACGAAAACGGCAGAGATCCAACTGCAGAAGAAATTGCAGAAAGACTTGAAATGCCTGTAGAAAAGGTGCGCGAAATTCTTCGTGTTGCACAGGAGCCTGTTTCTCTTGAAACACCAATCGGCGAAGAGGAAGACAGCCACTTAGGTGACTTTATTCCTGATGATGATGCTCAGGCACCTGTTGATGCCGCATCAATGGCACTTATGAGAGAACAGCTTGCAGAGGTTCTTAAAACTCTTACTCCAAGAGAGGCTCGCGTTCTCAGCCTTCGTTACGGCCTCGAGGACGGTAACCCAAAAACTCTTGAAGAGGTTGGTAAGGAATTCAACGTTACCCGTGAAAGAATCCGTCAGATTGAAGCAAAAGCACTCAGAAAGCTTCGTCATCCATCCCGCTCAAAGAAGCTCCGCGATTTCCTTGATTAATTAAATATTGATACACGAAAGGGACTGTAAAAACACAAGTTTTTTTACAGTCCCTTTGCGTTTTTATATAGATTTTTGAACAACATTATTTTGTGTGAAAAAGGTGATTTTTCTGTGAGTTTGTTATGCTATATTAAAATACTTATATTGACAATATTTTACAATAGTATTAAAATAAAAGTGTTAATTGGCGATTGAAGCTGATTTCCCGGTGCATAGCTTCATTGCTGTGCATTTTTTGATTTTGTGAGGTTTAAGTATGAAAAAAAGGTTAAGTTTGTTTTTATCATTGTTAATGGTAATAAGCATAATCACAAATATGCCATTATCTGTAAACGCTGCAACCACTCCTGGATTAGTAAGTTCAGATGTTGCATATAACAGAATATATGAATTATATGGAATTTTAGGCGGAACCTTTTTTAATACAAATCAAAAAACGATTTGTGGTGTGAAATCTGATGGCCATGGAGGAGAGAAATATACGTGCTGTAGATTGAGTCGCATCCTTAAAGAATCTTGGTTTACTGATAAATTTGGTTCCTTATCTGTGAGTCAGTTTCCGATAACTTATTACCCTGATGGTAGTAAACATGGACCGGATGGTTGGTCGTGTTTTGCTTTTGCTTCTTTTGCTGAATGGTACATTTACAGAACGGCATCTACTGATAAAGTTACTACACGGTATGTTGGCTCATTTTCATATGATTATTCAACAGTTTCAAGTACTGTTCAAATAGGTGATTTGATACGTTTTGGAAACTCTCATTCAGGCATTGCAATTTCATATGACACTTCAGGGATAACGGTTTTGGATTCAAATTGGACTGGTACGTATAATTGTCAAGTTACTATACACACAATTAACTATTCGAAATTCAGTTCATTTTCTATTTCAAGAGCACAAAACGCAACTGTTAAAGATAATTCAGTTGGTACAACAGAAAAACCGGTTAACATAGGTGATAACTTTTTTGGCGTTATTCTTAATACTGCTTACTGGAAACCAATTCACTTAAACACTGATGCTTCTGTAACATTAGAAACTGAAATTGGTATTGCGAATCAATTGTGGTATTTCAATAGACAAGATGATGGTAGTTACGTGATTTCTTCAACGTTAAACGGTAATGCTTTGGAAATGCGGGATGGTAATCTGAATTCCGGAACGCAAGTCGTTTGTAAGACCTATTGGGGTGGTTATTATCAGGCCTGGTGGATATATAAGCAAGGTAATGGTTATGTGTTTGTATCCAAATATTATCCCGAATACAAATTGGCACTTACATTGTCAGGTAACAATAGTATAGATGGAACCCCAATAACAACTGAAACAAGGTGTAATTCTTCTGGTCAGATATGGTCGATTTATTCAAAATCGGATGTTCAATTGACAACTACAACTTTGTCTGTTTCTGTTGGTGATTCTGCAACTGATACTATATTTACTTGGGATAACACATATGGGGAAAGCGCCTATTACTTAAAAATTTGGAAAAATGAAATAGGTCAAGGTGATGCAAATTATATAGTATGTTCATCAAAATCAGGGTATAAAACTCAGCTTCCTGCAGGTACATATCAAGCTTATGTTGATACTTTTAACCATTATCAGTGTTTAAGAAGTAATGTAATTACTTTTACTGTTCCGAAAAAAACTTATGATATTATATACAACGCAAATGGTGGTTCGGGTGCTCCGGGCAATCAAACAAAATACTACAATACAACATTGGTTCTTTCTTCAACAAAACCAACTCGTCCTGGTTATAACTTTCTCGGTTGGTCTACAAGCTCAACAGCTACATCTGCTTCTTATTATCCCGGAGGTAAATACACCTCCAACAGCGGCAAAACCTTATATGCTGTATGGGAGAAAAAGACAATAAGTACAGCTGAGAGAAAGAGTTTAAACACAATATATTCAGGTAATTTATCGGGTTCTTCGGATATTAATTGGTATAAATTCGAATTGCCTGCTAACGGTGTTGTTCACTTCAATTTTTCACATGAATATGTTAATACATCAAAAGAATGCTGGCGCGTGTTCCTTTATGATGCAAACGACAACTGTTACCAAATTTCTAACTATGTTGGTAATTATACCAAAAACACAAGAGAGGCAGCTATCGGATTACCCAAAGGAACTTATTACATTAAAATAGTATCTGCAAATAAATATTCATCTGCGAAATATTCATTTAAATTTGAGTTCGCAAAAGATAATTATTGGGAAACAGAACTGAACGATACATCAGCATATGCAGATACACGAAGCACAGGTAAGACATATTACGGTAGCTTGCATTATGTAACAGATGTGGATTGGTACAAATTCACTCTTTCCAAAGATAGTAAAATCAGTCTGAATTTTACACATGATTATGCAAATAAATCTGATTTTTGTTGGACTGCAACGTTATACAATTCAAACAAACAAGCTATCAGAAGCTGGTCATTTAAAGGAAAAGATACCAGAACTATTAAGTCAGGAGATATTGGTGTTTCAGCCGGCACTTATTATTTGAAAATAACAAGCCCCGAAGCAAATTCAACTGCCCCTGAGTTAGAAAAGCCAATTTCACAATATAAATATTCTAGCGCAAATTACTATTTCAAACTTAATTGTTCTACACCCGGTGTATGGGAGTCAGAAAGCAACAATGCTACTAACACAGCAGATAGTTTAACTCTCAATAAATTCAAATATGGTTCCTTGCACGCAGAAAATGATATAGATTATTTAAAAATAAATATATCAAAATCAGGCAAATATGTTTTGAATGTTGCGCATGACTATGTTGATAGCACAAACTCTTACTGGATTGTTGCTCTTCTTGATAACAACCACAAACAAATTGATTATATGGCTCTCAAAGGCACAAAAACAGATGTTGTAAAATCAAAGGTTGCTTATTTAAACAAAGGTACATATTATTTAATGGTTAAAAAAGGTAAATCATTTACCTCTATGGCCAACTACAGAGTAATGCTTTCAGAACACCTTGCAGAACCTGCGCTTGAAAAGGTCTATAATGGTCCGAATGGTATCGAATTTTCATGGAAACCTATAAGCAATGCAGAAGGTTATATCGTTTGCAGAAAAGAAGGTAATGGCGGTTGGAAACGTTTAGCTACACTTTCCGGTACATCTAAATCTTCTTATGTAGATAAGGCTCTTAAAGCAGGTGTTAAATACACATATACCGTAAAGGCATACAAGGGCGATGCTTATTCATATTATAGTGAAGCAGGTCTTCCTGTTGTGCGCCTTTCAAAGGCAGGTATTACAGGTCTTTACTCTGTAAGTAACGGTGTAAGAATCACATGGCACAAAACTACAGGTGCTGCAGGCTATATGATTTACCGTAGTACAGGTAATGGTGTATTTACAAAAATTGCTACAATCAAGGGCTATAACAGTGTAAGCTATATTGATAAAACTGCTAAAAAAGGTGTTAAATACATTTACAGAACAAAAGCCTACAACGGAGCTTCTGTAAGTGCAACATCTGACCCTAAATCAATTATAAGATAAAATATCACTAATTTAAACTAAATTGCAGAGTGATATTTATATTAAATGTACTTAACAAACCCTCTTCAAAAACTCATCAAGCCTTTCTTTGCATTCTCGCAAAAAACAGCACCTTGCTTTACAAGAATTGTAGAGCAAGGTGCTTATTATTTTAAACAATATATTTTTTTATTATAGGAATTCTGTTGAGTATAAATGATGCAACCTCAGAAAGTAAATATGTTGTTGCAATAATAATCGGAATACCAATGTAAGGGTTGATTGTAACGGAATCAAAATCCAGAACTTTTTCAATAAGAATTATAAAGAATACATGGAGCATATATACTCCGAATGTGTCCTTTGAAAGGGAGGATATAATTTCCTCTGTTCCTCTTGAGTATCTTCTGTTTTCAAACATATCTTTAATTACTACGAAAACAAAAAGGCTTTGGAATAATACTGTAAAGGAATTGTATTCATATAATGAGCCGAAAAACTTATCCTTTGGTTGTGATAAAGCTAATGAACCCACCATAATAGCAAGGAAAGATAATGGACCTAAAACATAAATAAGTCGTTTTATCTTTTTGCTGATATCATATTTTACAATGTAGTAACCAATAAAGAAGTACGGTGTATATCCCAAAGTTAAGTTGAGAAAGGATTTGCTTACAATAGCCTTTGTCCACGATAATTCCGGTATAAGGGTAAGCGTAGGAATAAGGAAGGTAACAATTACAGAGATAAATATAAAGTATCGCGTAGTTCCTGGTGAAGAAGAAATTTTTCGCAAAATGGGAACAATAGCATAAAAACCGATTATCAGGAAAATGTACCACATATGGTAACAGCCTGAGGCAATGGTTTTAATAATCTCTGTTAGCTTCATTGTTTCAACATTGTGTATCACAAATAAATAAAATGTTGACCACACAAGGAAGGATATACCCATTCTGAGAATGTTTTTTGAATATAAATTTTTGATTTTTACATCCCTGTCACAATCAAGGAATAAAGCTCCGCTTATCATACAAAAGACGGGAACAGCCCAACGGCTCAGGCTGTTGTAAAAATTGAATGCACCCCACTCGTATGTATCGACGGAGAAATACTTCCAGTTTTGTGCTGCAACGTGTATTGCGATAACCGCTATACTTGCAAGAATTCGTAATATATCAAGATATATTATCTTTCTCTTTCGCATTCACATCAACTCCATTTGTAATTATACCAAAGAACAAAAACTGTGTCAACGAAGAGATACATCTTCTTTGGGGAGTTTTTTGAAGAAGAATACGGTGAATGGCAAGGTAATAAAGAATGTGCCTATATCTGCTACTGTTTGCGCTATCTGTATACCCGTAAGACCAAGCAAATCTGATAAAATCAAAATTGTTGGTATAAATAACAGACCGCTTCTTAATGCAGATAAAAAGGTTGCCGCTTTGTTTTTTCCTATACTCTGAAACATCATATTGCAACAAATTGAAAGTGGTTGGAAAAACAACGCACACAACTGTATTTTTAATGCAAAGGAGCCGATTTCGATAACAGCAGGGTCATCGCGGAATAAACCAACAAGATTATCGCTTATTAACAAACCGATTATTGCCAAAATGCTTAATAGTGTTTCTCCAAAAGAGAGCGTGAAGAAAAAACTTTTCTTAACTCTCTTGTATTTTTTTGCGCCATAATTGAAAGAGCAAACAGGTTGAAACCCTTGTCCGATACCGAGACCAACTGCAAAAATAAAGAAACAGATTTTGTTAACAATTGTCATAGCAGAAACAGCGGCATCACCATATAATGCGGCGCTGTTGTTAAGAATCATTGTTGAGATACTTGTTAAGCCCTGTCTCATAAGGCTGGGAAAGCCTGTTCGTATAACAGCTTTAAGCTGTGGTATACCTTTAATACAAAACTTAAAAGAAATTATAGACTGAGTTTTCTTTCTTAAAAACATAGAGAGTAGAATTAAGAAACTTATTGATTGTGAAACTGCAGTTGATATAGCCGCGCCGGAAATTCCCATATCAAATACTGCAATCAAAAGCCAGTCACCCAGAATATTAAGAAGGCCGCCTGTTGTAAGCCCTACCATAGCAAGCGCGGCTTTACCTTCGTAGCGTAATATATTGTTAAGTACAAAGCTTGCCATCATAAGAGGGGCAGAGAGCAATATCCAAAAAGCGTAGTCTTTAGCGAATGGAAGAATTGTGGATGTGCTTCCCAATAAAATTAATAACGGTTCAATAAAAATTGTTCCAAAAACTGTAACACATAAGCCTGTCAAAAGTGATGTGAAAAATGATGCAGATGCAACAAGGTTTGCATCATCATTTTCCATTGCTCCTAATTTTCTTGATATAATACTTCCTGCTCCATGGCCCAGAGTAAAACCAAAGGCTTGTATTATTGCCATAAGGCCAAAAACGATACCAACAGCACCGCTTGCACTTGTGCCGAGTGTGCCAACAAAATATGTATCTGCCATATTGTAAATATTGGTAACAAGCATACTTATAGTTGTTGGAATACCCAATTTTATTACAAGCTTGGATATGGGTGTTTCGGTCATGAATTTGTAGTGTTCTGCACTATTCTTTTTCGTAAAAATCAACTTCCCTATAAATTTTTTCTGCAATAATCGTATAATATCACTTTAATTGGAAAAAACAAAGGAAAATAGTAAAAAAATATTTTATTTTTTAAACTTTTATCTTGACAATCGCAAAAAGTGATAGTATAATATCAAACGTTCCTAGCGGGATAGTGTAACGGTAGCACGACAGACTCTGACTCTGTTTGTTGGGGTTCGAATCCCTATCCCGCTGCCAAAAAAGAAAGTACCCAACTGGGTGCTTTCTTTTTTTGTATAGATAATATAGGGATTCGAACAAGGATGGAGCAAAGTATGCGGGACACCCGCACTCGGTTGTGGATTTGTTTTAAGTGTGATATAATCATCTCAATAAATAAGAATTTGTTAAACTGAAATCAACTTTTGTTGTAATTTCATTATACTAAAAAATGAATTGAAGATATATGCTTGTTCAAAAAATTATCAGTTTTTTTGGTTGTTGTTACATTTTTTCGCTATTGTTTTTATCTTTCAGAAGCCTTTGAAGGAAACGGATTACGAAATATCAACACAAGAGGTGATATGTGATATGGATAAATATGTAGGGGTTCATTCTGAAATCGAGGATTGCGGCGGTGTACCTACTCTTTATATCAACGGCAAACCCCACGCTGCCGTAGCATATATGACTTATCTGGAACAGTTCAATAAATATGATGACTTTGTGGCTGCAGGTTATGAATTCTTTTCTGTTCCCGTTCTTTTTTCAGGCAGATGGATAAGCATAACAGACGGACTGACCCCATTCAAAAAAGGTATTTTTGACATAAAGGGGGCTCCTGTTTTTACGTTGTTTGACGAGGCTATCGAGAAAATTCTTGAAGCTTGCCCCGAAGCTTACATAATCCCGAGAGTAAATATAAGTATGCCTGTCTGGTGGGAACAAGAAAACCCCGATGAACTTAACATGAAAGACGGTGTTCCTTGCAGAGAATCCTTCTATTCGCAGAAATGGCGTGATGATGCATCACGGTTTTTGCGCGAATTCACGCAATATGCAAATTCCTGCAAATATGCCTCGCATATCGTGGGTTATCAGATAGCAGGCGGACAAACAGAAGAATGGTTTCACTTTGATATGAACGGTGGCTATGGTGAATGCGCAAAGTTGGCTTTCAAGGCATTTCTTGAAGAATATTATCCCGAAGTTGAGTACGAAGGTTTGCCCGATTTAACCTTGCTCGATAAAAAAAACAATTATTTCAACGACGAATATCTTACATGGTATATAGAATTCGCAAACTTCAAGATTGCAGAAGCCATAAGTCACTTTGCTCAGATTGTCAAAGAGGAAACAGGCAACAATGTTGTTGTCGGCACATTTTATGGTTATACACTTGAGGTAACCAACTCCCTGCTGGGCAATCACGCACTCAATTATATATTGAAAGACAAAAACATCGACTTCATCTGTTCGCCGAATTCATATATCGGTATACGCTCTCCCGAAATGGATTGGACAGAAATGTATCCTGCTGATTCCGTTCGTCTGCACGGAAAGATGTGCTTTCAGGAATGCGATATAAGAACGCATCTGACCATACCTCTTTCTCAGAAGGACCCTTCAATCGACCCGTACGGGCTTATTTCTGCTCCCATATGGCAACCGAGAGAATCAAAACATCATGCTGTAAACGAAATCCGAAAATCCTTTGCACGCCAGCTTATAAAAGGCAATGCCCTTTGGTGGTTCGATATGTGGGGCGGTTGGTACGCAGATGATGATATCATGAACGAAATGGCGACTTATAAAAGTATTTATGAGCAAAGCTTAACCGATGCTGACAGAAGTTCAAATGCTGAAGTTGCGGTATTCGTTGATGAAAGTGCATATAAATATCTCACAAACTGCTCGTTACGCAACATCTTCCACACCCAGCGAGAAGAACTCGGTTTTATAGGCACGCCGTATGATATATATGACGTTTATGATTTTGATGAGGTTTACCAAAATTATAAGGCAGTTATTTTGTTATCAAGTGCAAAGACAACTTATATTGAAAATGCCCGTAACCTTTGCAAAACGGACAATGTTCCCTGTATTATGACCTCGGGCTTGAAAGAAAAATTCACGGTAAGCGAGTTGAGAGCTTTCTGCGAAACAAGCGGAGTTCATATTTACTGTGAAACCGATGACATTATTTATGTGAACGAAAACTATATTTGTATTTATGCCGTAACCGCCGGTAAAAAAACAATTTATCTCGGCAAGGAAAGAAATATCAGCGAGTTACTCGGTGGCACTTATCAAGGTGCTGCAGCCACCGTTACCATTGAGATGCAAAAGGGAGAAACAAAACTTTTCAGGCTTGAATGATTTTTCAGCGTGATATGAATGAAACTTAAAGCGAATCATATATTGAATTCCGTTGCAATAACGACAACCGGAAATATACGTAGGTTAATAATTGGAACGTGAAAAAGATTTTTATTAAAGAAGCAGATAAATTCCAATTTGTCTTATTGTTACCATTTCAAGCTATAAACCCGAAGAATCTAAGTTGTAAGACTTGGATTCTTTGTTTGTTACCAAACTATTAACAATAATTTTTTCAATTAATACTTTGTTCTATTTTGTTGCACAACTGTAAAAAGCATGCTATAATTTAATTACTAAAAAGTAGGTGATATTATGGCTAAAAAGAAAAAAAGACGTCGTTCAAAGAAGAATAAGGGCACATTGACCCTTGCGATAATGCTTGGTGTAATTTTTGTAATAATAGGTATTTTTGTAATTAAAGCAATTGATAAGGATAATGGAGAAGAATTTCCTACAACCGATGTGGAAAACGCAACCTTTTCCGACGATACACAAGGCTATTATGAGCCTGAAACACAAGATGTAGATGTTACTGAAGTGGGAAGTGAAACCGTTTCAGATACTGATGTAACAGAAGAAACTACTGAAGAAACCACAGAAGAAACAACTGAGGAGACTACAGAAGAAGTTACCGAAGAAACGACTGAGGAAACAATGCCCGGTAGCGAAAATCCAGAATACATAATTGATGCTGTTATTTTCCATTATGCAGATCAGATGGGTTTCCCGGTAGAAGCACTTTTTGTTGAAAATAGCGAAACTGTTGAAACTGCGACAGGCTATACATTTACCTTGCGCCTTAATGCAACAGGCTCACCTAACAAGCTTATTGGTGATGTGTATGTTGAAAAGGGTACGGGTGCTGTTACCGACTCAATGGGTAACGAGCCATGGAATATAGAAGATTAATTTAATAAGCTGAAATCAAACCGACCAAAATCTTGGTCGGTTTTTATTTTTCGCAAATTTGGGTATAAATAGTAAATGGGTGATAATATATGGATTTTAAAAAAATAAGTGCAGAAATAAAAGAAATTGAAAACGAATTAATTGATAACAGACGATATCTCCACCAAAATGCCGAAACAGATTTTGAATTAACAAAAACAGTTGGGTTTGTAAAGGAAAAGCTTACCGAGTATGGTTGTGAGTTTACCGATTGCGGTAAAAATGGTGTTGTGGCATTGGTTGGTAACAAAAGTGCAGATAAGGTGCTTTTGCTTCGTGCCGATATGGATGCCTTGCCTGTCAAGGAGCAATCGGGTGTGGATTTTGCTTGTGAAAGCGGTAATATGCATGCTTGCGGACACGATTTGCATACTGCAATACTTTTAGGCGCAGCAAAGATTCTCAAAAAACACGAAAGCGAACTGCAAGGTCAGGTGAAATTTATGTTTCAACCTGCTGAGGAAACGCTTTCAGGTGCAAAAAATATGATAGATAACGGAGTGTTAACTAATCCTGATGTCAGTAGCGCGGTAATGCTTCACGTTATGGCAGGCTTGCCATTGAAAACAGGCACGGTTATTGTTTCAAGTGAAGGTGTAGGTGCTCCTGCTGCAGATTATTTTACAATTAATGTCCAAGGTAAGGGGTGCCATGGCTCAACTCCTCAGCAGGGTATAGATGCAATTACAATTGCCGCCCATATTCTTATCGGTTTGCAAGAAATTTCTGCAAGGGAACTTGGTGTATCTCAGGAAGCATTGATTACAATAGGCTCCTTCCACGGCGGTACAGCGGGTAATGTTATTGCCGATACTGCGGATTTGCAAGGTACAATAAGAGCATACGATGATGAAATGAGAGCATATATCAAAAAAAGAATAACAGATATATCTGGTGCTATAGGCACAGCATACAGAGGCAAGGTTAATGTTGCCTTTGGTAGTGGTTGTCCAACGTTAAAAAATGATGGTGAGCTTTCCGCAAAAGCAGAGAAATATCTGAAGAATGTAATGAGAGAAGAGGTTGTGCTCAATACCGAGGCAATTGGTACACGGTCGGATCGTAGTGGTGGGTCAGAGGATTTTTCCTATATAAGTCACCAGGTGCCGTCATTAATGCTTGCTATTGCTGCAGGTGAGCCCGAAAAGGGATATCAGTACCCTCAGCATCATCCCAAAGTAACGTTTGATGAATCTGTATTAACTGTTGGTGCAACTGTGTTTGTAGTAATTGCAATAAAATACCTTGAGGATAACTAAAATTATTTGATTTTTACGATAAATGTGTTACAATGAAAGCATAAATTTATTGGAGGTTTTTTTATGCCTTATATTAATCTTAAAACAACAAAAAAACTAACAGAAGAAAATTGCGAAAAGGTTAAAGCCGCTTTCGGTAAAGCTATTGAGTGCTTTCCGGGTAAAAGCGAGGCTTATTTAATGGTTGGCATTGAAGATGGCGCAAAGCTCTGGTTCAGAGGTGACGCTTCTCAGGATAGCGCAATTGTTGATGTTGAGCTTTTAGGTTCTGTTAACCCAACCGCCAGTGAAGATATGACAGTTGCTGTATGTGAAATTCTTGAAAAAGAATTGAACATCGCACCCGATAGAGTTTATGTAAAATACAAGGGCTATACCGAGTGGGGATGGAATAAGGCCAATTTCTGATTTTTTTAACAGTTTGTAAAAGTTATAATTGATATTGTTTTTCGTTGACTTTATCAACAATTATTGGTAAAATATATATGTAAAGATGTATTCTGCCAAAGGAGGTTTTTGTATGGGTTTTAATGAATTGGCTGCAAAGGCAGTTCGTTCGGTAGGTATAAAAAGCGGTAAAAAGCTTAAAAAGAAGATGGGTCCTGCACCTGCGCTTCCTCGTCCGGAGCCAACAGTTATTACAGGTGAAAAGTATGTTTGCGGTTACTCTTCAAGAGTTGTTATGCCCAAAGACATAAACTCAAAAAAATATTGGATTGCAGGCCATGGTATGGGTCATATTATTGACAGCATTCACGACCCGATTACCGTAAGTGCTATGTGGATTGGTGCAGACGATAATGGTGGCTATGTTCACATTGCCGCAGATATTATCGGTCTTACAAACTTCGAGCTTAACATAGTTCGTGATAATCTTAAGGATTTCATGGCAGAGAGTAAGTGTGCAGGCGTGTTCCTTTCCTGCTCACACACTCACGCAGGCTTCGATACAGTAGGCTATTGGGGTCAGCTTTACAAGCTTCAGTCAGGTAAAGATAAGGAGTATATGGATCTCCTCCTTAAATCTCTTGAAGAAGTTGCAAGAGAATGCTATGCAAAGCGTAAGAGCGGTAAGCTTTATGTTGGTAAGGTTCATGTACCGAGCGCTCAGCTTGATAAACGCGAGCCAATCGTTCTTCACGATGTACTTACGAGAACACGCTTCGTTCCTGATGATAACGGCAGAGAAACATGGTTTATAAACTTTGCGGCTCATCCGAATACATTGGGTGGTGCTAACCGCACAGTAAGTGCCGATTATCCATATTGGCTCAGAAAGACTATTAAAGAAGAAAAGAAAACACACGTTCTCTTTAGCCCCGGTGCAATCGGTGGTGTAGACCCCGGTGATTATTGTGATGAAGTTTGGGAAAGAACACAGACACAGGGCGAAACACTCGGTAAAGCAGCTCTCAGCATTACAGACGAAAAGGAAATGCCGGTGGAAATTACTGTTTTACAGCATAAATATTATTCACCTGTAGATAACGGACTTCTTGCACTTATGGTAACAATCGGTGCATGCTCAGGTCAGCGTTATCCATATGATAAAGGTGATTTAGGTCTTGCTCTTCTTACAGAAATGGTTTACATAAAGTTGGGTACTCAGCAGATTCTTATGCTTCCCGGTGAGCCATTCCCGGAGGTTATTTATGGCGGTGCACTTGATGCTGCTAATTCTGCAACAGGTAAGGGTACAGAAATTAACCCACAGCCAATTATTGATATTGTTGGTGATGATGAACTTCTTGTATATTGTGTTGCTAACGATATGACAGGCTATTGCTGTGTTCCTAATGACTATACTCTTCATAAAACACAGCCATATATTGAACAGGGTCACGATGTTCACAACAGAAGACACTATCACGAGACCAACTCTCTCGGCTACCTTACAAACGAAACAATTGCCGAGAATGTTGCAGACATTATGAAAAGAGTTAAATAAAACAAAATAATAAAAAAGGGGGTAGCAATACTCCCTTTTTTCATATAGGATGTGTAAGCTATGTATATTAATCCTCAGACTTTTTCAAAGCATCCCGAAGCTACAGCAACAGAAAAGGAGATGCAGAGTTACCTTTTTCTTGAAAAAAATGGTGTGGAATATATCCGTGCAGAGCACGACGAAGCTTCAACTATAGAGCTTTGCGAGGAAATTGAAAAGGTTATAGATGCAAAAATCTGCAAAAATCTCTTGCTTTGCAATCGTCAACAGACAAAGTTCTATATGCTTCTTATTCCCGGTGATATGGTATTTAAAACCAAATACCTGTCCGCGCAGATTAATTCAGCCCGTCTTTCCTTTGCGGGTGGTGAGCAGATGGAAAAGCTTCTTAATGTTTCTCCCGGCTCCTTGACTGTTTTAGCGTTGATGTTCGATAAAAATAATGAAGTTGAACTTCTTATTGAAAAGAATATTTTTAAGGAAGAGTATTTCGGTTGTCATCCTTGTGTTAATACAGCATCAGTTCGTTTTCTTACATCAGATTTAAAAGAAAAGGTTCTTCCGGCCCTCGGCAGAGAATATACTATTGTTGATTTGGAGTGTCCCGAAGATGAAGCTTAAGGCTGTAATATTCGACCTTGATGGCACAATACTCGATACTTTAGGTGATTTAAGCAATAGTGTGAATTTTGCACTACAACAAAATAGTCTGCCTTTGCGTTCCATTGATGAGGTAAGAGACTTTGTTGGTAACGGCATTCGCTTACTGATTGAAAGAGCCGTTCCTGAGGGTACCGATGAAGAAACATTAAACAAATGCTTCGAGGTTTTTAAAGCGCATTATAAAGATAATTCCGCTGTGCTTACAAAAGCATATGATGGCATACCTGAGGTTTTAGCTGAGCTTTCGGCTATGGGCTTGAAAACAGCGGTTGTTTCAAATAAAGCAGATTTTGCTGTGCAGATTTTAGTGGAAGAGTATTTTAAAGGACTTTTTCAGTATTCTGTAGGTGAGAGGGAAGGTATAAGAAGAAAGCCTTACCCGGATTCTGTTTTGAGTGTAATTGAAACATTCGGTGTAAATAAGGCTGAGTGTATTTACATAGGTGATTCAGAGGTGGATATTGAAACAGCTAAAAACGCAGGAATAAAATGTATATGTGTTACATGGGGCTTCAGAGAAAAGGAATTTCTTCAAAGCCTTTCTCCTGATTATATGGCAGATACGCCTAAGGAAATATTAAATATTATAGGTGAATAATATGAAGGTTTTATTAGTTAATGGTGCACCTCACGAAAAAGGGTGTACATACACAGCTCTTTGTGAAATCGAAAAAGAATTACAAAAAGAAGGCATTGAAACAGAAATTTTTTGGTTAGGCAACAAGCCTGTAAGAGGATGTATCGGTTGTGGCGGATGTGCCAATAATAACGGAAAATGTGTTTTTGATGACGATATAGCAAATGTGCTTATAGATAAGGCAAAAGAGGCAGATGGCTTCATTTTCGGTTCTGCTGTTCACTATGCCGCACCATCAGGTACAATTTGTGCTGTTCTGGACAGAGCTTTTTATGCCGGCTCTGCATATTTCCGTTATAAACCCGGTGCAGCAATTTTAAGCTGTCGCAGAGCAGGCTCAACAGCGGCTTTTGATGTTTTGAATAAATATTTTACTATAAGCTGTATGCCTGTGGTTTCATCGGGCTACTGGAATATGGTGCACGGCGCAAAGGCCGAGGATGTGCTTAAGGATGAAGAAGGTATGCAGATTATGCGTACTCTCGGTAAAAATATGGCGTGGCTTCTTAAATGTATTGAAAATGGTAAAGCTAATGGTATAGTAAAACCAACTCCTGAAGCAAAAATCCGTACTAATTTTATCAGATAATTGATTTTGTGCCATAATAGTGATATAATTCTTAATATAATAAAAATCCCGAAAGGATGTTCTTTATGAATGATATTAAAGCCCTTTACGAATTATGGAAAGAAAAGGCAGTTTTAGATAAAGATTTGCAGGATGAGTTGTCCTCAATAGATGGCAACGAAGACGAAATTCTCGACAGATTTTACAGAAGTCTTGAATTTGGCACAGGCGGTCTTCGTGGCGTAATCGGTGCAGGTACTAACCGTATGAATGTTTATACTGTTGGTCAGGCAACACAGGGTCTTGCAGATTATCTTAACGAAACTTTTGCCGAGCCTTCTGTTGCAATTGCATACGATTCCCGTATTAAGTCAGATGTTTTCGCAGAATGCGCTGCAGGTGTTCTTGCCGCAAACGGAATTAAAGTTTATATTTTCCCTGAGCTTATGCCAACACCAATGCTTTCATTTGCAGTAAGAAGATTAGGCTGTTCTTCAGGTATTGTGCTTACAGCAAGCCATAATCCTGCAAAGTATAACGGCTACAAGTGTTATGACCCTCGTGGCTTCCAGATTACAGACGAGGCGGCGGCTAAAACATACGAATATATGAAAAAAGTAGATATCTTCGATGGTGTAAAGAGAATGTCTTTTGAAGATGCTCTTGCTGAAGATATGGTGGATTATATAGAGGATTGGCTTAAGGATGAATTTATTGATTGTGTTATGGATTGCTCAATCAATAAAGATGTTGTGAAAAACTCAGGCATCAAAGTGCTTTATACACCTCTTAACGGTACAGGTAACAAGCCTGTTCGCAGAGTTCTTAAAAAGTTAGGCGTAAGCGAATTACAGATTGTAAAAGCGCAGGAAAAGCCAAACGGCAATTTCCCGACTTGTCCTTACCCGAACCCTGAAATTCGTCAGGTATTTGAAGAAGGTCTTAAAATGACAGAGGAATTTCCTGCAGACCTTATGATTGCTACTGACCCTGACTGTGACCGCGTTGGTATTGCTGTTCGCGATAATGGTGAATATAAGCTTATGACAGGTAACGAGGTTGGCGCAATGCTTTGCGAATACCTTCTTACACAGCTTAAGGAGAAGGGTAAGTTACCTGAAAATCCTATTGTAGTTAAAACGATAGTTACAACACCGCTTATTTCTGCAATTTGTAAGGAATACAATGCAGATATGGCAGACCTTCTTACAGGCTTTAAGTATATTGGTGAGCTTGTAACAGAGCTTGAGGAAAAAGGTGAGCAGGACAGATATGTTCTCGGCCTTGAAGAAAGCTATGGTTACCTTACAGGCACACATGCCCGCGATAAGGATGGCGTAAATGCGGCTATGATTATCTGCGAAATGGCTGCTTTCTATAAAACTAAGGGTATGACACTCTGGCAGTTTATGAACAGCATATACGAGAAATACGGCTATTTCTTTAACCGGCTTGATAACTATGCATTTGAAGGCGCTGCAGGTATGCAGAAAATGGCAGATATGATGGATGAGTTAAGAACAAATCCACCAAAAGAGCTTAACGGCAGTGAAATTGTCTGGGCAGGTGACTACAAATCAGGCGTTACAACCGATGGAGAAACAGGTCTTCCAAAATCAAACGTTCTTTCCTACAGAATGGAAAGCGGCGATGCTTTTATTGTAAGACCATCAGGCACAGAGCCGAAAATTAAAATATATATTACTGCAAAAGCAAGCTCAAGAAAGGAAGCAGAAGAGAAGCTGAGCGTTCTTTCAGGCTGTATTAAATCTCTTCTTGGTATTGAATAATGTTTTCAGATAAAATGAAAAGAGTAATTTGCTTTATTCTTGCAGGTATAATGGTTTTAAGTGTAGGCAGTGTTTTAGTAACAGTTATATTCTAAAAGTAAAAGTTCTCACTCTCTTGCGGGAGTGAGAACTTTTTTGCTTGCTGTTAGCAGCAACCGCAGTTGTTGCAACCACAGTTGTTACAGCCACAGTCAGAAACTGTGTTTGTACAGCCATAATTGTTGTTACCCTGATTACAGCAAACTAAGATGATGATAAGGATAATAATCCATGAGCAGTTGTTACCGCCATTGAAAAAGCAACCCATTCTTAATCCCCCTTTCAATGCATAATATGTAATTGCATGAATTTTGCTACTGATTGAATAGATTTTCTTTTTGCGAACAGAATATAAGTGCAAAATTACAATGAAAGGTTGAAGAGTATGAGTTTTTCTTTTGATTTTAATAAGTACAAAAAACACAATCCACGAGATTATTCAGAGTTAATTGACGATGAGTATGATTATGAATATTCAGAGGAATTTATTTTTGAAGATGAGTTTGGTGACGAAGGCAGATATGATGTATAAAATCTCTCTGTGTTCTTGAATTGTGAGAGCTTTAGTTGTATAATAAATATGTAACAAGCATCAAGAGGTGATTTAAATGATTTGTCAGAATTGCAATAAAAACGAAGCAAATATGCATATGAAGCGTATTGTTAACGGTAGAGCGGCGGAGGTGCATCTTTGTTCCGATTGTGCCCGTTCTTTAGGTTATGGTGAGGCATTTTCGGGATTTGGTTTAAGTCTTGGTGGTTTGTTGAGCGATTTGCTTTCAAAAAACGAAAATAATATTGCTTCCTTAAACTGTAGCTTTTGTGGTAAAAGCTTTGAGGAAATTGCCAACGATGGCAAAATGGGTTGTGCTGAATGCTACAATGTCTTTTACGATAAAATTCTGCCATCACTTAACAGAATACATGGTAGGGCAAGCTATGTTGGCACAAAGCCACAGTCAAGTAATGGCGCAGACAGGCTTGAGGATTTGAAAAAGGCTATGGCAGTTGCTATAGAGGAACAGAATTTTGAGTTGGCGGCAACCCTTCGTGATAAAATAAATGAAATCATTGCAGAAAGGGGTGTGCAATAATGAGTGCAAAGTGGTATTTAGGCACAGGAGCGCAAAATGATGTTGTTATAAATACAAGTATTCATATTGCCCGTAATTTAAGGAGCTACCCGTTTCCTGCAAGGCTTTCGTTACCTGATAAATTAAAGGTGAATGCTGTTGTAAAGGATGCGGCAGAATCAATCAGCGGCTATTTTTTTAACTATGCTGAAATGAAAACTCTTTCTCAGGCAGAGGTTGTTTCCCTTGCGGAAAGGCACCTTGTCAGCCCCGAATTTGCATCTTCAAGGGACGGTCGAGCACTCCTTTTAACAGAAGACGAGGCAGTAAGCATAATGCTTAATGAGGAAGACCATATCCGTTTGCAGGTTATGTATGCAGGCTTTGCCCTTGATGAAGCCTTTAAAACAGCGTTTACAATAAATAACGAGCTTTCACAAAAGCTTGATTTTGCCTTCGATGAAAAATTGGGCTACCTTACACAAGACCCTATTTCATTAGGTACAGGTATGAAAGCGTCTGTTGTTTTGCATCTTCCTGCACTTGTTTCAACATCACAGATTACAAAGCTTATTACAACTGTTTCAAAGTTAGGTCTTTCTCTTCGTGGCTCTTATGGTGAAGGCGCCGCCGCAAAAGGCGATATGTTCCGTTTGAGCAATACCATTACATTAGGCATAAGCGAAAGGGCGGCAATAGAGAATCTTAAATCAATAGCCCTTCAAATTGCCGCACAGGAGCGCTCTGCACGCGAGGAAATATTCAAAGCACCCGTTACAGAGGATAGGATTTACCGTGCTTATGGTGTTCTGAAATATGCAAGAATGATAGATACAAACGAGTTTATGGAGCTTATATCCCTTGTGCGCCTTGGTGCAGTAAAAGGCATAATAAATATGGATTGTGCCTCGATTGAAGCTTTAATGATTCATATGCAGCCTGCAACAATTTCACTTTCTGTGGACAGACCATTAGACAGAGTTGAAAGAGATAAATTAAGAGCCGCCCTTGTAAGGCAGAATTTAAAATAAAAGCTAATAAAATACAAAAATCAGCCGAAAATAGTAAAGCTATTTTCGGCTTTTTTGTTGATTAAAATTGCTTGTTATGATAGTATATTGCTTATTGTATTAATGTTTATGAGAGATGATTATGGAAGAGAAAATTAAAAGAAGAAAAGCCTTTGTTTCGTCATTATTGTTAACATTGGCGGCATTTATATGGGGTACGGCTTTTGTTGCACAGAAGGAAGGTCTTGAGCAAATTGGTAACTTTACCTTTTTGTGCTTAAGGTCTTGCCTTGCAGTAGTTTTCCTCACACCTGTTTCTTGGTTTATATTCAGAAACAACCGCAGAAAAATTGGTGAAGGAGAGCATGGGGAAAATAAAACCTTTATGTCAAAACGGTTGCTTTTGGGCGGTGTTTTGTGTGGTGGCTCTGTGTGCCTTGCTTCATTGGTACAACAGTATGGCATTATGTTTTCAGGTGTTGGTAAATCAGGCTTTTTAACCACTCTTTATATTCTGATAGTGCCACTTTTAGGCATTATATTTAAACGCAAGGTGAAGCCTGTGCTGTGGTTTTGTATTGCCATTGCAACCTGCGGTATGTATTTTTTGTGCGTTACAGAAACAGGCTCAATCACAGTAGGTGATATACTGCTTATAATGTGTGCGTTTATGTTTGCTGTGCAGATTATGATAGTAGACCATTTCGTAAAAACTGTTGATGGCGTAAGGCTTTCGTTAATTCAATTCGGTGTAACTGCAGTTATATCCGCAATTGGAATGTTTGTTTTTGAAGATCCCGACCCTGTAGCAATCGGTCAGGCATGGTTTTCTATATTCTACGCAGGCGTACTTTCCTCCGGTATCGCCTTTACATTACAGATTGTGGCACAGAAAAATCTTAATCCCACATTTGCAAGTCTTATAATGAGCCTTGAATCCGTTTTTGCCGCATTGGCAGGCGCATTCTTCGGTGAAAGGCTTTCCCCAAACGAGATATTCGGTTGTGCATTAGTATTCTTAGCAATAATTATTGCACAGCTTCCTGTTGAAAAGCTTATTAGGAAAAAGAGGGTATAGACGTATGAATAGAAAATGTGTTCAATGTGGTAAAGATTTTGTTCTTACAGATTCAGAGATTTCCTTTTATAAAGAAAAAGGCTTGTCCTTACCTAAAAGGTGTAAGGCTTGCCGAGATGCAAATCGTAAAACCAAAGCAGGAATGAATTACGGTAATACAGAGAAAAACTATAACAAAGATATAACAGTAGATACTAAAACGAGCAGAAAATCAAAGCCTCGGGCTCAAAGCAACATAAAGTTTTACCTTATGGTAGCCTTGCTTGTTGCCTTGGTTATAGGTGGTATAACACTATTTTCTGATAACTTTTCAAATAATTCCACACCTGCACCTACATACGAAAGTGTAAGCCAATACAAATATAATTTTGCAAGTGAAGAACGCTTGGTTGAACACTTTAATAAGCATGGTGCAGAGTTCGGTTATACTTCAAAAGAAGCCTATCTGCAGGGTGCAAATAATGTAATCCAAAACCCAAATGCTAAGAGAAAGACGGAAGCAGAAGATGGTGACTATGTTTACTATGTACAGTCATCAAATGAAATTGTCTTTGTTTCACCAAACGGCATAATAAGAACATATTTTAGACCAACCGACGGCATAGCCTACTTTAACAGAACACAAATATCAATAATGAATTTCTGATTATGAAACACCCCCGTATCGAAAGATACGGGGGTAACTGTTTATTCTGCTCTTTCGCAGTTGTATTTAATTTCTATTGCTTTTTTGAAAAGCAGGTAGTCGTATTTGGGTATCCAGTCATCACCAACTGTTAATGCTGAGAAATCCTCTTCGCTAACAGCAACATTCATTACCGTAACACCCTTAAGCTCACCGCTTTCCTTGTAGCATGTATCCCAGAAAGCATGGTGTCCGATTTCGGTAACACTTGCAGGAATGTACACATACGGAAGGTTCTGATTGTAGCTGAAAGCGTCAGAGCCGATAAATTCAAGACCTTCGGGGAGTGATTTGTAAATCTTTCCTAAAGACTTTTCATTTGTAAAGTGCGTATCGGCAACCTTCTTTGATGTATAAGTGGAAATGTTGCTAAGAGAAGGAGTTGTGCCCCATTGGTCAACGCGTTCGTGGAGCTTGAATACTGCAAGTGTTTCAATTCTCTTAAGACCTTCGGGGAGATAGATTGTACGAAGGTTTGCGTAGTTGAAGCACATTTCGTCAAGCTTCTCAACTGTTGAAGGGACTACATAAGTCTGAATATCTCTTTCGTATTCAGGTGTAACCTCGTCTCTGTAAAGCTCTTTTTCATATCCGTATTTCTGACGAAGATATTCGTCATGGTCACAAGGGTAGCAAAGAAGAGCTGTTTTATCCTTGTTGTAAAGAACACCATCAATATCGCAATAGTTGGGGTTGTTTTCATCAACCTCAATATTCTGCAATGCCCAGCAAGAGTAGAATGCCTTTGTATCAACAAATTCAACATCAGGACCTATTGTGATTGTTCTGATTTTATCATCACAGTTAAGTGTGAACTGCCTTACGGATTTGATAGGTTTTGATTCGTCCTTTACAACTTTAAAGTTTGTTGCAGGGTCGTTATTACCGGGGATGTATTCAATATCAGAAACATAGTCAATATCTAATTCGTAAAGGTAGCCGGTGTTACTGAATTTTGAAAATTCATAGCCGTTTTCTATCTCTGTGTATTCAAAAGTTTCGTTCTGAAGTGCCATAACACTGAAATACATTGAAAGGGAAACAGAAATAATAATAGCAATTACAAATATAGCCTTTTTTAAGTTGTAGTGTTTATAAGGCTTGTTAATATGAGGTGCCGCAAGACCTTCTATCTGGTAAGTCCATATTTCGTCTTCGGGGATGTTAAGCTGAATATCTTCTTGTAAGGCAATGCCTTTTTCTTTCTTTTCTTTCTTACTCATATAACTCACCCCCATTAACCCTTATAGCTTCCGGCAATTGATTTGCCTTCTTCTTGTGCTTTCTTTTCTGTAACCTCTGCACGGCGTTTAAGCACTTCCATAACAAGGTTTTGCTTTTTGTTGTCGTAATCCCAGAAAAGGTATGGGATTGTCATAAGGAGGAAGCCTATTGCGTCAACGATAATGGGAACAGCAACTATATTTCTTCTTGAACCATCGAAGAAAAGAATTTCCCAGTTACTGTTGAAGCCGTATTTGAGCAAGAAGATTGGAATAATGAGACCAACGAATGATGTGATAGGACCTGTAAACCAACCGAAGATACCTGTGAAGCTTTCAAGGCGTTCGCCTGAGAGGTACATCTGATAGTCGTTAATACGAACACCCATATCGTGACCGGCTGTGGTAGGAACAGTTTTTGTCATTTCCATAAAGAAAAGAACAACAATACAGATTGTACCGCAAAGTGCAAGATTATCACCAAGGGTCCACATAGCAACGGCAATAATAACATTACCTATTGCACGGCTGAGCTGGTAGAAAATCATGATCTGCTTGTATGAAAATCTCTTAAGGAAATAAGGAGATAACAAGTCAGGCGGTGTACCCGCGAAGGAAATAAGTGCAACAATCAAGCTGTATGGCAAACCGCTTAAGCGGAAGGTATAGAAGTAGAGTATTGTTGCAAAGGGAAGCATACCATTACCGAGTGCATCAATAAGGTCAACAACTGTTTTTATAAGAAGGTATTTATTCTTAAGAACGCCCATCATACCATCCCAGAACTTAATCTGTACCTTTTTCTCAATAGGTGGCTGAGGAATTCTTTCCTTGATTCTGCCCGCAAGACCCATTGTGAAAGCCGCTGAAATACAGAAGGTTACAGGAATAACCCATCTGTAGAAGTTGATATCTGCCCATTCGTGACGGAGCATACCAACAATTGCAGGAAGTATAATTGCAAGAATAGAGTTGAAAATGTGGGAAAGCTTAACAGGGTAGCTACGAACAAGAATTCTTTCCTGGAGGTTAGGGCTGATTCTCTTTGAACATTCTTCAAGAACATTACCAAAGCCGAATACATTGTATGTAGCAAATAAAAGGTTTGCAACCCAAACACGTGTAGCAACATCCGCAATGTTGTAAACAGGGAGCCAACCGATAAGTATAACCATTACACATTTCGGTATAACATCACAGTAAAGGCTGTATTTGTATCTGCCGTATTTAGGAATAAGTTTTTTACGCCAGAAAATATTTCGGGCGCCCACCCAACCTGAATACAGGAAATGCGTACCAAAGGTTTTGAAGCAAGCCGTGGCATTCATACCCTCAAAGCTGTTAAGCATGGTTATAAACGAGCCTGATTGGTCAAATAGCCTTGAATAGTCGAATATAAGTGTGGAAATACCAAACAACATCATAAGACCATATGTCAGGTAAACCTTTTTTTCTTGTTTTTTAGGAAGAAATCCTAAGTTGTCGCATACATACCACCAAATAAGTGCTGTAATATAGCCCAAAGGCATATTAAGGAGCCCTATAACAGAGAATGTAAGGTAGGGCAGCTTGTAGTGATGCATAATGAGGAAACAGCTTGACCAGAAGCCGATATATTCCAAAGTTTTAGAACCTGTATAGTTTGCACCGACACCGATAATTACATCCTTATATTCTTTATAAGGAACATATTTACCCTCTGCCGGAGTACTCCAATGGTCCTTGATTTCGGTAAACAAAGCTTTTCCCTGGTCTAAAAGCTTTGATACACTACCGTTTGCCATATGTAAACCCCTTTCAAAAGTGTATTTATTTTATTTTATCATATTTGCACAAAAAATACAATTATTAAATAAGTGTTTTTATAAAAATAAAGCATATCTGAGTGAGTTCTCGGATATGCTTTTTGTATGAATTTAAGTCTTCCAGAACTTTCTGTCAAGGCTTCTGTATTGAATTGCTTCAAGAATGTGCTTGTTTTCAATAAGCTCACTGTTATCAAGGTCGGCAATTGTTCTTGCAACCTTAAGAATTTTATCATAGGCACGTGCGGAAAGACTTAATCTTTCAAAAGAGATTTCAAGAATTTTAGCGGCACTATCTGAAAGAGCGCAATACTTTCTCGTTAATGATGGTGTCATTTTAGCATTGCAGGTAATGTCTGTACCCTTAAATCTTTCTATCTGGATTTTTCGCGCTTCATTAACTCTTTCGCGGATTTCAGCAGAACTTTCACCACATTCTGTGTCAGCAAGCTGATTGTAATCAACAGGTGGTACCTCAATATGGATATCGAGCCTGTCAAGAAGCGGACCCGAAACCTTTGTAAGGTATCTGGCAGGCGCGCCGTTAGGGCACGAGCACTTGCGTGTAGGGTGACCGAAGTAACCGCAAGGGCAAGGGTTCATTGCACAAATAAGCATAACCGAGCAAGGGTATGTAAGTGCACAAGCGGCACGGGAAATTGTAATTGTTCCGTTTTCTATGGGTTGCCTTAAAACCTCCATAGTGTTTCTTGAAAATTCAGGTAATTCGTCAAGGAATAATACACCATTGTGGGCAAGGGAAAGCTCACCGGGTTTTGGTATTGTACCGCCACCCGAAAGACCGGCAGGGGAAACAGAGTGGTGAGGCGACCTGAAGGGTCTGTAGTTGATAATGGGCTTATCTTTGGAAAGATTTCCCGAAAGGGAATATATTTTTGTTGTTTCCAAAGCCTCGTCAACTGTAATATCAGGTAAAATTGTGGGTATGCGTTTTGCAAGCATACTTTTACCTGAACCCGGGGGACCAATCATCATTACGTTATGGCCACCTGCTGCGGCAACCTCTAAAGCGCGTTTTACCTCATACTGACCCTTTACATCCTTGAAGTCCGGCAAAAAGTCAGGTAATTCATATTGCTTGAAGGGAATGATCTCAACAGGTTGAAGCTTTTTAACATCGTTTATATGGTCAGCAAGCTCTTTAAGAGTTTTAACGGGATAAATGCTTATGCCTTCAATAACAGCCGCTTCTGAGCCGTTTTCGTAAGGGATATAAATATCCTTTAAGCCATTTTCCTTTGCCGCCATAACCATAGGCAAAACACCCTTAACGGCTTTAATTTCACCCGAAAGGGAAAGCTCACCTATAAAGGCAGCATTTCTGTAGTCACCCATAATCTGCTTTGTTGCAGATAACACAGCCACAGCCATAGGCAGGTCGTAAAGAGAGCCTTCCTTTTTTATATCTGCAGGTGCAAGGTTAAAGGTGTAGTGTGATGTCATATGCATCTGAAAGCCCGAATTGTTAAGCGCGGCAATAATTCTGTCCCGAGCTTCACTTACAGCGGTATCGGGTAAACCAACAATTTCAAGTGAATATTTCCCATTGGCAATATTCAGTTCAACATCAATCATATAGGAGTTAAGTCCTAAAAGACCGATGCTTTTAATTTTCGTGAACATATTTTATTCCTCTGTTTCGGAAGGTGAATCATTTTCGTTAACTACAATCGGCATTTCGTCAACTATAGGTGAATTTTCGTCACTTGTTGTATGGGGGATAGGCTCTGTAACAATCTCGTCAGCAGAGAAAATCTCCTCGTCCTCAACAACCTCAAGCTCTTCCTTGTAAAGAGCGGGTTCAAATTTCAAAAAGCCTGTTTTGAAAAGGATACTTAACAGAATCATCAATATAAGTGTACAAACAGACATTGAAACACCAACCATAAGACCTTGCGGTACATATTTGAATTCTACAGTATGCTCACCTGCAGTAATGTTAACACCAAGCAAAGCATCGTTACCTATAGAAACAATGTCATTTTTGGAAACCTTGTTTCCGTCAATGTAAACCTCCCAGCCTGTGTCATAGTTTATTGATGTGTACAATACGCCATCTGCGGATGCATTGATAGTACCTTTAATATTTGTTTCTTCAAATTCAGTAACATTCAAAGAATCTTTTTTCAATATTTCGTAGCCTTTTTGGAAAGATGCATCATCAAGTGTTACACCGAAGATATATAAATAACCTTCCTTACCTTCTTTGAAAGGCGCATGAATTTTAACTGTTTGACCCGCTTCAAGAAGACCTAAATCAAGAATATGTGGCTTGGATTCAATATTCTGGCTTACAGCAGAGCCGTCAGGTAAAGTAACAGTAATTGAAACAATATCATTTGCACTTGATTTCACAAATACGTAGCCGTTGCCTCTTTCTTTTGCTGTGTATTCGAAAGTAAGAGATGCGTTTGCGGCATCTGTAATGCTGTAAGGGTAGTAGCCATCAGCCTCGTAAGATAAATCGGTACAGGATGCACCGCTACCTGAAACGTTTGTTAACTCCATATCGTTAAATACTGTGTTTATACCTGTGGAGTTACCGAATAAGCCACTCTGTACCTCAAAGGGATTAGGGTTATCGTGTGACCATTCTTTAATTTCATTATTTACCCTGAAAGCTATAGGAAGCTGGTAAAGGTTTTCGTAAGCGGTATATTTTGATTCGGCGCCGATTTCCTTGTATAACTCAAGGTTCATAGGTGCTTTTTCTGTTGTAGTGTTATCAACAATGTAATCAAGAGCAAAGAAAGCGTTGTAAATAGGTGTCTGCCTGTTGTAGGTGTAGCTGTTGATATAGTTGCTGAACATACCTAAGTGTGACTGCATATTTGAAACCTTTTCATATGCCATTGAAGAGAAGGTTGACATACCGTTGTAATAGTACCAGGATGGATCCATTCTTGCCCTGAGGCTTGTAAGCTCCATACGGTAATCATCGTTACCTTCGTACTCATCAATATGTTTTTTGATTTTTCGGAAATTATCGTAGTCACCAACAAAGTTAACCTTTGCCTGGTCCATGCTGTAGTTGTTTGTGTTTGCAACAGTATATTCTGCACAGCAGGAGCAAAGTATTAATGCCGCAGCGGCAACATATGGGTATTTGTCATTTTTGAGTATGCCCAATGCAAGGCAGTAAATGCCTATAAATGCAATGCAAATCCACACACCTGTTTCAGAGAAGTTCTTTGAGCCGATTTCCTGAACAAGTATGACAAAGGCAATAGTTGCTGTACCAACACCGATTATCTGTCTGTTTGTGTACTCCTTTATTAATGTTAATGCCTTGAACGCAAGAACAAGGAGAATGAAGGAATACATATATGAGAAACGGTACGGCAAATCGTTAGGGAAGTGGAAGCCGTGCCAGATATAGTTGAGGTAGTTTGTGTAGAAGGATGCAAACATCACACCCATAATACCAACACTCATAACCTTTTCTTTGATGGAAATCTTGTTGGAAAAAAGGTATAAAGGAACAAGCATCACAGTTAACATTCCGCAGTAAACATTGGGAAGAACATCTGTGCCGCTACTTCTGATTGTAGGGTCAAGGTATGCCAGGTGGTTTGCAAGGAAATCGAAAATTGAGAAGTATGTTTTGAACTCCTGGGGGAATGTGCCTGATGTTGCAGAGCAATTCATAAGTATAAAATATACGGGGAGAATTGCAAAGCAGGAAAGAAGAGCGGCACCGATTGAAGAAAAGGCAAATCTTACACCTGTATCGAAAAATCTGCTGTTCCTTAGTGAGTTGTAGCCCCAAACAAAATAGCCTGTTTCTTCCTTTGGAGCAAGCTTTTCGAAATATGTTTCTGTAAAGCTGTAGTTTGAAAAATAATAGTAAAGGAAGTAAAGAACAGAGAAGATACAAACCATATAACCCATATAGTAGTTTGTAATAAGTGTAAGCGCAAGGGAAACAATGTATAGCTTCATTTTCCCTGTAGATATAATTTTCTCAATACCGAGAATAACAAGAGGGAAAAGGTAGAAGGAATCTAACCACATTATGTTCCAGTAGTACGCAATAAAGTAGCCGCTGCAAGCGTATAAAACACCAAATGCGGCAGTAAGAGGGTTTTGAATATTGAACTTTTTAGAAATGAAATATGAGAAGGTAAATGATGCAATTGCAGACTTTACAAGCACCATAGCCGCAATTGCTTCCGGCATATTTTTATGACCGAAAAGGAGCATAAATATAGCGGTAGGGGAAGAAAGGTAGTTGTAGAAGTTGCCGAGGAAGGCGCCACCGCCACCTGATTTCCAGGAGTACAACAAGCTGTCAAGGTTTGTTACTCTTTCATAAAGCTCTGCAAACAGAGGTCCGTACTGATGGTATAGGTCCATTCTGAGAATGGTCATTTGACCAAATGGTGCAAGGTCGTAGCAGTAGTAAACCACCAACATAATAAATGCTGTGCAGAGTGCTGCAAGAAGGCTGTATCTTATGTTATAGCCTTTTTTTATAAGGGGATTAGTTTTAGTTAATTCCTTCATGTTTTCCATCCTTTTAAAGTATTAATCTACCTTTATATAAAATCACATATAGAAAATAATAGCATATATGAAATCTACTTTCAATGTTAAATTGTAAATTTATTTTTTCTTAAAAAGTTCTATTTTCGGACAAGTGATAATATTATTTTTTGAAAGGATTGATAAAAAATGCAGGATTATTTAAATGCAATTTCACTTTTGCCCGAAGAGTATAAAAGTGTCTTTTCGAAAGTGCCGCCAAAGCTTGCAAAGCAGGTTAAGGAAATTCGCTTCAGGAAGGGTGAGGCGGTAACACTTAACACAGATAGTATGTATTACATAACATATGGCGGAGAGGTTACATCTGCCTATAGCGAAAACCTTATTCACACAAATGAACAGGCTATGCAGGAAATAGTTTTTTCTCTTTCTCGCAGGTCTTTGCACACATATCAGGATATGATAGCAAAGGGCTACATACCATTGCGTAATGGTTGCAAGGCAGGGGTTGCAGGCAGGGCTGTAATGAAAAATGGTGCCGTATATTCTGTATCTTCATTTAATTCTGTAAATATCAGGGTTTCGCGGGAGTTTCCGGGTTGTGCAAGACCTTTGTTGGATGTGATAGGTGACTGTTGCTCGTATCTTATAATTGGTCCTCCAATGTCAGGAAAAACAACACTTCTCAGGGATTTGTGCCGGTACTATTCAGGTAAAGACAGCAAAAGACCTAAAAAAACCGCAGTAATAGACGAGCGTGACGAAATAGCATCCCGCTCCTTCGGTTGCTTTGTTGATGTAGGTACACATACGGATGTGCTCACCCTTTACCCTAAAGCAATCGGCACGGAAATTGCCGTGCGCACACTTTCGCCGGATATAATTATTCTTGATGAAATAGGGAGCAAGGAAGAAACAAGCGCTCTGCTTTCAGGAATGAACAGCGGTGTAGAATTTATTGCAACAACCCATGGCAGTAATTTCGAAGAGGTTATAAGGCGTCCTAATATAAAGCCGTTAATCAATGCAGGTGTGTTTAAAAAGGCTGTAGTTTTAGAGGGCAAAAATGCACCTTGCTCTATAAAAGGGGTAGTGTCGTTTTGAAAACGGGAGCTGTAGTGCTGATTGCTGTTTGTGTAATTCTTTTAGGTCTTTATGAGAGCCTTAAATATAAGAAAAGTGTTTCTACCATTGAAGAAATAATCGGTTTTCTTAATATGATGAAAAATGAGATTAACTACAGGCGATCAGATTATTTTGACCTTTATGCATCGGGAGAAAAGTGTAATTACAAATATATTTGTTTTGAGAACGGGGAAATTCTGTTGTCTGTACAGGAGAATAAAAATATAGAAGATGAATTTAATCAATTTATAAATAAAATAGGCACAACCGATACAGACGGTCAGCTTTCTATATGCGAAGAGTATATACGATATTTCGATGATTTATACAGAAATTACAAGGAAAAAGAAATATCAAAAATCCGCACAAATTTATCTTTGAGTTTATTCTGTGCATTAAGTATTATTATAGTTTTTTTGTAGGTGTATAAATGGATATAATGATAATTTTTAAAATTGTAGCAATAGCAATAGTTGTTTCAATTGTAAATCAATTATTACAAAAGGCGGATAAACAGGAATACACATTGATCATAACAATTGCGGGGTTGATTATTGCCCTTATGATGTTTATTCCCGAATTAATGGAGCTTAAAGATGAGTTATCGTCTGTGTTGGAGTTTTGAGTATTACTGAAATAGCCTTGCTTTCTGTTGCGGGCGTTATTGTACTTGCACTTCTTAAAAGCACAAGCTCTGTAACAACAATTGTTATTAGACTTGCCATTGTAATTGCCGTAGTTGTAAGTGTAGCTCCGCAGATAAAAGAGCTTGTTTCACTTATAGATTCTTTTGGCTTTTTTGATAATATATCACAGGAAGCTTTTAAGATTATGATAAAGGTTTTTTCGATTCTTGTTATAAGCTCTGTTGTTTCGGATGTTTGCAGGGATAATGGAGAAAACGGCATAGCAGGTGTGGTGGAGCTTTCTGCAAAAATTATTGCAGTTTCTGTAAGTGTACCTGTAATTACTTCGGTAATAAGTGTGGCTACATCATTTTTTAATAGGTGAAAAAATGAAAAGGATATTAAAAATAACACTTTGCTTGTTGGCAATTGCCTTTATGGTTTCTCCTACGGGACTTGCACTCCGGAGTAATATTGATGAATATGCACAGGAATTTGATGTTCAGGGAATTTTTGATTCCATTGATGGTGAAACAAAGAAAATTTTAGAGGAGATTGGCATAACGGAAATAAGCTACAATTCTGTTTTTTCAGTTGAGCCTCAAAAGGTGTTTGATGCACTTTTTAATATAGTGTCAGATGCACTCAGGAAACCCATTAAATTTATGCTTGTGGCTATTGGTGTTTTAATGATAACCTCAACACTTACTTCCTTTACGGATAACGGTGAAAGTGTAAGGATTGTAGGGGGTGGGGTGCTTTCTCTTACTATTGCGGTACCTGTGGCAACGGTTGTAACAACAGCATTTGCTGTGTTAGAAGCGTTGCTTGTTTTCACAACGGCTTTTACCGGTGTTTTTAGTGTTATTGTGTCTACATCGGGTAACGTAACTATGGGTGTTTCTTATGCGGCACTAACGGTTTTTTCAGATACTGTTTTTTCGGGGCTTCTCGTAAACATTGCCCAGCCTGTGGTTAATGTTATGTGCTCTGTAGGGTTTTTGTCTTGTTTTGATGTTTACAATTTTACCGAAAGAATCTCATCCATTATCAAAAAAGTTTATGTTTTTGCATTAAGCTTTGTAGGTACTGTTTTTTCCGGACTTGTTACCTTGAAAGGGGTGCTCAGCAATGGCGTTGATACACTTTCTTCAAGAAGCATAAGGTTTGTAATTGGACAGAGCCTACCCATTGTAGGTGGAGCAGTAAGTGAAACATATTCAACACTTGTTTCAAGCCTGGGGCTTATAAAAAATACAGTAGGAGCCTTTGGGATAATTACCGTAATTGTGTTTGTTTTGCCTACACTCACCGAGCTTTTTATGTGGTTGCTTTCCTTGGAAGCTGTGTTTAGTGCATCACAAATTTTTGGTGTAAAAAATTCCCTTTGTATGCTTTCTGTTATAAAGGATGCCATGATACTTCTCGTTTCAACTATTGTGATACTCACGACAATTTTTATTGTGTCGGTTGGTGTGTGTATAGCTGTTAAGGGTGGTGCAGTATGAGTGAAATAGTAAAATCTGTTTTTATAAATTACATAGCCTGTGCTGTTTTTGGCGGAATTCTTGAATATTTAACACCTGAAAAAATGCGTAAGACCTTGCGGGTATGCGTTGTGTCACTGATGCTTTTAACTTCTGTTGCTCCTGTATTAAAAATTGATATAAATTTTAAGGGAATATATTCGCCGGAGGAGTTCAGAGTGCAGGAGCAATACAACGCATTAATGCATACTGCAAATATGATAGAAAAAAATGTGTATGCTCAGATGAAGGAAATACTCATAAATTACGAGGTGGATGAATATGAAATATATGTAAGCACACAAATCAGCGAGGACGAAAACATTGTTTATCTTGAAGAAGTAAGAATTGAAGTTGACAAGGTTTACGAAAATCGGATGCCTGATATCAAAAGTTCGGTGCCCGATGAGTATAGGCAGATTTTAAAAATCGGAGTTAAAAATGAATGAGCTTTTACAAAATCTGAAGGAAATAAAACTTAACAAACGCAACAAAGGTCTTTTGGTTGTGTGTATACTCGCCGTTTTATTTCTTGCTGTAACTGAAATTTCTTCTGGTGTATCAGAAGAAAAAGTCATTACGGATAGTGAGACTATATCTGCAACAGAGTATATAAAAAGCACAGAAAAGCAACTGAAAGCTATTTTAGAAAAGATTGATGGTGCAGGGGAAGTACGGGTTATGATTACACTCGAAAGCTCTTATGAAAATGTGTATGCCAAAGCATACGAAAACGAAAATCACAAAACAGACAAAACAACAGATGATAACTTCAAGGAAGAGTATGTTGTTGTGAAAAATGGCTCAAGCAACGAGGAGTGTCTTTTGCTTAAGGTGTATGAGCCTGAAATTAAAGGTGTTGCTGTTGTTTGCCGGGGCGGTGACAGAAATTCTGTAAAAAAAGCAATAACAGAAACCATTTGCGCTCTTTTCAACATAAGCACCGCAAAGGTTTCTGTAACAAAAATGATAGATTGAATTAATAAAGATAGGAGAATACATATGAATGTTATACTTAAAAGAAGACAGTTAATTCTTGCAACACTTGTTATTGCATTGGGTGCAGCGGTGTTTGTTAATTGGTATTATACAGGCAACAACTCTCTTGCAGGTGAAGAAACTACAGATCCTGAGTATGTTCAGAATCTGGGTGAAGCAAAGTATGTTAATGCTACAGGTGATACAACTGATACAACTGATACAGCTCAAAGTTTTGATGAAATGAAATGGGAAAGAAAAAAGAAGGATGATGAGGCATTAAATAAGCTCAACACATCATTAAAAGCCGCAGTAACAGGTAGCGAAGAGGCAAAAACAATAACCGCATCTGTTAAGGCGATTACAGAGCGCTCAAAGGCGGAGACAGACCTGGAAGCATTGATAAAATCAAAAACTAAAAGTGAATGCTTTGTATCATTAAGTGATAACAAGGCTCAGGTAATTGTACCCAAGGGTGTTTTGAATGAAAAAACATCTTTGCAGATACTTGAGCTTGTTACAACAAACACAAATGTAAAGCCTGCAGATGTGGTAATGTCTGAGAATAAATAAAAAATACCTGCTTGAGAAAAACTCAGGCAGGTATTTTTTATTCATCAAAAAGTGGGGTAGAGAAGTATCTTTCGGCTGTATCTGGAAGTACAGCAACAACTGTTTTACCCTTGCCAAGCTTTTTGGCAAGCTTAATTGCCGCGGCAACATTTGTACCGCTTGAAATACCGCAAAGAATACCTTCTTTTCTTGCTAAGTCTTTTGCTGTGTTAAGAGCTTCTTCATCTGAAATAATGCAGATATCATTATAAATTTCTGTGTTAAGAATTGGTGGAATAAGACCATCACCAATACCCATCTGTATATGGGTGCCTATAAGTCCGCCTGAAAGGATAGCCGCATCCTCAGGCTCAACTGCCCATATTTCAATATTAGGGTTAGCTTCTTTTAAAACCTCACCAATACCTGTAAGTGTACCGCCTGTGCCGATTCCTGCACAGAATCCGTCAATAGGTTTTCTAACCTGCTCGAGAATTTCTGTAGCAGTTTTCTTTCTTTGAATTTCTGCATTTGCAGGGTTTTCAAATTGCTGAGGAACAAAAACATTTTGGTTTTCTTCTTGCATTTTTAAAGCAAGCTGTAAGCATTCGTCAATGCATTTTCCTATGTTTCCTGCATCGTGAACAAGCTTAACCTCTGCACCGTAGTGTTTAACAAGCTTTCTTCTTTCTTCACTTACAGAGTCAGGCATAATAATTATTGTTTTATAACCCTTTACCGCACCAACAAGGGCAAGACCAATGCCCTGGTTACCGCTTGTAGGTTCAACAATAATAGTGTCCTTATTGATTTTACCTTCTTCTTCGGCTCTTAAAATCATATTGTAGGCGGTTCTTGTTTTTATTGAGCCACCAACATTAAGCCCTTCAAATTTAACAAGAATATCAGCGCTGTTTTCTTCCGCCATATGGTTAAGACGAATTACAGGGGTGTTGCCCATAGCCTCTAAAATGTTGTTACAAATCATCTCTGCACCTCGAAATGTAATTAAGAATATATAACATAATACGTTAATTTAAAACACAGGTTACAAGTTTAGCATACATTATATTGTTTTTCAAGGGGCAGAGTAGAAATATGAAAAACTATTGTTGAAAAAGTTAGTTTATGACTTCGATTGAGTTTAATATTTTATAAAAAGTTTCAACGGAATCTTCTTTGTATATTAAGGTGTAGTAGTATTCGTCATTGTCTTTTTTGTAGAGGTCAACGGTATATAACAATTTGTCGTCTTCAAGAGGACGAACAGTAATTATTGCACCAATGTTATCCCTTTCGTAAATTAATATATCAGTGGCATTACTTGTAAATAGTGATTTGGATACCATGAGCATAGAGTAACTTGCACATTGAGAGTAATTGAAAATATTTATGTCATCTATACTTATTGAGTGAATCAATTTGTAATATTCAAAGTTATTCTCAGGGAATTTACCGAAGGTGGATATAAACATTCTCTTTAAGAGGCTTCTTTCTTGTTCAGGGATAGTATCATCGAAAATAAAATCTTCACCTGTTTTAATGTCCTCGTTATCCTGTTTTTTAGCGTGTACTGTGAGTGTGTATTGTTCGTTAACCATGCACATATAAGCATTTTCCATAGGTTGGGTTATTGAATATTCGGAAGGTACAAATATTTTCAGATCTTTGACAAGTATTTCCTGAACGTCAGTCATATCTAATTTAGTGTTGTAATCTTCAAAAAGTATAGCTTTTTTATTGGCGGTATCTGAACCCGAAAATGCTATTTTTACCGAAATACCCGGAACAAGAGTAAATAACATTGACAATATAAGTGTGAAAATGACTGTAAGTGTAGCAGCAATTGTTAAAATCTTTTTCGATTTAGTATTTTGAGTTTTTTTGATTTCGATAACTTTACTGAGCCCGTTATCAATATCCTGTAATTTATATAATGCTAAAAGAGTTGTAATTACACTTCCGTATAACAACATGGTTATGAATGAAACAATGTTAAAGTCAAGTAAAAGGACAAACAATGCAGATATAAAGGGTGTGTAATTTGTTAGGTGGAATAAAGTAGTGTTTGAAATCCAAAGAGGTTCTCGGTTGCTTTTGCGTTTGCTATAAACGAAGAATATTAACAGTGCAAGTGTAGGAATCGCAAAGCCTAAAACAGTGATAAAGGTAAAGTCTTCAGACAACAGGTATCTTATTGTTGTTAATGTACCTGAAATAACACATAAACCAAACAAAATATAACGTTGTTTTGTGCTTTCTGGTGAATAGTTTTTTGAATATAAGGAACATAAGATGCAAAAAGCAAACAGAGCAACAAAAGGAAATACAATAAATGCTATTGTTTGATGAAGAGTGGTAGTTATATAACCACTGCTGATTTGAGTTACAGCACCAATGAAATTGGCAAATATTGCAACAAATATAAGTATAAATGATACAATAAGATTGTGCCTTAGTTTTTTGAACTCGCTCGATAAACGCTCATCGTAAAACTTTTTGTATTGCTCATATTCGTGTTGGTGTAATGCTTCGTCTGTTATTTCTTCAGATAAGAGCTTTTCGTAAGAAACAGAAAAACAATCTGCTATCATTTCAAGGGTTTTTACTCTTGGTAATGCATCGCCTGTTTCCCATTTGGAAACAGCTTTATCGGATACGTTCAGTATTTTTGCAAGATCTTTTTGAGTAAGACCTTTTTCGGTTCTCAGCTTATACAGATTGTTACCGAATGTGTATTTATCCATATCGATACCACCTTTCAAATTTATTATAAATTTCAAGTGGCACAAAATCAATGAAATTGAGTGAAAAAGAAGTAGAATTAAATTAGAACTTGATTTTTTGACAAAAAACAACGAAAACCAAACAACCTTTGTTGCTTGGTTTTCGCATTTGTATATGAAGTTATATTTTCAAAACCTTTTCAATATTTTTATGGAAAATATTTTCCAAATCATCATCGGTAAAGCCTAAGGATATAATTTTATTAATTTCATCCTCTTGCTTCCAGACAGGGTAATCTGTACCGAAAATAACTTTTTCTGTTCCGTATTTGTTTATGATTTTCTTCGCGTCTGTATCAGAAAGAGAATAGAAGGAGGAGCAAGTATCAACATAAAAATTATCATATTTATAAAGTTTTTCTGCTGCTTCCTTCCATACCGACCAGCCACCGAAATGGGCGCCTATTATTGTAAGGTGAGGAAATTCTTTAAGTATTTTTTCAATTCTGTCAGGGTTTGAGTTATCAAAGCGTGAATCTCCTGTATGCAAAAGTATAGGCAAATCAAATTGTGTGCAAAGGTCATAAATTTCCTTATAACCATCACAATCAGCCTTGAAACCTTGTATATCAGGGTGGAGCTTTATTCCTTTTAAGCCACTTTCCATAAGATTGGTAATATCTTGCTCTTTTTGTGTACTGTCAGGATGTAAAGCTCCTAAACCAATGAAATTATCAGGGTGAAGTGCAACCTGTTCTCCAATAAATTTGCGTATATCCTCGGTCTGTCGCGGGTTTTTTGCAACCATTGATACAACGCATCTGCTTACACCACTTTCTTCGCATTGCTTCAAAAGTGAGCAAACATCTCCAATGTATGCAGAGTGTGGGATATCGTAAAACTTTTGTGTGTTTTGTGTTGCATATTCTGCAATCCTGTCGGGGCATATATGACAATGAGCATCAATAATTTTCATTAATTAACCTTCTTTTTTTAAAAAAGTCGGACACAGCAAAGCTTAGTCCGACTTTGTGTATTTATTATTTGCCGTTGTTGGCTTTCTGCTGATTGTACATATCAATAGCACATTCGCGCATTTTGTATTTGAGAATTTTACCTGCGGCATTCATTGGGAATTCGTTTACGAATAAGAAATATTTTGGAACCTTATGCTTTGCAATAGATGCATATCCGTATTCCTTCATTTCCTTTTCGTCAGCTGTTTCACCCTTGTGGAGAATTATCCAGGCACAGCATTCTTCGCCATATTGTTCATCGGGAACACCAACAACCTGAACATCACGAACCTTAGGATTAGTAAGGTAGAATTCTTCGATTTCTCGTGGATAAAGGTTTTCACCGCCACGGATAATCATATCCTTAAGTCTGCCTGTAACCTTATAATATCCATCAGGAGTTCTCATGCATATGTCACCGGAATGGAGCCAACCCTCGCTGTCGATAGCCTGAGCGGTCGCTTCAGGCATTATATAGTAGCCTTTCATAATGTTAAAGCCACGGGCAACAAACTCACCACTCTGACCATCAGGAAGCTCAAGACCTGTTTCGGGATCTATAATCTTACATTCAATACCGGGGAATGCACTACCTACAGTTTCAACACGGTGGTCAAGGTCTTCGTTTACTTCACCCATAGTACAACCGGGGGAAGCCTCTGTCTGACCATAAACTGAAATGATTTCTCGCATATTCATTTCCACAGAAGCACGGCGCATAAGGTCTGCAGGACAGTTCGCACCTGCCATAATACCTGTTCGCATATATGAGAAGTCTGTTTTTGCAAAATCGGGGTGGCTGAACATTGCAATAAACATTGTGGGAACACCATTGAAACAAGTGATACGCTCATCGTTTACACAAGCAAGTGATGATTTTGGTGAGAAATAGGGGATAGGATAAAGTGTTCCGCCGTGAGTAATCATAGAGGTCATAGAAAGAACCATGCCAAAGCAATGGAACATCGGCACCTGAATCATCATACGGTCTGCCGTGGAAAGATCCATTCTGTCACCGATTGTCTTGCCGTTATTTACGATGTTTCTATGGGTAAGCATTACGCCCTTGGGGAAGCCTGTAGTTCCCGATGTGTACTGCATATTACATACATCGTCAGGCTTGACAAGAGATGCACGTCTGCGAACCTCTTCTCTCGGAACAAGGGACGAACGTGAAAGCATCTGCTCCCAGGTCAGACATCCAT
>JAZSCV010000082.1:0-22041 GCA_045530855.1 Acutalibacteraceae bacterium
ATTTATTCGGTAAGGGTGGAAAGGCGAGGTAAGAGCTCACCGGCGTGGTGGAGACATCACGGCCATGTAAACCCTACCCGATGCAACACCGACCGGGGAGTTTGCCGGACAGCGATTTTTCGCATCCCCAAAGGGTGGCTAAAGTGTTGCGGCAACGTAACACGTAGATAGATGATTGCCTTAAACGACAGAACCCGGCTTACAGTTTTACCTTAAAGAGAGGAGCTTCGGCTCTTCTCTTTTATTTTTTAAATTGACAACATTTGTCACATACTGTATAATTTTGTCATTATTTTTGCAAAGTAGGTAAATAGATGTTTGAAGAAATTATAAATGGCATCAGCAACGCCTTGTACAGTTATATTTTAATAATTCTGCTTGTTGTAGGCGGTTTGATTTTCTGCATCAAAACAAAATTTGTACAATTCAGACTTTTCAAGGAACAAATAAAAGCCGTTACGGAAAAGCCTGCAGATGGTAAAGGTGTATCCTCCTTCCAGGCACTTATGGTTTCAACCGCCTCCCGAGTTGGTACAGGTAACATTATCGGTGTTTCCACCGCCCTTTGCCTTGGAGGCTTCGGCTCTGTTTTCTGGATGTGGGTTATTGCCATTATCGGTAGTGCTTCTGCTTTTGTTGAAAGCACTCTTGCGCAGATTTATAAAAAGAAAAATGCAGACGGCACTTTTTCAGGAGGTCCTGCATATTACATAGGTACAGCCCTTAAAAACAAGCCTCTCGCCATTATTTTTACTCTTCTTCTCATTTTCACCTATGGTGTAGGCTTCAATATGCTTGCAAGCTACAATCTTCAATCTACATTTTCAACCTATAGCTTTTATAACCCCGAAACAACACCTTGGGTAATAGGTATTGTTTTAGCAGTTATCTGTGGCTATTGCCTTATTGGTGGCGGTAAAAGAATTATTAATGTTACAACTTTTTTAGTTCCTTTTATGGGGTGTGCATATATTATTGTTGCCCTCATAATTGTTGTAATAAACTTCAAAGCTCTCCCCGATATTTTTAAAACTATATTCACAGAGGCTTTTGATTTCAATGCAATATTCGGTGGCTTTTCAGGCTCTTGTGTAATGTTTGGTATCAAGCGTGGTCTTTTCAGTAACGAGGCAGGTGTAGGCTCTGCGCCAAACGCTTCCGCTTCTGCTGATGTAAATCACCCTGCTAAACAAGGTCTTGTACAGGTGCTTTCTGTTTTTATTGATACTCTTCTTGTTTGCTCTGCTTCTGCATTTATGTGTATGTGTTCAGGTATTGAACCATCTGCAGAGCTTTCCGGTGCACCATATGTGCAGGCTGCCCTCGGCCAAACTTTAGGAAACTTCGGCCCTATATTCATTACAGTTGCAATGATTTTATTTGCCTTTACTACCCTCTTAGGCAACATCTATTACGTTGATATGGCAATTATCTATCTTTGCAAAAAGACACCTAAAAAGTGGGTTATGAATGTTTATCACATTATTGCAGCCCTGTTAATTTTTGTTGGTGCAGGACTTAGCGCAGATTTACTTTGGAATATTGCAGATATTGCAATGGGTGGTATGACAATTATAAACATACCTGTTATATTCATTTTAAGTAAATACGCCGTTGCCGCTTTAAAGGATTACGAAAAGCAACACCAAAAAGGTATTGACCCCGTATTCAAGGCGAAAAATATAAATCTTCCCCATGATGTAGACTGTTGGAAGTAAGCAAAAGTAAAAAAAGCGATGCTACAAAATTTGCAAGTTTTGTAGCATCGCTTTTTATTTTTTTAATCTTCAACCTCTACGCCACGTTTTTTTCTCAACTGTGCAAGCTCTGTAAACACTTTATTTTTCTTTTCACCTGTAAGGTCATAGAAGAATAATGGAATTGCACAAAGAAGAAGGCTGATGCCCGGAACGATAGTTACAAGTGAGAACATACCGAACTGCTTTGTTACATCAAGGTTCATAGCAATGTTTACTACGCTTTCTGCTTTGCTGTTAAGAGTAGCAACATCAAGGTCTATTAATATGTACATACCGATAATCATAACTGTTGCAAATGCATTACCGATTTTATTTACAAATGACTGACAAGCAGAACCAAGACCTGTATCTCTGAAGCCTGTTTTCCACTCCATAAAGTCGAGGCAATCACAAACCATTGCAAATGATACGTTATTAATAACACCAAGAGGAATAGCTGAAATAAGCATAAATGGTATGCAAAGAAGAAGGTTTTTTGTTGTCCAACCAATTACAACCGTAAGGCAAGATGCAGCAAAGCCTGCAACACAGGAAACTATCATAATATGTTTATATTCAAATTTCTTGTAAAGCTTTGGAAGGAAAAGCATAGCACCAAACATACCAACTGCTGCACAAATCTGAATAACAAGGGCAACTGTTGAAATATTTGACTGATATGCTTCTGCAGTTTCAGGCTTTGAGCCAATATAAAGACCGGAATAACGAGCAACGTGAGGTGCTGCTGCTTGAAGCATATATCTACCAAATGAAAGAACACCTGAAATTACAACAAGCATAAGAGGCTTGCAGGTGAAAATTCTTTTAAGTGTTCCTGCCTCACCCGGTTTTCTTTTAGTTGCATTAGGAATCTGCACTCTTTCCTTGATTTTAACAGACTTAAACGCAAACAAGAGCATACCGATAACAGCCATTGAAATAGCCATAACAGCAAATTTAAATGGTTCAAACTCTTTCTCTGTCATGCTCTTTGAGAAAACAGAAGTATACATGAAGCCCATAATTATAGGAAGCGCTACTGTAACTGCAGAACCGATACCACCAACTGTTTTACCGTAAGAAATGATATTACCACGTTCTTTAGGGTTAGGAGTCATAACGTTTGGCATACTCCAGAAAGGAACGTCACTCGCAGTATAAATCATACCCCAAAGCACATAAACAACAGTAACAAAAACATAAAGACCTGTTGTTTTATTCTGTGTATCAAAGCCCGGATTTACAAACATCAATATCGTTAAAACAGCAATCGGGATAGCTGTAAAAACAGGATATGGTCTCATTCGACCCATTTTTGTTGTGTGTCTGTCAACAATCATACCCATCATAGGGTCATTGATAGCATCCCAAACACGAGCAAAAAGCATAAGCATAATAACAAACATTGCATTGAGCGTAAGAACATTCATATAATAGTCTGTTATATAGCTTGACATACAGCTATACACAAGACCCTGACCCAAGGCTGCTATAGCATACGCCTGAGATTCCTTTTTAGGAACATAGTTTTTTAGCTCTTGTTTTACTTTTTCCATAGTACCTCACCTTATCCTTATACACCAAAATATTTAACAGCATTGTTGTATGAAATATCCTGCACTACCTTTGAAAGGAATTCAATATCCTCAGGGTATTTGCCCTCTTCCACAAGGTCACCTAAAAGCTCGCAGAGGATTCTGCGGAAATATTCGTGACGAGGGTATGAAAGAAAGCTACGGGAGTCTGTAATCATACCAACAAATTTTGAAATAACGCCTAAGTTCATAAGTGTCTGCATCTGTGTGCGCATTCCATCGTAGTTGTCGTTAAACCACCATGCAGAGCCAAACTGAATTTTTGATTCTGCTTCGTCAGACTGGAAGTTACCAAGCATTGTACCCAACACATAATTATCTTTAGGATTAAGTGTGAAAAGTACAGTTTTCGGAAGACCTGCACCACAAAGCATTGCATCCAAAAGCCTTGAAAGGCTTACTGCAATTTCGTAGTCCGCAACGGAGTCATAGCCCGTATCGGGGCCAAGCTTTTTAAACATAATGCCGTTGTTGTTTCGCATTGCACCAATGTGAATTTCCATACCCCAGCCAAGACGATTATACTCACCTGCAAGGAAAAGCATAAGCTCTGTTTTGTATTTATCTATCTCGTCCTTTGAAAGAGCTTCACCTTTAAGCTGACGGCTGAAAATTTTGTTAAGCTCCTCTTCCCCTGCTCTGTTATACGGCACATAGGTAAATGCGTGATCAGAAGCACGGCAACCCATTTCTGCAAAGAATTCTATTCTTTCAAGAAGACCTTTTTTAAGCTCTGTAAATGAAGTAACCTTTCTGCCTAAAACATTCTCAAGAGCACCTACCCACTCGTTGTATCCGGGGAGCTCAATGCCAAGAGCCTTATCAGGTCGGAAAGCAGGAAGCACCTTGCATTTAAAGGATTTATCTTCCGCTAAAAGCTTATGGTATTCAAGTGTGTCTGCAGCATCGTCTGTTGTGCAAACAAAGTTAACATTGCTTTTTTCAATAAGCTCTCTCGGTGTAAAACCACCTGCTTTGATTTTAGCATTTGCTCTTTCCCATATATCGTCACAGGTTTCAGGTGAAAGAGGCTCATAAATATCAAAATATCTTTGTAGCTCAAGGTGTGTCCAATGGTAAAGTGGGTTGCCTATTAAATTAGGCATTGCACTTGCCCACGCCTTGAATTTTTCATATGGTGATTTATCACCTGTAATATATTCTTCGCTAATACCACAGGATCGCATACCTCTCCATTTATAGTGGTCACCACCCAGCCACAACGCAGCAATATCCGATGGCTGTTTGTTTTCATAAATCTCCTTTGGCTGGAGATGACAATGCCAATCGAAAATAGGGGTGTTTTCACAAGCGGCGTATAACTTTTTTGCTGTTTCTGTTTTAAGCAAAAAATCCTTATCCATAAACTTTTTCATTACAAATCCTCCGAAAGAATTTTATAAATAAATTCACTTTAATATTTTATCACACAAGTAAGCACATTTCAATTATTATAATGTAATAACATTTTCTGTATTTTCTTCACAAAAATTACAAATTCGCGTACAAAAATTACATTTTTATCAAATTTTTAATTCTGTTTGCTATTATAAAAGCAGAAAAGGAGATGGTTTTATGAAAACTAAATCTGATAAATTTGAAGATTTAAAATTTTTTTGTATAGCAACATTATCTATCTATTGTTTATGCTTTGTTCTTTTTATATTCGGTGTTATTACACAATACTTTGGTTATGGTCTTTTAATGCAGCTTTCGGGAATTTTTGAAGAATTGGCTGTGTGGTTGTTAATTATCAGCGGCACGCTTTCACGCGTATGGCTTTTAATTACAGTGATATGGTGTGGTGTTATTTGCAAGCAGGAACACACAATAAAATACTTTTTCAAGCCTATAATTATTATAAACATTTTGCTTTCACTCATTTTCCCGCATATTTTGATATCAAGCTTTTAATCAGTTCAAGGAGATGATTTCATGTCAACACTCAAAAAAAGCAAATTACTGCAAATGATTATCGGTGTATTATCTGCTGTACTTCTTCTTTTTGCAGGTTATATATTAGGTGAAAAAATCACCTTTCCCCAAACAGCATTTTGGAATATTGCAGAGCTTGTTATTCTTATAGCTTATATACTCATATATACGACGGCTCTTTTACTACTGGCACGATTCGCAAAAAAGCACAATTTGAAAGCTCTTTATTACCCTGCATTTGTCACTTGTCTCACAAGCGTAATATCTGCAATTGTTTATTGGCAAACCGAAACCTCATTCAGACTGCTAACAATATTTATTTCCAAAGCATTAGGTAAGCCGATCCTCGTTTTTTCTGAAGCCGTAGAAAAAGCTACTTTGTACCATAACAAATATTATTATGATGAATTTTTCCTTTTCCAATACGATATTGTTGGTATTCTTCTTATAATCACAATTGCTTCTTTAACAGCATACCAGCTTTACACTAAAACTGAAGACCACTCTATAAAACTTGCCCGTTGGCACCTTGAGGGTTCTGCACGAACAGCAGCACTTGCTATGATTATTTCATACGGGTCATACAGTCTTTTAATATTCATTTTAAACATTTCCCACAACTTTATTGTTCCGGAAATTCTTTATACAGCTTTGGCTATACTGAGTATGCTTTTAACAATAACAATGTGCACATTTGTGCTACCGATAATACTCATCCCATATCTTATTATAATTGCATCTAAGCAAGCCATTGAAACACGCAACCCTCGTAAACTTTTCAATCCCCTTGTTCTGCTTGCAATATTTCTCACTATAGCAGGCACATGGGTAATATACACCACAACAATGCATTGCTTTTAAGTTGAAAACAAAAAATATGTAGTAATATGAATTTATAGATTAAACGATTCCGGGCAAGGAGGAACACTCAATAAAATATTTTTTCAAGCCTATAATTATTATAAACATTTTGCTTTCACTCATTTTCCCGCATATTCTGATATCAGGCTTTTAATCAGTTCAAGGAGATGGTTTTATGACAACACTTAAAAACAACAAATTACTACAAATAATTATTGGCGTGTTATCTGCTGTACTTCTTCTTTTTGCAGGTTATATATTAGGTGAAAAAATATCATTTCCGGAAACTGATTTCTGGAACAAAGCAGAACCTATTATATTCGTGGGATATATGCTGATATATATAGCTTCCTTATCGCTTCTGGCAATTTTTGCAAAATCACACGATTTGAAATTTTTGTACTATCCTGCCTTTGCAATTTGCCTTACAAGTACAACCTCTGCACTTCTTCACTGGCGTATTGAAGAATCACTATGGCTTATAGTTATGCCTCTTTCTGAATATTTCAGTTTACCCATTCGTGCCGTTACAAGGGCAATAGAAAAGCTGACTACTTATACCGTATACGTTAACGACGGCGATTACTCATATGATTATGAAGAAACACTTTTATGGGAACATGATACTTTAAACATCTTCGTTATAATTACTTTTATTTCTATAATTGTGTACCAGCTTTACACGGAAACAGCAGAGCAAGCTATAATAAAAAGGCATTGGTGCATAGAAGGTCCGGCACGCACAGCCGCTATAGCAACAATTGCTTCATATGGTACTTTTATTATTACGACTTTCTTATGCTATCTTGTGCCCCAAAACTTATTTACTGACATAATAGGTGTTGTGCTTGCGCACTTATGTATTGCTGCTACCTTTTTTATTGCACCTGTTACCCTTCCTGTTATACTCATCTGTTATATGCTTATGCAAGCTTTTTCTGAAGCTCGCCAACGCTCAAACCCACGATTATATTTTAATTCTCTGATAATTTCTGCAATAATTATCTGCATTCTCGGTTCTGTCATAATGGTAAAAACTATGGTATCTTGCTTTTAAATAAACTTTGTAGTAATATAAAATAAAACCACGGCAAGGAGGAACAAAAATGCTCAGTATTGCAATCTGCGACGACGAAAAGCACATCTGCGATTATATAGAAAACCGAACACGCAAGCACCTTGCCGTTAACGATATTAACGCAACCGTTTCAACCTTTTATGACGGCACGGATTTACTTTCTGTCTGCAAGGAAAATCCTGCAGAATTTGATATTATATTTCTTGATATAAAAATGAAAAACACCAATGGTGTTGAATGTGCTAAAAATCTTCGTGGTGAAGGCGTAAATTCTCTGATTGTTTTTGTTACATCCTCTGCGGAATATGTTTTTTCAGGCTACGAGGCAAAAGCATTCAGGTACATTCTTAAAACCGATCTCGAAAATGCCTTCGACCGTATACTTTCCGAATGCTTTGCAGAGCTGAAAAAACAAGCAACAGATTTTTACACCCTTAAAACATCATCACTTGTAAAAAATATTCCTCTTGATGAAATCTACTATTTTGAAAGCAAGCTCCGTGTAATAATTGTTCACACGAAAAATGAGGAAATTTCATTTTACGGAAAGCTTGACAATATTGAAAAGGAGCTTGCAGAAAAAGATTTTATCCGTATTCACCAAAGCTTTCTCGTTAATGCAACAAAAATCAAGTCCCTTAACAAAGAGGTTGCGGAGCTCAGCTGCAATGTAAGTCTTCCCATAAGCAAAAGTAAAGCTTCTGCAGTAAAGCAGGCATACCTGTGGTCTAAAAGGTGATTTATATGATAGAATTTATTGAAACAACGCTCTTTTATCTTATAAGATTTTTTTCATCTACTATTGAAATGCTTTTTGCATTTCTTATGATGAATGTATTCTTTGAGAAGAAATACACCTCAAAGCTACCAATTAAAATTGCTTTTGTGTTAAGCTCAGGCATATTACTTGCTTTGCAAGAAACAGGGCAAAGCGGTACACTAAAAACCTTTATTCAGACGTTACTGATTTTGTGCGTTGTTTTTGCGTTATATGATGGTCAGAAACGTTTAAAGGCATTTTTCTTTGTTGCATACTCTTTGATTGTTGCACTTTCAAAGCTTCTTTCCTACTTTGCCTTTTCTCTTGTAATAGACAAAGCAATCGGCACTATCCCCTACCTTACAGAGGAAAGCTTTTTCTACAGAATTTTATCCATTGAGCTTCCCAATATCTTTATGCTTGTCATAATTATTCTTATGGGAGTTTTCACAAAATCAAAAAACAAAAGCGTACCACTCAGATATTGGCTTTTATTATTTATAGTGCCGTTGACTACCCTGGGTACACTTACAGTTTACCAGTATTATATAGACCGCCTTGCTCCCGGTGAGGAAATAAATGCATACATAATTATTTCAACTGTTGGTCTTGTATTTATAAATATCCTCATATTCTTCCTTTTTTCGAAATTGCAGAGTCAATTGGAATTACAGAAAAATCAGATTCTTATAAGCACACAAATGCGACTTGAAAAACAATCCTTTGAAAAAATGGAGGAAAGCTACAACAGAACAAGGGAAATCCGTCATGATATGAAAAACCATATCTTATCACTTAAGGGTATTGCAGAAAGCGGAAATAAAGAACAGCTTTTAGAGTACCTCGAAACAATGACCGATGCCCTCGAAGAAGCAACCTATGTGTCTGTAAGCAAAAACTCTGCTGTAGATGCCATAATAAACGAAAAAATGCTTTTGGCGCAAAAGAACAGCATCGCTACCCACTTTGATGTTGTTCCGTTGAACAATGAAAGCATACCAAGTATGGATATATGCACCATCCTCAGCAATGCGCTCGATAATGCTATTGAAGCTTGTATTAAAATAGAAAACCCTGCAAACAGATATATAAATATAAAAATAACTACAGATAACGGAATTTTTATTTCCGTAGCAAACCCATCAACCGAAGCACCAAAAAAACGTGCAGGTATTATTATAAGTAGTAAAAAAGACAAGGAAAACCACGGCTTAGGTCTTAAAAGCATTAAACGTACTGTGGATAAGCACAACGGAGATATGCTTGTGAAATACGAAAACGGCATATTTACACTTGTTGCAGAGTTGCCTGTATATAAAAAATAAACATCAAGGCGATTGCCTTGATGTTTATTTTTTATAGCTTAACTTTAAAAACTAATTTATGTGCAAAATCTGCATTTTCACTTTTTCTGCATGGTGCGTGGGCATCATCAGGGAAGAACACCATAAAATAGCCTTTTCTTAATGCAAGCATCTGACCGTTTGGTGCATCCATAAAGGCAATGTCGCAGCCCTCTTTGAAAGCCTCTGTGATTGTGCAATCGTTAAAGGTTGCCCAACCAACATTTTCCTCACCATCTACCATAATCTGCACATCGGCATATTCCTTATGTGATTCGTATTTTATAGGTGTATTATCCGCAACATCGTACTTTGCTACATTACACCACATATTGTCACCATCGATTTCTATCTTACCGCTGTCAAATGGTGCTTTTAAGAAATCCTTGAGCACAGGCTCAACCCTTGCAAATTTTGAATTTTCATCAAAATAAAGGCTTAAATTTTCAATCTTATCGTAAATCATTTTTCCTCAGCCTCGCCTATCATTTCTAATCTTTTCTTCTTCTCATCTGCAGGGAGTGTGTAGTTATAAAGAACTGTCCACAAAATAATTGCGGCAAATATAATCGGCACTGCCCAGAAGGTTGAAGAAAATTCCACTGCATCAATATCACCAATTAAAGATATCCATGAATTGCCTGCGATAGATGCAAGTGTAATATCACTACTTAAAAATGGTGCAGCAATTGCTTCAAAGCTTTCTGCTACAAGAAGTGAAAGACCTACACCCGTTACTGATGCCCCAATAACCTTACGGTTATCCTTAGTGGCAAAAGCAAGCACAGCAACAACAATTGCACAAATCACAACAAGCAGAAGTGCTATTGCAAACACAATTGCAGGAGCAAGCAAAATTTCAAGCTTTTCTAATGCATTTGCATCCTTCTCACCGGAAAGGCCTTTAACAAGCTCTGCAGTTGCAGATGCATCGTCACCGAAAATATCAGCTATAGAAAGGTCAATATTAACACGCTGAGGGAGGTTGCCATCCTCACCTACAAGTTCTTGTGCATAATCGTTACCTATTGCTTGGCCGAAGAAAACAAGACCCTGTAATGCTACCGAATTAATACTAACATGAACAAGCGGAGTAAAAACGATTATTGCTATAGTGATAATTGCCAATGCGGCGGCAACAATCTTATAGGTTAATTTCATTGTAAACATCCTTTCGAAAATGTTTTATGTTATAGCCGAAAAGAGTTGAATTTCAGGCGTACGGGGTTCAATTCTTTTCGGCTATTTCCAGGAAGAATTAAGCTGTACGGTTCTGTTGAAAACAGGTGCTTCAGGTGTTGAATCCTTATCAACACAGAAGTAACCGTTTCTCATAAACTGGAATGAATCAAGCACCTTTGCATCGCAAAGACCTTCTTCAATAAGGCAATCCTTAAGAACAACAAGTGATTCAGGATTAATTGCATTAACAAATTCATCATCAGGAACACCTGCAGGGTCTTCAACATTAAAGAGTCTGTCATAAAGACGAACCTCTGCCTTGAATGCCTTAGGACCTGCCCAATGAATTGTACCCTTAACCTTTCTGCCGTCAGGAGCATTACCGCCCTTTGTTGCAGGGTCATAGGTACAATGAAGAACTGTTACATTACCGTTTTCATCTGTTTCGTATGAATTACATGTAATGAAGTATGCACCCTTAAGACGAACCTCATTGCCCGGGAAAAGGCGGAAATACTTTTTAACAGGCTCTGCCATAAAGTCGTTTCTTTCAACATAAATCTCTCTGCCGAAGGTAACTGTTTTTGTGCCTAATTCAGGTCTTTCAGGATGAACCTCAACTGTAATTTCCTCTGTCTGACCTTCAGGATAGTTATCAATAACAACCTTTAACGGTTCAAGCACAGCCATTGCTCTTGGTGCTTCTGCATTAAGCTCATCTCTTACACATGCCTCTAAAAGACCATAGTCAACAACGCTGTATGCCTTTGAAACACCAACCTTTTCAATGAAGTTTCTGATAGCCTTTGCAGGATAGCCACGACGACGCATACCGCAGATGGTTGCCATACGAGGGTCATCCCAGCCTGAAACGAGGTTATCTGTAACAAGGCGGATGTTTCTTCTTTTTGATGTAATGCAGTAGTTAAGGTTAAGACGAGCAAACTCAATCTGTCTTGGTGGCTCTTCAAAACCAATCTGCTCAATAAACCAGTTATAAAGTGGTCTGTGGTTTTCAAATTCAAGAGAGCAAAGTGAATATGTTACGCCTTCGCGAGCATCTGAAAGAGGATGTGCAAAGTCGTATATAGGATATACACACCATTTGTCACCTGTCTGGTGGTGGTCAACGTGCATAATTCTGTAAATTGCAGGGTCTCTCATATTCATATTAGGAGATGCCATATCAATTTTTGCACGGAGAACCTTTGCACCGTCAGGGAATTCACCATCGGTCATTCTCTTGAAAAGGTCAAGGTTTTCCTCAATGCTTCTGTCACGATAAGGGCTGTTTTTACCGGGCTCTGTAAGCGTACCTCTGTATTCGCGCATCTGCTCTGCAGTAAGGTCATCAACATATGCCTTGCCGTCTTTAATAAGCTTTATTGCACATTCATAAAGGAAATCAAAGTAGCTTGATGCATAAAGACACTTTTCCCATTTAAAGCCGAGCCATTCAATATCTTCTTTGATAGACTCAACATATTCGATATCTTCCTTAGATGGGTTTGTATCGTCAAGACGAAGGTTACAAACACCGCCATATTTCATAGCAGTTGTAAAGTCAATGCAAATAGCTTTTGCATGACCAATGTGAAGGTAGCCGTTTGGCTCAGGTGGGAAACGAGTCTGAACCTTTGTGTTAACACCTTCTCTTAATTCTTCATCAATAATATCGTGGATAAAATTACCCGCAGTTTCAAAAATTTCTTCCATAGTGTATTCTCCTTAGAGTGAATTAATTACTGCATTTATTCTTTCGCTGACCTTATTATCGCCTAAAAGGTTCATAATTGAACAAAGGTCAGGTGTGTTCTTTCTTGATGTTACTGCAAGACGGATAACCGTTGAAACGTCACCAACGTGGCCCTTGAAGGCATCAGGATTTTTCTTGTATTCCTTAACGTTTGGTGTAAAGCCTAAAGGTTCGCACAAATCCTTGATTTTTGAGAACCAGGTGTCTTTATCATCTGCGCTATCGAAAACTGTAAGATATTTTTCAAGAATAGCCTTTGCATCTTCCTTTGCAATGTTTTCAGGAAGCTCAAAGCAAGGTGTGTAATACTCATCAAACATATATTGGAAGTATTCCTTAACCTCGCACCATTTTGCAATATCCTTACGTGGCTTTGGACTTTCTCTGTCTATATTAACAAGGGCTGTTGAGAAAGCCTTGTCCTGTGTAAATACCTTAAAGAAATCCTCATCATACTTTTCTGCCCAGGCTGAAATGTAGTTGTAAACCGCTTCTGCACTCATAACAGAAATCACATTTTTGCTTACATCGTTAAGCTTTATAAGGTCAAAAAGGCAACCGCTTGGGCTCATCTTTTTAAGGTTGAACGGGAAGCTGAAGGCGTCCGCTGTTGGGTTTGCTCTGCGCCAATCCTCAAAGTTTGAGTTAAGAAGAGTGAGAAGATACTCTATAAGGCTCTCCTTAGGGAAGCCCTGCTCAACAAAGTAGCTTACCGCTGCCTCAGGGTCCTTACGCTTTGAAAGCTTACGCTTTGTGCCGTCATCCTCATCAATTTTCATAACCTGTGGTGTATGTGCGTATTTGGGTACACGGAAGCCGCAAGCCTTGAAAAGTGCAATGTGCTTTGGTACAGAGGATATCCACTCCTCACCACGAATAACATGAGTTGTTCTCATAAAGTGATCATCGCAAGCGTGTGCAAAGTGGTATGTAGGAATACCGTCTGACTTAAGTAAAACTTCGTCAATGATGTTTTCAGGCATTTCAATTTTGCCACGGATAATATCATCAAAGAAAATTCTTTTATCCTCGCTACCGTCTGAGCGGAAACGCAATACATATGGCTTGCCTGCTTTTATATTCTCTTCAATTTCTTCAAAGGAAAGATCTCTGCATTTTGCCCATTTACCGAAATAGCCCCAAATAAGAGCATCGCCCTTTTCCTGCTCCTCACGAATTGCAGAAAGCTCCTCTGCTGTACAGAAGCAAGGGTATGCAAGACCCTTTTGTACTAAATCCTTAGCAACAGTCTGATATATTTCTGCGCGCTGGCTTTGAGTATACGGACCATATGCGCCTTTTTCCTGATTAAAGCCTGTTACACCCTCGTCAAAGTCTATGCCAAAAGATGCAAAGCCGTTGATGATGGCAGAAACACCATCGTCTATTTCGCGCTTTTTATCTGTATCCTCAATACGAAGGTAGGAAACACCGTTTGTTGCCTTTGCTGTAAGCACATCTACAAGAGCACCGAAAAGACCGCCTATGTGAAGGTAGCCTGTGGGTGACGGCGCAAAACGAGTAACTCTCGCACCCTCTGAAAGACCTCTTTCGGGGTATTTTGCCTCCAACTCCTCTACTGTGCCACCGATGTGCGGAAACAACAATTCTGCTAACTTGTTGCAATCGTAATTCATAACATATATCTCCATTATAATATATTATAATTAATCATCTTATTATTGCAGAAAAATGAAAAAGTATCAATAGTTTTTGAGAAAAATATTTTGTTTACTAAGCAGAAAATCATTGAATTTTCCTTTATATTGGAATATCATTATAATTGCGACAGAAAAATTTTTAATTGATGTTATTTCAAGGAGACATTATGGCTGATAATTCAACTAAAAAACAAACACCGAATATTAAACTTATCAAACGCTTTCTGCCCTACTACAGGCAGCATTGGAAAACTATGGTTTTTGACCTTTTCTGTGCGGCGCTTACAACAGTTTGCGAGCTTGTGCTGCCTCTTTTTGTGCGTTTTATTACAGATGCGGCAATTGAGGACATTTCCCTTTTAACCACCAAAACAATACTCACTTTGGGCGGTACATACATTTTACTCAGGGCAATTGATTCCCTTGCTAACTACTATATGGCATCCATCGGTCATATTATGGGTACAAAAATGGAAACTAATATGAGAAAGGATCTTTTTGAGCATTTGCAGAAGCTTTCCTACTCATACTACGATAACACAAAGGTGGGCACAATAATGTCCCGTATAACAAGTGACCTTTTTGATGTTACTGAGTTTGCCCACCATTGTCCTGAGGAGTTTTTTATTGCAGGTATAAAAATTATTGTTTCTTTCATTATTCTCTGCTTTATAAATGTGCCACTTACACTCCTTTTGTTTGCAGTGCTTCCTGTTATGATGATATGCCTGCAATATTTCAAAAAGCGTATGCGCGAGGGCTTCCGCGAATCTCGAAAGGTTGTTGGTGAGTTAAACAGTCAGATTGAAGATTCTCTTTTAGGTATACGCGTTGTAAAATCCTTTGCTAACGAAAATATCGAGGAGAAAAAGTTTAAAAAAGGCAACGAAAAATTCCTTGAAATCAAGTCAAGAGTTTACAAATATATGGGCTCCCACAGTTCTATTAACAGAGCATCTGAGGGCATAATGTATATTGTTGTGGTAGTGGCAGGTGCATTTGCACTTGTAAAGGGTAAAATCGAGGCGCCCGACTACATTGCTTACCTTCTTTATATTTCAACACTCCTTACATCCATAAGAAGAATAATTGACTTTGCCGAGCAATTCCAAAGAGGCATGACGGGTATTGAACGCTTTGCAGAAATCATGGATACCGACCCCGATATTGTTGATAAAGAAAGTGCAAAAACACTTACTGTTACAGATGGTAAAATTGATTTTGAGAATGTTTCTTTCAGATATTCCGAAGAAACAGACGAGGTTCTTAATAATGTAAATATTCACATTGGTAGCGGTGAAAGTCTTGCCCTTGTTGGCCCATCGGGCGGTGGTAAAACAACAATATGTAACCTTATCCCCCGTTTTTATGAAGCAACAGCCGGCACAATAAAAATTGACGGCACAGATATCCGAAATGTTACCCTTAAAAGCCTTCGTGAAAATATTGGTATTGTTCAACAGGATGTATATCTTTTCTCCGGTACAGTAAGGGAGAATATTGAATACGGCAAGCCCGGTGCAACAGAAGAGGAAATCCGCGAAGCCGCCCGCCTTGCCGGTGCAGAGGAGTTTATAGATAAGCTCCCTCAAGGCTTTGACACTTATGTAGGTGAACGAGGAGTAAAGCTTTCCGGCGGTCAGAAGCAACGAATAAGCATTGCCCGTGTTTTCCTTAAAAACCCAAAAATCCTTATTCTTGACGAGGCTACAAGCGCTCTCGACAACGAAAGCGAGCACCTTGTTAAACAATCCCTGGAAAGACTTGCAAAGGGCAGAACAACAATTACTGTTGCCCACAGACTTACAACAATAAAAAACGCAGATAATATACTTGTTATTACAAAAGACGGTATCACCGAAAGCGGTAACCACACTCAGCTTATGGAAAAAGGCGGATTGTACGCCTCGATGTATGATATGTATGTAGTATAATTCCACCGGGAATTAAGGGGCTACACTGTTATTATAAGGATTCATATTATTGGTTGATTAAAGTTATGCGACAGCTTTACATCCCTGTTTCAACTTGTTGAAATAGGGAGGGGGACCATTCCTCAATACAGTTGTTGTATTCCGTAAGTATATTCCGGGTTTAAAAACAACTTCAACTACAAGGTTGGGGCGGAATGGTGGTGGGTAGTTCTCTAACCTGCATCCTTCAGTTGGGAAGAAGAATTAACATGAAAAACTCACATGTAACCTATGAGCTTGTTGACAGAGCAAGAGAAATGAGAAAATCCCCTACGGAAGAAGAGGGGAAGTTATGGTTTTTGTATTTAAATAAATTCAAACCACGTTTTGTTAGGCAAAAAATAATAGGTCCATATATAGTGGATTTCTATTGTCCGAAACTAAAACTTATAATCGAAATTGATGGTGAACAACATTATCTTGAGGAAAATATAGATTATGAAAAAAGAAGAGAAGAATTTTTAAATAAAAATGGATATAAAATTTTAAGATTTTATAATAGTGACATAAAAAAATCTTTGGGCAATACAGAATTAACGATATACCAAACTTGCATAGACAGAGCAAAAGAGTTTGGTGTAAATATTGAAATTGGTTGATATTCTTCTATTTTTAATGAAGAATAGAGGTAAGAGAACTACCCACCACCATTCCGACCGAACAGTGTTGTTAAAATTACTTTATTACCCGAAATATACTTACGGAATACAACAACCTTATCAAAGAACGGTCCCCCTCCCTATTTTGCTTCGCAAAACAGGGATGTAAAGCTATCGCATCACTTTAAATTTTCAATAATTTGAACTCATATGAAGCTGTATACAAATACTGCGAACATACTAAACCAAATCAGACGCAAAACACCGAAAAAGAATAAGGAGAATATATATGACCTACCCCACCCCACACATAAATGCAACACCTGCGGATTTTGCAAAAACCGTGCTTATGCCCGGGGACCCGTTAAGAGCAAAATTCATTGCAGAAAACTTTCTTGAAAATGCAAAGCTTGTTAATAATGTAAGAGGTATACACGGCTACACAGGTGTATATAAAGGTGTACCTGTTTCTGTTATGGCAAGCGGTATGGGTATGCCATCAATCGGCATTTACAGCTACGAGCTTTTTAACTTTTTTAATGTAGAAAATATTATTCGTGTAGGCTCTGCAGGTGGTATGAGTGAAAGCGTTAAGGTGCGCGATATTATTTTTGCACAAGGCGCTTGTACAAACTCAAGCTATGCACACAACTTCAATTTGCCGGGTACATTTGCACCAATTGCCAGCTTTGACCTTTTAAGAAAAACTGTGGAAAAGGCAGAGGAATTAAATCTGGACTACAAGGTAGGTAACATTCTTTCATCTGACACCTTCTATAATGACGAATTGGGCTTAGCAGACGAAATGAAATCAACTGCACTCTGGGGTAAAATGGGGGTTTTAGGTGTAGAAATGGAAGCTGCAGCGCTTTATATGAACGCTGCAAGAAGTGGAAAATCTGCTTTGGCTATCCTTACAGTTTCAGACCATCTGCTTACAGGGGAAAGCCTTTCTTCTGATGACAGACAAAACACATTTACCGATATGATGAAGCTTTCTCTTGAAACGGCGGTTATTTTATAATGAGTAATATAAAACGAGTTTTTCTTATTGTGCTTGACAGCTTCGGCATAGGTAACGCACACGATGCAAAAGCATTTGGTGATGAGGGTGCAAACACAATAAAATCAATATCCGAATCTCTGAATTTTAATATTGATACACTTAAAAGCATAGGCTTTACAAATATAGACGGTCTTTCATTTTTAGGCGATGGAAAGCTTTTTTCAAAGGTTGCCAGACTTCGTGAACTGTCAAAAGGCAAGGATACAACCATAGGCCATTGGGAAATTGCAGGTATTGTTTCACGCAAGCCGTTACCCACATTCCCACAAGGCTTTCCCCAAGCATTCATCGAAGAATTTGAAAAGGCTATCGGCACAGGTATCCTTTGCAACAAAACATATTCAGGCACAGAGGTTTTAAAGGATTACGGCGAAGAGCATATAAAAACAGGCAAGCCCATTGTTTACACCTCTGCAGACAGCGTTTTTCAGATTGCTGCCCACGAGGATATAATTTCACCTGAAAGACTTTATGAAATCTGCAGAATTGCAAGAGATTTACTTTGCGGTGATTTAGGTATTGGCAGAGTTATTGCAAGACCCTTCGAGGGCGAATATCCTTTCAGACGCACTCCCCGACGCCATGATTTTTCGTTAGTACCCCCACAGGACACTATGCTTGACGGACTAAAAAACGATGGCTTTGATGTTATTGGTGTAGGGAAAATTCACGATATTTTTGCAGGTAAAGGCCTTACGGAGTTTGTTTTTACCGAAAACAATGCAGACGGTATGCGGAAAACAACAGAATATCAGAACAAAGATTTCAAAGGTCTTTGCTTTGTAAACCTTGTTGATTTTGATATGATTTACGGCCATAGGCGAGATGTTGACGGCTATGCACAGGCTATAAGTGATTTTGATTATTGGCTTAAGGGCTTCATAGACAATATGCGAGATAATGATGCACTTATAATAACCGCAGACCACGGCTGCGACCCTGCTTTTTCGGGCACAGACCACACAAGAGAATGTGTGCCCTTTGTTCTTTACGGCAAAAAAATTCAGCCTGAAAACTTAGGCACAAAAGATGGATTTACCTTTATTTCAGACACAGTTAACTCCCTTTTGAAAGGTTAATTTTATGGAAAACATTGAACTTTTACAGTTAGCTATTAAGGCTATGGAAAACTCATACTCACCTTATTCCAATTGCAAGGTGGGTGCGGCTCTTCTTTGTGAAAACGGCAAGGTTTTTACAGGTACAAATATCGAAAATGCCGCCTTTTCTCCCACTGTTTGCGCAGAAAGAGTTGCTATTTTCAAGGCGATTTCCGAGGGTGAAAAAAATTTCTCAAAAATTGCAGTTGTTGGCGGTAAGAATGGTGTAATCAACGGGATTTTTGCTCCTTGCGGAGTTTGCCGTCAGGTTATGAGAGAATTTTGTAACGACGATTTTCAGATTATATTAGGTGAAAGCACAACAGAATTTACTGTTGCAACATTAAATGAGCTTTTGCCTTTTTCATTTTCACCCAAGGATGTGAAGTAATATGAGAATGTATGATATTATAAAGAAAAAACGCGATGGCGGTGAGCTTTCAACAGAGGAAATCAATTTTTTCATAAAGGGCTATGTTGACGGCACCATTCCCGACTATCAGGCGTCTGCCCTGTGCATGGCAATTTTCTATTCAGGAATGACCGAAAAGGAAACTGCTGACCTTACTCTTAGTATGGCGCATAGCGGTGATACTGTTGACCTTTCACAATTCGGCACAATGACTGTTGATAAGCACAGCACAGGCGGTGTTGGTGATAAAACCACACTTATTGTAGCACCAATTGTTGCATCCCTTGGATGTGTTATAGCAAAAATGAGTGGCAGAGGCTTAGGCCATACAGGTGGCACAATAGATAAATTAGAAGCTATTGACGGCTTCAACACACAGCTGAGTACAGAAGAATTTTTTGAAACAGTAAAGAAAACAGGTGTTGCTGTTGTAGGGCAAACAGGCAACCTCACCCCTGCCGACAAAAAGCTTTATGCTTTAAGGGATGTTACCGCGACTGTTGACAGTCTGCCCCTTATTGCATCAAGTATTATGTCAAAAAAGCTCGCGGCAGGCGCACACACAATTGTTTTAGATGTTAAATGTGGCTCAGGTGCATTTATGAAAACACCTGAGGATGCCCGTGATCTGGCTACAGAAATGGTTAAAATCGGCAAAAACTGTGGCAGAAACACATCAGCACTTATTACTAATATGGATAAGCCCTTAGGCAACAACATAGGCAACGCACTCGAGGTCAAAGAGGCAATTGATGTTTTAAAAGGTAACGGCCCTGAGGATTTAAAAGAGGTCTGCCTTGCTCTTGCAACACAGATTGTTGCCCTTTCTAAAGGTATCGGAAAAGATGATGCAAAAACTCTTACCTTAAATGCACTCGAAAGCGGAAAAGCCTTTGAAAAATTCAAGGAATGGATTTCCTCTCAGGGTGGTAATACTCAACTGATTGAAAATCCCGACCTTTTACCAAAGGCAAGTATTATATATGAAATAAAAGCGACTGCAGATGGCTATATTTCTCATATGGATGCTGAAAAAATCGGCATTTGTGCCGTTATTTTAGGGGCAGGCAGAGAAACAAAAGCCGACACAATTGATATGAGCGCAGGTATTGTTTTAAGTAAGAAAACAGGCGATAAGATAACCGTTGGCGATACTATCGCCACGCTTTACACTTGTAAAGAAAGTGTAATCAAAAGTGCGGAAGAAAAATTTCTTGATGCAATCAGTATTACAGCAGAAATGCCTCAGGATGCACCGTTGATATTTGATATAATTTAGTTGCCGGTTGCTACGGGAAAACGGATAGCAATTAGCTGTTAGATGTAGTTGTTGCTTCGCGAAGCTTATCATCCCTGTTTGCTTTAGCAAATAGGGAGGGGGACCATTCTTCAATAAATTAAATGTTAGAGGATAGTATATTCCGTGAGATATGCTATCCTCTATTTTTACATTTAATCGGAATGGTGGTGGGTAGTTCTCTTACCTCTTTTCTTCAGTTGGTGAGAAGAAAGTTTTGATAGATTAGATAACAGATAATATTGAACAGATAAAAGATAATAGATATTTTATTCATTCTTTTTTATAATTGTTCTAACCAAATGAAGAATAGTAGATAGAGAACTACCCACCACCATTCCGCCCGAACTTTATTGTTGAAATAACTTTTTCACCCAAAATATACTTACAAAAACAACAACTGTATCGACGAATGGTCCCCCTCCCTATTTCAACAAGTTGAAACAGGGATGATAAGCTTCGCGAAAAAATCGGTCAGGAAATCCTGACCGATTTTTATACACCTAATAGCTTTTCTGCATTTTTATAATATATTTTTTCTTTGTCACTTTCAGATAAATCAAGGGTTTCTATCATTCCGATATCCCAGGATGGAGCGTGCCACGGGCAATCGGAACCGAAAAGGAACCAATCCGCACCCTTTTTATCCATAATTCTCTGTGCGCGAGGCTTAGGCATTGAAGCGTAGCCGAAAGCTGTATCAAAATAAACGGGGATATCGCAAAGGTATTTTAATACATCCTCACCCATATTAGCAGAGCCCCAATGGGCGCATACCATTGGTGTGTCTATCCATTTTGCCGCCTTTCTTAAACGTTCGGGAGTGGCGTGGTATGGTGGCGGATAACCTATATCCTCACCTGCGTGGAAAAGAATAATAAAACCTAATTCAGAGGCCTTTTTGTACAAGGGCTTCATTTTTTCGTCATCAACAAAAAACTGTTGATATTCAGGGTGGAATTTAATTCCCTTTACACCTGCCGATTTAATTCTTTCAAGCTCCTCAAGAGCATTTTCTGCCCAAGGGTAAACAGAGCCGAAGGGTATAAGGCTTTCACTTTCCAAGGAAATTATATAGTCATTTACCGCCTGCTGTTGCTTTTCGTTTGTGGCAATGGCAAGAACAACGCTTTTATCTACCCCATCCTTTGCCATAAGCTTTTCCAAGCCATCTGCGGTTCCGTCTGTTTGCGGAATAAGACCACCGCCAAAATAGCTTAGTTTTTCCATAGTTGCCTTTGCAATTTTTGGGGGAAATGCGTGTGTGTGAAAATCTATTATCATTTTTTCGCCTTCTTTTTAATTATAAGAAATATAATAATACTGTTAGCAAAATAATTCAATATATTAAATATCTCAAAAATTATTACGGAATGGTGGTGGGTAGTTCTTTTACCTCTTTTCTTCAGTTGGTGAAAAGAAAGTTTTGATAGATTAGACAACAGATAAATATACTAAAAACTCTTCACTTCGTTTAATAATGATTTATTGATTTTATCAACTTTATGTGATATACTTATAGATGCGACACAACTTAATTTTTGGACAGACTATAAGAGAAGTGTTTTTTATTTCGGTAAAAACACATTCTCTGTTTTGGCGTTCTCTTGTAGTTTGTCAAAAGTTGTGTCGCAGCAAGTGGAGTTATGTGTTTTTCGTGCGTAGCTTCGGCTGCGCATTTTTT
>JAZSCV010000042.1:0-9870 GCA_045530855.1 Acutalibacteraceae bacterium
TTTTTTTGTAAAGTCAGCGGAAAGAGGTTATCGACTTTTCCGTTGAGATTATTAACTAAATTATTTCTGACCGAAGTCATTTTAACAGGCAAGCCTGTTAATCTGCTGAGTTTTTCGGTTTCTTCAACCGAATTTAATATATCCTCGGCAGTTGTCAATTCACCAATATTGGAGTTATTGACAATAGCCGTGAATTTAATATGACAAGCATTTTCAATCTCCGCCATAATTTCTGACGCGTCCTGTGCGGTAGGTGTGAGCGGACGATATTTATTGAAAACAAAAAGCATTTCATAATTGTTTTCTGCCTTTATAGCATCTGCGTAACGACCAAGTGCATAAGCACCTCTATCGTCACCGCCAATATCCATTATAGCATACTCTGTAGGATTATCAAGAATTGAATATACTTCCTGGGGAAGTGCAGGTAAATCAACATTTGATGAAGCAAACTCCGATGAAATAAGGCGTATACCTGCCTTCTCAAAATCCTCAAGACTATCTCTTGTACGGAAATAAGGGTTAACTATATCAAGGTCAGCAACAACTACTTCGTTGCCCAGGCTTTTAAGATACAAAGCATAGTTTACCGCTATGTTTGTTTTACCCGAACCATAATGACCTGCAAACAATGTTATTCTTTTACTCTGCATCTTAATCACCTCTTGTAATTATAATTTATTTCTTATAATTTTTCCACTTGTTGTTTTTGGAAGTTCATCCTTAAATACAACTATACGCGGATATTTGTAAGGAGCTGTTTTCTCCTTAACATACTGCTGAATTTCTTTCTTAAGCTCTTCGGTACCTTCTGTGCCGTTAACAAGAACAATACTTGCTTTAACAACCTGACCACGAACCTCGTCAGGTGCGGCAGAAACACCACATTCAAGAACGTAAGGAAGCTCCATAATAACACTTTCAATTTCAAATGGTCCTATACGATAACCGGATGACTTAATAACATCATCTACACGGCCCACATACCAATAGAAACCGTCTTCATCCTGCCATGCAACATCTCCTGTGTGGTAGTAACCATCGTGCCATACTTCTTTTGTTTTCGCATCATCGTTATAATAACCTGTAAACAAGCCGCAAGGTGCGCCGTTTTCAACATTAACAACGATTTCACCATTTTCACCAACAGGTACTTCGTTGCCCTCGCTATCGACAAGCTTAACATCGTAAATAGGAGCAGGCTTACCCATTGAGCCGATTTTGTGGTCAGCACCTGTCATATTACCGATAATCATTGTGCTTTCTGTCTGACCGAAGCCTTCGAGAATCTGAAGACCTGTTGCTTTTTCAAATTGACGATAAACCTCGGGGTTGAGTGCCTCACCTGCTGTTGTCATATGCTTAACAGAAGAGAAATCGTATTTTGAAATATCCTGTTTTATCATCATTCTGAGCATTGTTGGTGGTGCACAGAATGTTGTGATGTGATGCTTTTCAAACATCGGAAGAATATCTGCAGCATCAAATCTATCAAAGTCATAAACAAATGTAGCCGCTTCGCAAAGCCATTGACCGTAAAGCTTACCCCACATTGACTTTGCCCAACCTGTGTCGGAAATCGTAAAGTGAAGTCCGTCAGGGTCAACATTATGCCAATATTTAGCTGTATGGAAGTGACCTAAGGCATATTTATAGTTATGTGCCGCAATTTTCGGATAACCTGTTGTGCCTGATGTAAAGAACATAAGCATAAGGTCATCACCGCCGGGAGCATCTTCCCCTCTTTCGTAATGAGAACTGAAAAGGACTCTTTCTTCATCGAAGTTTCTCCAGCCTTCTCTGTTACCATTAACAATGATCTTGTGCTTAAGCTCAGGACAGGTTTTAGCCGCAAGGTCTACCTGATGTGCTGTGTCGCCATCTGCAGTACAGAGGATTGCTTTAACTCCCGCTGCCTGGAAACGATATTCAAAATCGTGTTCCTGAAGCTGATTTGGTGCAGGAATTGCAACGGCACCGAGCTTGTTAAGACCAATCATAGCATACCAATACTGATAATGGCGCTTAAGAACAAGCATAACTCTGTCGCCTTTTTTTATACCTAAGGATTTGAAGTAATTAGCTGCCTGTGCAGAATTCCTCTTAACATCCTTAAACGTTATTCTTCTTTCTGTCTTATCCTTGGCAATATGAAGCATTGCAAGCTTTTCAGGCTCTTTGTTTGCAAGCTCGTCAACAAGATCAAAGGCAAAGTTGAAGTTTTCTGTATTTTTAAATGTAATAGATGTTGGTGTGCCGTTTTCGTTCTCAACCACATCAACATACTTTTTGTAAACACGGTCTTTTGTATCTTTAACTGTTGCTTTTGTATCCTTAACAGTTTTTGCAGGCTGAAGCTCAGGAATAGGCTCACCTGTTGGATTAAGAACAATAGCATAGAAGGTACAATCCTTACCATCAACAGCAATCATACCGTGAGGAGTTAATGAATCGTAATAGATGCTGTCACCCGGTCCGAGAATTTCGGAGTGCTCACCTACTTGAACCTTTAACTTACCTTCAATAACGATATCAAGCTCTTGACCATCGTGAGAGGTAAGCTCAATATCTTTATTCTGATTTTCTTCGCTATATGTAGCCTCAACAAAAAGAGGCTCGGCAATTTTGTTTTTGAACTTAGCCGCAAGGTTGAAATATGTCATACCATGAGCTTTTTCAATTTTCTGACCCTTACCTGCTTTTGTATAGACATAGTTTGTAAGCTTTGGTGTGCTACCTTCGATAATGCTTGTTACATCAACATTAAATGCAAGCGCACAACGATAAATAAAAGCAAAGTTAAGGTCGCTTTCACCATTTTCGCAAGCAATATACTCTGCCTCAGACACGCCTGTTTTCTCAGCCATCTGAAGTGTTGTGTAGCCTTCAATTTCACGAAGCTCTTTAATTCTGGCGGCCATTTCCTTGATTTTATAATCAAGTCCCGTCATCTTATCCATTGATTTATCCTCCTGTTTTGCGGGACAAATATAAAAACCCGTCCCAAAGATAGTCTTTGAGACGAGTTAAAGTTAACCCGCGGTACCACTCAAATTGCAGATAAAATCTGCCACTCTCAAGGTCAATCAACCTCTATGCATTTACGCAGCAATCACGGAGAGGTTCTACTAAGCAAAGCCTTTCTTCCTCCCGGCTCGGAAACTACAAACAACAGAAGCCTTGCTATGACTTACACCAACCGTCATTTCTCTGTAAGCTCAACATACTGTGCCCTTTTCTTCAACGCCTTTTGGTATTTAATTTCTCAAAGAATACCATAATTAAACAAAAATGTCAATATCTATTTTACATATAAAGAGGTTTTTAAAGTTTATTTCTCATGATCTTGCCACTGATTGTTTTTGGCAATTCATCTCTGAAAACAACAATTCTCGGATATTTGTAAGGAGCTGTATTTTTCTTTACATAGTCCTGAATTTCTTTTTTGAGCTCCTCTGTTGGTTCTGTACCCTTTGTAAGAACAATGCTTGCTTTTACAACCTGACCACGAACCTCGTCAGGTGCAGCAGAAACACCACATTCAAGAACATAAGGAAGCTCCATAATAACGTTTTCAATTTCAAATGGTCCTATACGATAGCCGGATGATTTGATAACATCATCAACACGACCAACATACCAAAGATAACCATCCTCATCACGCCATGCAGTGTCACCTGTGTGGTAAAGACCATCGTGCATTGCTTCGTTAGTCTTTTCTTCATCTGCATAGTAACCAAGGAAAAGACCACAAGGCTTCTTTTCGTCAATCCTTACTACAATTTCACCTGTTTCACCATCTGCAACAGTTCTGCCATCAGCATCTACAACATCAATATCATAAAGTGGTGATGGTTTACCCATAGCACCGATTTTGATTTTTGTACCGTTAAGATTTGCAATTGAAAGAGTTGTTTCTGTCTGACCGAAGCCCTCATAAATTCTTAAGCCTGTTGCTTTTTCAAATTGCTTGAATACCTCAGGGTTAAGTGCCTCACCTGCTGTGGTTGCGTGAACGATTGAGGATAAATCGTACTGTGAGATATCCTGCTTTATAAGCATTCTGTACATTGTAGGTGGTGCACAGAAGGTTGTGATATTATACTTTGCAAACATAGGAAGTATTTTTGATGCATCAAAACGATCAAAGTCATACACGAAAACACAACCCTCGCAAAGCCACTGACCATATAATTTACCCCAAAGTGCTTTACCCCAGCCTGTTTCTGAAATTGTGAAATGAACACCATCGCGCTGTACACAATGCCAATATTTTGCTGTAATAAAGTGACCTAAAGGATATTTGTGGCTATGTGTTGCGATTTTAGGATAGCCTGTTGTACCTGATGTGAAGAACATAATCATCGGGTCGTCACCGCAGGCAGAATCCTCCTGACGGACAAAACGACGGCTGAAGAGACCAAATTCTTCATCGAAATTGTGCCAACCCTCTTTTGAGCCGTTAGCAACAATTTTAGTTTTAAGTGTAGGGCAGTTTTTTTGTGCCTCGTCTATATAATCGGTAGCCTTACCATCTGCTGTAACAACAACAGCGCTTACGCCTGCCGCATTAAAACGATATTCATAATCGTGTACAACAAGCTGATTTGTTGCAGGAATTGCAACTGCACCAAGCTTATGCAAGCCTAAGATAGCAAACCAGAACTGATAGTTCCTTTTAAGCACAAGAAGAACTCTGTCACCCTTTTTGATACCTAATGATTTAAAGTAGTTTGCCGCCTGTGAAGAATATTCTTTAATTTCTTTAAAGGTAAATTTGCGCTCTGTCATATCGTCGGCAATATGAATCATAGCAACCTTTTCAGGATAGTTTCTGCCTATTTCATCTACAACATCAAAAGCAAAATTGAATTTATCTTCGTTATGGAATTCAATTCCGTTGCAAACACCGTTTTCATCAACTGTTGTAGTAATGAATTTGTTGCAGATAAGCTTCTCTTCTGCTGTTGATTTGCCTGTATTAACAGCACTCATATGTGTGTCTGCAATGTGTTCGTCCTCTGCCATAATCATCGCAAGGAAAAGACAATCCTCACCATCAACTGCAATCATACCATGAGGAATTGAGCTCTTATAGAAGATGCTGTCACCCTCGTGGAGAATTTCAATATGGTCACCAATCTGTATTTTAAGAGTACCTTTGATTACAAGGTCAAACTCCTGACCCGAGTGTGTTGCCAACTCAATAGGCTTTGTCTGGAGTTCACTTGAATATTCGTATTTTACCCAGTATGGGTTAGCAAGCTTATTTTTAAACTTTGGTGCAAGGTTCTGTATAAGAATACCCTCTTCGTTGGCTGTAGTCTGACCTTTGCCACGGCGGGTAACATTATATGTTGTAAGCTTTGCGCTCTGTCCTTCAAGAAGATCTGTAAGCTCAACACCAAAAGCAAGCGCACACTTGTGAACAAAAGAGAATGGCATATCGTCTGTTCCGTTTTCGTATGCGCGATATTCATCAAGGCTAACCTGTGTTTTTTCTGCCATTTCCACGTCGGAAAGACCATAAATGTCGCGAAGCTCCTTTATACGTGCAGAAACCTCCACTAATTTGTTTTCATATGATTTGTCCATAAAATTCACCCTTTCAACAGAGATAATTCAAGATAATCAAATAACACAAATAAAAAGCGCCCCAAACTGAAGCATACACTTCACTTTGAGACGAATAAAATATCCGCGGTACCACTCAAATTGCAAGGAAACCTTGCCTCTTAAGGTCTATCAACCCCGTTGCACTAACGCAGCACACTCGAAAGATGCCTACTAAAAAATTGTTCAGCTCTTCAGCTCAGAAGGGATAGGTTTTGAAAACTTTTGCTATTGGCTCGCAGCATCCGCCAACTCTCTGTAAGACTAAGCAATCAACCGTCTTCGTCACAGCTTTTATTTGTGATAATTCAATTTAGTAAAGATTATCACAAATGATTTTGTCTGTCAATAGTTTTTTGTAATAAAAAGTAGCAATTTAAAAAGATAAATCGCACAAATCTCATTTATGTATAAATGTATTATTAATATATATTATACGAAAATTGTTAAAAAAGCATTTTAAGTCTTGACATTTCAACTTCAACATAGTAAAATACAAAAAATTCAATATTTAAAGCGTTGACGAAGAATGAGCAAGACAGATGTATACAGAGAGTCAGTGGTTGGTGCGAACTGATTATATAGAGCTTGTTTCTCTCCCTTCTGAGCAGGAAACCTGAAGTGAAAATGTGTAGGGCGCCCCGTGTTTGCTACGTAAGTGCATAGAAGTTGTCAGACTTCGATAAGGTGGCAGATTTTCATCTGCAATTTGAGTGGTACCGCGAGTGTTAAGTTATTTACACCCGTCTCAAAGCAAAAGCGAAGCTTTGAGGCGGGTTTTCGTTTTTCCGCCCAAAGCAACAAAGAATATCAGGATAATTCAAGTGAAAATCAAAAAGGAGTTTTCAAAATGAAGGAAATTAAAATTTCAGACATCACACTTAAAAAGATATCACAGGACAGAGCTGTATCCTTACTTTTCCGTGAAAAGTCAGCTATTGCAAACTGTGCCGATAAAATTGGTGCCGAAGTAATTGAAGTTCCTGCAGTTAAATCCCCTCGTGAAGATAAAATCATTTACAAAACAATATCACAGAATGTGCAGAACGCTGTTTTTGCAATCCCTGTTGGCTTCACCTGTGAAGATGTTGCTGTTGCATGGGAGTGTATTAAGGAAGCAAAGAAGCCACGTCTTCAGGTTGAGCTTCCTGTATCTACTATTCAAATGGAATACACCTACCATGTAAAGCAAGCAAAAATGTTAGAGAAGATTACAATGCTTATTAAAGAAGCAAAAGCATTATGCTCTGATGTTGAATTCTCTGCACTTGATGCTACAAGAGCAGACGAGGATTTCCTTATTTCCGCTGTAAAAGAAGCTGAAGCATGTGGCGCAGGTATGGTTACTATCTGTGACGATGCGGGTACTTCTACTCCTGACAACATTGCTGAATTGGTGGCAAAGGTTAAAAGTGCAGTAAGCATCCCTGTTTATGTACAGGTATCAGACCGTATTAATATGGCGGTTGCTTCAGCATTTTCTGCAATCAAAAGCGGTGCTGATGGTCTTAAATGCGCAATGGTTGGTGAAAATGCACTTCTTACAGGTGAAATTTCAGATGCAATAAACGCTTGCGGTGCACAGATTGATGCCGAAATCAAGTTAAATAACACAAAAATTCACGCAAGCATTGAAGATATGCTTTCAAGCATCAGCCACGATGCATATGAAAACGAAAAATCAATAAGTGAAGGTAAGAAAATTTTAATTGACTCTGACTCAACAGTTGTTCAGGTTGCTCAGGCAGCCGCTGTTTTGGGTTATGAGCTTTCAGATGCAGATGTTGGCAATGTATACAAGGTTCTTAAACAAGTATGTGAAAAAAAGGGTGCTGTTGGCTACAAGGAATTTGAGGCAATTATTGCAAGCTCAGCAATGCAGGCTCCTTCAACATACCACTTTGAAAGCTACACAACAACAAGCAGTAATATGTCAAGTGCTATGTCTCAGGTTACTCTGAAATGCGATGATGAAATTATTTGCGGTGTAAGTAATGGTGATGGTCCTATCGACTCTGTTTTCCGTGCTATTGAGCAATGCATAGGTCACCACTATGAGCTCGATGATTTCCAGGTACAGTCCGTAACAGAAGGTAAAGAGGCTCTCGGCTCTGCACTTGTAAGACTCCGCAACAACGGAAAGCTCTACTCAGGCAACGGTACATCTACAGATATTGTTGCCGCAAGCATCAGAGCATATATAAATGCTTTAAATAAAATCGTATTCGAGGAGGCATAATATGAAAATAGTGTTTTCGACTAAAAATGTGAGTCGAGCATCATTCCTTGACACTTGCCGTTATGCCTTTGACTATGGTTTTGAAGGCTTTGAAATTTACGATGCTATAAAGGAACGAAGCGCACACCACGACAGTATATTAAGACGCGACCGTATTGCCGATGCTAAAAGAAAGCTTGTTAACAGAAATCTTTCTGTTTCAGCATTGCGTATGCCTGCTCCCCTTGAAAGTGAAGAAACTACTGCGGAGCTTGTAGAAAAATACGTATCGATGGCGGCATCATCAGGTATTGAAAATGTTATAGTTCGCGCAGAGGAAAAAACATCATTCGATATACTTGATGAAAAGATGTATAAAGCAATCAAGCGTGCAGAATCCGCTGATATAAATATTTTATTCGAAACAGTTGGTTACCTTGCAAGAACTGAAAATGTAATCGGTATTATCAATCACTTTGCTTCTGCCTCTATCGGTGTATCATGGAATGTAAGAGGAACATATTTCGATGCAGGAGAAACTGCTGAAACTACTATAAAAAACCTGGGTGCGTATATTAAATATGTGCGCCTTGGAGATATGAAGGATGGGAAAACTGTTTTAATTGGTGAAGGTGATTTAGAGGTTGAAAAATTATTGAACTCACTTTCATCACTTAACTACGAGGGCTTTATCTGTGCCGCATGGAACGAAGAAATCAGCGATGCAGACATTGTTCTTACCCACTTTACAAACTACATCTCCTCTTTAGGACGCGAAAAGAAAGCTTATGACCGTGCATATTACAACCGCGATAAGACAGGTACTTTCGTATGGAAAAAGTACGATGTTATAGAGGCAACATTCTCCGATGTGCTTGATACTATGGCAGAAAATTATCCTGACCAGTATGCATTCAAGTACCCCACACTCGACTACACAAGAACTTACGAACAATTCCGTCGTGACGTTGATGAATGTGCTGCTGCATTGATTTCCCTTGGTGTTAAAGCAGGAGACCATGTTGCAATATGGGCAACCAATGTTCCGCAATGGTTTATTACCTTCTGGGCAACAACCAAAATAGGTGCTGTTCTTGTTACTGTTAACACAGCGTACAAAATCCACGAAATTGAATATCTTCTTAAGCAGTCAGATACTCACACCCTTGTTATGATTGAGTATTGCAAGGATATTAACTACAAGGAGATTATTGAGGAGCTTTGCCCTGAGCTTAAAGACCTTGAGCCCGGCTCACCCTTGTATTCAAAAAATCTCCCATTCCTTCGTAATGTTGTAACCGTTGGCTTTGATATGGACGGTTGCCTTAACTGGGAACAGATGTTATCTCGTTCTGCACTTATTCCGCGTGAAGAGGTCCGCAGACGTGCTTCTCTTGTAAAGCCTGACGATGTATGTAATATGCAATACACTTCAGGTACAACAGGCTTTCCTAAGGGTGTTATGCTTACACACCGCAACATTGTAAATAATGGTAAAACTATCGGTGACAGAATGGATTTATCAACCGCTGACCGTATGATGATTCAGGTACCTATGTTCCATTGCTTCGGAATGGTGCTTTCTATGACCTCTATGATGACCCACGGCGGTACACTTTGCCCCATCCCCTATTTCTCACCCAAATCATCACTTGCTTGTGTCAACGATGAGCGCATCACCTGTTTTAATGGTGTTCCCACAATGTACATTGCAATGTTCAATCACCCCGATTTTGCAAAAACTGACTTCTCATATATGCGAACAGGTATTATGGCAGGTGCAAACTGTCCTGCAGACCTTATGCGCCGTGCTTCCGTGGAAATGAATATGCGAGAAATTATTTCGGTTTACGGTCAGACAGAAGCCTCTCCGGGTTGTACCATGGGCGAGGTTAACGAAGACCTTGATCACAGAGTTGAAACTGTTGGAAGTGCATTTCCGGGCGTTGAATGCAAAATCATTGATCCGGATACCGGCAATGAGTTAGGTGTAGGTGAAAGTGGCGAATTTGTTGCCCGTGGCTTTAATATTATGAAAG
>JAZSCV010000080.1:0-2132 GCA_045530855.1 Acutalibacteraceae bacterium
AAGAGTTTCTAAAGCAAGAAGAGACAAAAGAAGATCAAACGTTTGGAAAATTGATGCAGTTGCACTCGTAAAGTGCCCAAATTGTGGTGAATTCAAAAGACCACACAGACTTTGCACAGCATGCGGCTACTACAACGGCAAGCAGGTTATCGCAGTAGACTAATCTGTAATAGTTTGTACTCGTGTTTCTGAGGGCGGTGAGAGGTTTCTCCCCGCCCTATTGGACTTTAATATTGGTTTTAATATGAAGGGAGTGGTAATGTGTCAGTTAAAGTAAGCTCTGTTTTGTCAGGCTCATATGGTGAAAAGGCGGGAGTTAAATCTGGTGATGAGCTTGTTTGTATTAACGGAAATGAAATATATGATGTTCTTGATTACCGCTTCTTTATTCAGGCTAAAAAGCTAAGCCTTAAAATAAACAGAGAAGGCGAGGAGCGGGAATTTAATATTCGGAAAAGTGATGAGTATGCAGATATAGGACTGGAGTTTTCCACTTACCTTATGGATAAACAGCATTCCTGTAAAAACAAGTGCATTTTTTGTTTCGTTGACCAGATGCCAAAGGGTATGAGAGACACTCTTTACTTTAAAGATGACGATTCACGAATGAGTTTTCTTTTCGGTAATTATATTACTCTTACAGGTCTTTGTGAGAGGGAGCTTCAACGCATAATAGATATGCACATTTCACCGGTCAATATTTCTGTGCACACAATGAATCCTAAGCTTCGTGTTGATATGATGAAGAACCCTCACGCCGGAGAGGTGCTGAGTTATCTTAACCGTTTGTCAGAAAACAATATTGAGATGAATACACAGCTGGTGCTTTGCCCCGATATAAATGATGGTGAGGAGCTTCGTTATTCCCTTAGCGAGCTTGCTAAGCTTTACCCGGCAGTAAAAAGCATTGCCGCCGTACCGGTAGGGCTTACAAAGTACCGCGACGGATTGCATCCGCTAAAAACATATACAAAAGAAAAAGCGGCAGAAGTTATTGATATAATCGATGAATTCAATGCGCATTTTTCCTTTTTTAATAATGGTGAAATTCTTGCCTATGCGTCAGATGAATTTTATTTGTTGGCAGAAAGAAACCTACCATCAGCAGATTATTATGGTGAGTTCAGTCAGCTTGATAATGGTGTTGGTGTATGCGCACTTTTAAGGGAAGAATTTATTGATGCCCTTGAGAACGAAGAGGGTAAAGAATTAAATCGCAGAGTTACAATAGCAACAGGCTATGCTGCATATGATTTACTTTGCGAGCTTTCAGAAAAAACAATGGAAAAATTTAAGGGTTTGCAGATCAATGTTGTAAAAATCAAAAACGAGTTTTTTGGAGAAACTGTTACTGTTGCAGGGCTTATCACAGGTCAGGATTTTAAAAACCAATTAAAGAATAAAGATTTGGGGGATGCTCTTTTAATTCCGGCAGTTTCATTAAGAAAAGAAATGGACAAATTTCTCGATGATGTAACTGTTGAGGATCTTTCAGAGTGTCTTGGCATAACTGCCGTACCCGTTTCCAATGATGGGTGCAGGCTTCTTGAAATGATTATAGGAGGTGTTTAATATGCCAAAACCGGTTGTTGCCATTGTAGGCAGACCTAATGTAGGTAAATCAACACTTTTTAATAAATTAACAGGCACAAGACTTGCTATTGTTGATAACACTCCAGGTGTAACAAGGGATCGTCTTTTCGGCGATTGTGAATGGCTCGGTCACGAAATGCTTCTTGTTGATACAGGTGGTATTGAGCCATATTCAAACGATGTAATTTTATCTCAAATGAGAAGACAGGCGCAGTTAGCTATTGATAGTGCAAATGTTATTATACTTGTTACAGATGTGCGTTGTGGCGTAGTTGCTACCGATGAAGAGGTTGCTACAATGCTTCAAAAAAGTGGTAAGCCGGTTATTCTTGCTGTAAATAAATGCGATGGCTTAGGCAACCCACCACCTGAATTTTACGAGTTTTATAATTTAGGCTTAGGGGATCCGATTCCTGTTTCATCAGTTCACGGCCACGGCACAGGCGACCTTTTGGATGAGGTGTTAAAGCACCTTCCTGAGGAGTACCTGGTTGATGACAGAGATGAGGATGACTATATAAAGGTTGCTGTTATAGGTA
>JAZSCV010000018.1:0-6952 GCA_045530855.1 Acutalibacteraceae bacterium
AAAAGAGAAAAAAATCGCAAAAACACTTTTCTTCTTTAAGGAAAACACCTTGACAATAAATTGCTAAATATGTATAATATCATTTGTTCAATGCTGATATAGCTCAGTAGGTAGAGTGCATCCTTGGTAAGGATGAGGTCACCGGTTCAAATCCGGTTATCAGCTCCAAACGAAAATCCGTTCTCGCAAGAGGGCGGATTTTCGTTTTATTTTTCATTTTTCATTATTCATCATTCATTCTTCATTAAACAAAACGGATTTTCAAATGAATAATGAATATTGAAGTCGCTATCGCTAATGAATATTGAATAATTTTGACTTCGATTTATATTCATGATATAATCAACGAAAGGGTGTGTTAATTATGAAAGAAAATATTTTAATAAACAAATCTATTGATTTTGCAGCAAGAATTGTCAAGTTACATGATTATTTAGTGATAAACAAAAAAGGCTTAACCATCGCAAAGCAAATTATACGTAGTGGTACAAGCATTGGAGCAAATATTAACGAAGCAAATTATGGCCAAAGTCCAGCCGATTTTATTTCGAAAATGCATATAGCATTAAAAGAAACTGCAGAAACAGAATATTGGATTAAATTACTCAACAAAACAGACCTTATAGATGATAAATCATGTGCTTCACTTCTGACAGACTGCATTGAAATCAAAAAAATTTTAGTTGCATCTATAAACACAGCCAAAGAAAACAATAAATAAAAAATCCGTTCTCGCAAGAGGGCGGATTTTCGTTTTATTATTCATTTTTCATTATTCATCATTCATTCTTCATTAAACAAAACGGATTTTCGTTATTATTCTTTATTCTCTATTCTTTATTATTTATTCTTTAAAACCAAGCACCGCCACAAGCGGTGTTTTTTATATTGATATTTTATATCTTTTGTGGTATTCTAAAACTACCACACAAAATTCAATATTGTTATTTACATAGAAGTGGCATTTTTGTCTTTTGGCAAAAGTGCGGACTTCTTTATTCGCATTTCTGTGTAAATAGCGATGAATTTTGTGTGGTAGCAAATTGAAGTTCCGCATTTTTCGGTGTGTGTAGCTTCGGTTGCACACACTTTTTTATTTTAGGGGGATTTTCAAATGAAAGAAGCAGAAACTAAAAGAGAATTAGAGTTATACAAAAGGATGTATCACACTATTTTCAATGCGGTATCCAATGTGATAGAGCGAACAGATGACAATATTACAAAAAACATTCTAATCAAAGCTCAGCAGGATGCAGAAGAGATATACATAAACGGATAACTGTTTCAAGGTAGTGCAGATTTTGTACTACCTTTTTATATTATTCTATCTAACTGAAGAATAATCGAAAGAGAACTATCCACCAACATAATCCTTGCAAAACCCAAAATCATGCTTCCTATCCCTATTTCAACAAGTTGAAACAGAAATGCAAAGTCTCCCACAACATTTCTGATAATTGTTAATTACTGACTTTGCCCCACTTGACCTCTTACCCTTAACCTTGTATAATTCAAAAGGTAAAAGATTTTATGATACGTGCTTGACGGCACTAAAACTCTCCACCATCGCAAGCGATGGGCCCCCTCCCTTCGCCGGAGAGGTTTTATATCGACTAATAAAGGAGCTTGTTTTATGGATTTCTTTGAAAAAGCAAAAAGAAAAACCTTTAATACTATAGGTCTTTTGATTAATCGTCTTTCACAAAATGAAAGCGGTGACACAAGTGATTTAGTAAAAACTGTTACCGATGGTATGCCTGAGCTTTTGAGAAAAGCGGGAGCTGAAGGTACTGTTTTATTAAGGAATGACGATGTTTTACCTTTAAGCAAGGACTCACGCATTTCTGTTTTCGGCAGAGTGCAGAATGACTATATGTACGTAGGCTATGGCTCCGGTGGTGACGTTATAAAGCCATACACAGTAAGCCTTATGGAGGGCTTGCGAAATGCTGATGCACTTCTTAACGAAGAGCTTGCCGATATTTATTCCCAATGGTGCAAAAGCAACCCTCCTGACCACGGCTTTTGGGGTCATTGGCCACATTACTATAACGAGATGCCAATTGATGATGCACTTATACAAAAATCTGCAGAAAACAGTGATTGTGCGGTTATTGTTATAGGTCGCTCTGCCGGTGAGGACAGAGAAAACTACCTAACAAAGGGTAGTTACTATCTTACAGACGATGAAAGCTCTTTAATCGAAAGAGTATCTGCCACATTCAAGAAAACTGTTATTATTTTAAATATCGGTAGCATTATGGATATGGCTTGGGAAGAAAAGCTTCTAAAAAACAATAGTGCTGTTTTAATGCCTTATCAGGGCGGTATGGAAAGCGGAAATTCTGTTGCTGATGTACTTTTCGGCATAGCTGAGCCATCGGGCAGACTTACCGATACAATAGCTGATTGCTATGAAAGCTACCCTTGCTCAAAGCACTTTGGAGAAAAAGAATACAACAATTTCTTTGAAGATATTTACGTTGGCTACAGATATTTCGAAACCTTTGCAAAAGATAATGTTTTATATCCTTTTGGCTTCGGCTTAGGATACGGAAAGTTTGAAAACAAGATTATTGAATCTATAAACGAAAAAGATATTATTACCTTTAAAGTCAACTCTAAAAACATTAGTAAATTAAGCGGTAAAGATGTTATCCAGGTTTACTGCGAAGCTCCTCAAGGCGCATTAGGTAAGCCTTCACGAGCTTTATGTGGCTTTGAAAAAACTCCTGTACTTAAAACGGGAGAGGAGCATATTTCTACAATAGAAATCCCCTATTACTCCTTTGCAAGCTTTGATGACAGCGGTGCTACCGGCTACAAAAACGCATATGTTTTAGAGAGTGGAGAATACAATTTTTATGTTGGTGCAAATGTAAGAGATGCCCAAAAAGTATTTTCTTTTACACTCAACGAAGCACTTATTTTAGAGCAACTCACCGAGGTTTGTGCTCCAACTGAAAAATTTGATATTTTAGGTAAAAATGGCAAAACAGTACCTGTCACAACATCAACAGTTGATCTTAAGAAAATCATCCTTGATAATCTCCCAAAAGACTATGGCTATAATGGTGATTGCGGCATAACCTTAGATAATGTTAAAAACGGCAAGGAAACTATGGAGAAATTTATTTCTCAGCTTTCTCCAACCGAGCTTGAAGCCATAAGCCGTGGTGACTACACTATGGATAGCCCGTTAGGTAACAAGGGTAACGCAGGTGTAATGGGTGGAGTTTTGAAATCACTTCGTAACAAAGGCATTAAACCCGTTACAACTACAGATGGACCGTCCGGTATAAGAATCCGTTCTTGTTGTTCACTTCTGCCTATCGGCACAAGCCTTGCTTCTATGTGGAACGAAGCGCTTGCAGAAGAAATCTATAGCAAGGTTGGAGCAGAAATGAGAGAAAAAGGCTCACATGTGCTTCTTGCACCGGGTATGAATATTCACCGCAGTCCCCTTTGCGGAAGAAACTTTGAATATTATTCTGAGGACCCATTCCTTACAGGTAAAACAGCTTCTGCCGTTGTTAAGGGTGTACAAAAAAATGGCGTTGGTGCTTGCCCTAAACATTTTGCATGTAACAGCCAGGAAACCAACAGAAACAAAACTGACTCCCGTCTTTCACAACGCGCTTTAAGAGAAATTTACCTTAAAGGCTTTGAGATTTGTGTAAAAGAAGCAAATCCGTTAACAATTATGACATCCTACAATAAAATCAATGGTGTATGGGGACATTACCATTACAATCTCTGCACACAGATTCTTCGTGGTGAATGGAATTTCCAAGGTCTTGTTATGACAGACTGGTGGATGCAGAATTCTGACAGTCCCGAATTCCCACAAATGAAAAACCAAGCCTACCGCGTAAGAGCAGGTGTTGACGTGCTTATGCCCGGTGGCAACAGAACAGGCAAAAGAAAGCCCGATGGCACATTACTTAAAACCTACGGAAAGCCCGAAGGTATTACTTTGGGTGAAATGCAACAAACAGCCCGAAGAGTTATTGAGCTTTCAATGAAGGTAAACCAATAAACAAAAATCCCTGGTGTTCGAACACCAGGGATTTATTATATATTGGTATCTAAAATCAGCAAGGTAAGCCTGCTGCGAAGCAAAGAATTGCACGAGCATCTTCTGTTGTGAATTTACCGTCTTCATCAATATCGCCTGTAATAAGCTGAGCATCTGTAGGAGTAGCCTGACCTGATGCTAACTTAAGAGCAATTCTTGCGTCAACAGTGTTAACTGCGCTACTGTTATTAAGATCACCTAAAACCTCATCGATTTCCATAGGCTTTGATGTTCTCTTATATGTGTTGTGAAGCCAGAACTGTGGATAGTTCTTAACATCTGTTGTAACAGTTACACGCTTGCTTGAACCAAGGAGCCACAATACGATATCCATTGTGCCGTTTTCAAGCATATAGTTGTTGTGCTGCTGATTCTTAATGAACCAAGTGTATTCAGGGAACATACATGTAGAAGCGTCTACCTTAGCATCCCATGAAACGTGATTGTGGCCATCTTTTACTTTCTGTGTGTAAATTCTGCCCCAGTCTTTACCTGACTGAAGGTATTTTGCACAAGTTGCGCCACCACTCATATACTCGGTATCAATAACTCCGTCACTTGAGTAATACTCATCTGAAATAGGAACTATCTGACAGTTATAACCACAAACGATGTAGAAGTTTGCGCCATCATTTAATACCCTTTTAATTGTTTTCTTTGCATTAACCTGGATTCTGTGATATTTATCAATCTTCTTCTCATAAGCAGCATTAATCTTAACACCGTGTGAATCGAATATGAAGTCTTTAGCATCCTCATAATCTTCAGCAGGGCAAAGGCTCCAAAGACCAGGCATACCTGCGAAATATGGAAGGAATGTTTCTGTGTATGTGTATGGGAGAAGACCTGTTGCAAACTGGTTAAACTCTGCAAAATATTCTCTTGAAAGACCTTCGTCACTTGCAAGGTAAGAAATAAATGTTGCAGCAATATGAGTTGTTGCACTACCGTTAGCAAGCTGAACAAGGTAGTTTTCAACAGCAAAGATATCTATCTTAAGGTTGTTTGTAAGAACATTACCTACGATACTTGTTCCCTGCCATGCAGGTGCTGCAAAAACAATATTTTTCAAGCTGCTTCCGCCATATTTATTCAAATATGAAAGAGCAATTGTTGAACCCATGCTCATTGCAACCATATTAAGTCTCTTGCAGTTTGTTTTTGCCTTAATATTCTTAATGAATGTATTAAGCTCGTCTGCAATCTTAACAGGATCTTCACGCCAGTCGTATGTAAAGTTATAAACATACTTTGAGCCATGCTTTTTAGCATATGCCTGAGCAAATGTGCTGATACCCTCTTTTTCTTTCTTTGTGTACTCAGAAAGAGGCTTTTCTGTTCTGTAGAAACCAACAGTTGGATCTATAGGTGTACCATCCGGCTTAAAGCCAAGGTCTTTAACATATTCGTTAACAGTTGGAAGAATTTTCTTAGCAAGCGCTTCATAATCCTTTTTGCCGATACCGAAGCGAATAAAGCCATCGAATAATGCTCCACCGATATCTTTTACCATTTTTTCAACGAATGCATCGTCACCGGAGAAGATTAACTCTTCCTTATCTGTACCAAAATTCTTGTACAGTTTTGTTGTGCCAATACCATCAATCATAATAAGAGGTGTTGCACCTGCAGCCGAAACCGGCATAACAAAAGCAAGACCTGCCATTACAATAGCAAGGGTAAGACAAACAATTCTTTTAATTGCTTTCATACTAATCCTCCTAATTTAGATACCAATAGCAGAATACACTACTATATATACAATCTGATTTTAGCACACAATTACAACAATTGCAATAGAAAAGTTTAAATTTTACAGACTACATTGACGATTTTAACATTATATTTTTGTATATTTAAACCATATTTCCCCATCTGCGTTTACCAAGTACCTCTTATTGAAATTTCACCTGTACCTATTATTGCTTTTTCTCCGCTTTCCAGCTGAACAACAAGGTTGCAGTTCTCATCAACATCGAGGGCTGTGGCAGGTGTTATTTTATCTGCAGAAATTATGTTTATGCGCTCACCCAAAACAAAGCATTTTTCTCTATATTGATTTATGTGTTTGCGACCTGTGAGTTCGTTATAAAAGCTATAAAACATATTCAGAAATTCTGCAATTAAAATATTACTTGCGTTATTCTGTTCTTCCTCAAAAACTGCACCGGCAATATCTTTTATTTCCCGGGGGAAACCACCTTTAGGGTGAACCATATTCACACCCACACCAAGCACAACATAATCCAGGGTTTTATAGTTTGAACTGAAAACGGTTTCCGTTAATATTCCACACACCTTTTTGCCGTCTATAAAAACATCGTTAACCCATTTAATCTGCGGATTTTTATTACTTATTTTCTCAACAGCTCCGCAAACAGCAACCGCCGCCGCCGATGTAACAAGTGTGGCTTCCTCAGGTGAGCAAGCAGGCTTTAATAACAAGCTCATATAAACACCTGTGCCATCAGGAGAAAAAAATGTTCTGCCAAGTCGACCTCTGCCCTCTGTCTGATGGCGGGAAATAAGCAAGTGATTTTCTTCTGTCTCACCTGACAATGCTTTATTTTTCAGCACTTTATTTGTGGATGTGACGCATTCTTCAACTTGTATTGTTATTTTATTTTTCAAGCCATCATTAAGATATTTTTCTATCTCTTCGGCACAAATAATATCCGTTGACATAGCAAACTCCGTTCTGTTAGTCAATAAAATTTTCTCAATAGTCAAAGAAAAGGGGATGTAAAAAAAGCGCAGACCGTATAAAACCGTATATAACAAGGGAAACTGCAGGATTAAAAGACTGTAGACCCCTTTAAAAACACAAGAAACAACAAATTGTTGAAAAAATTTATGTTTTATACTACGAACAAA
>JAZSCV010000031.1:0-8369 GCA_045530855.1 Acutalibacteraceae bacterium
GCAGCTGTATTCATTCTTGTTTTCTTCACAGTTTATGCATCAAGCTGTTTCGTAACATGTGGTAAGCTTTTCTCAACACTTTTCGGTATGGATTACATTCCTATGATGATCCTTGGTGCTGTTTTCGTTCTTCTTTACACACTTCTTGGTGGTTTCCTTGCTGAAAGTGCATCAGATTTTATGCAGGGTATTGTTATGTTTGTTGCGCTTACAGTTATAGTTATAGTAAGTACAATTAAAGCCGGCGGCATTTCTGCAGTTATTGAAAATGCTCAGGCGATTCCCGGATTCTTCGAATTCTTCGGTCTTGCAAATCCTGTTGTAGACGAGGCAGGAGCTCAGCTTGTAACAAATGGCGCACCTGTTTTCGGTGAAAAGTTACCTTACGGCGGACTTACAATTGCATCTATGATGGCTTGGGGTCTTGGTTACTTCGGTATGCCACAGGTTCTTCTCCGCTTTATGGCTATCCGTAAAGAGAGTGAGCTTAAACTTTCAAGAAGAATTGCTTCAATCTGGGTTGTGATTTCTCTCGCTGTTGCAGTATTCATTGGTATTGTTGGCAGACAGCTTTTCCCTGTAGAGCTTCTTACAAAGTCAAGTGCAGAGAGCATTTTTGTTACTCTTTCCACAAACTTTATGCCACCTATTCTTGCTGGCTTTGTTATGGCAGGTATTCTTGCTGCAACAATCAGCTCTTCTGACTCATATCTTCTTATTTCAGCATCTGCCTTTGCAAAGAATATATACAAAGACGTTGCAAAGAAAAATGCTACAGATAAACAGGTTATGACAATGACAAGAATTACTCTTCTTGTTATTGCAATTATAGCTATTGTAATTGCTCTTGATGAAAATAGTGTTATTTTCTCAATCGTTTCATTTGCGTGGGCAGGTTTCGGTGCAACATTCGGACCACTTATGCTCTTCTCATTATTCTGGAAGAGAACAAACAGAGCCGGTGCTGTTGCTGGTATGGTAAGCGGTGCAGGTATGGTATTCCTTTGGAAGCTTGTTATCAGTAAGATAGGCGGTGCATTTGCAATTTACGAGCTTCTTCCTGCATTTATCTTCTCATCAATCGTTATTGTAGTTGTTTCGCTTCTTACAAAAGCTCCTTCAAAGGAAATCGAAGAAGATTTCGAAGCAGTTAAAGCAGGTAACTTTGAAGAATAAAAATTAATAATAAAACTGTCGTTTGATTCAAATTCAGACGGCAGTTTTTTCTATTTTAGGAACAATTTTAAATTGTGAAAAAAATAACATTAATTGACTTGTATTGCTTACTGTTATATAATTAATTGATTTATAATATTATACAAATATGTTAACAATAATCTTATAAATTTGTTGAAAATTCATCTATCAGAAAGGTAGGTTTCAGATATGGCTTTTTCGCTTCACGGCATAAAAGTTCCACACAGAAAAAATACTGTTGAAAAGGCTTCTGTAAAAATGACAGCAGATGTTGTTAATATCCCCACATCAATGCATATAGGTAAGCCGGCAACACCTGTTGTTAAGGTAGGCGACCTTGTTAAGGTAGGTACACTTATTGCAGAGCAGGATGGCTTTGTTTCATCACCCGTATATGCAAGTATTTCAGGTAAGGTTACAAAGGTACAGGATATGCTTCTTTCAAATGGTAGCTTTGCACCTGCAATTACAATTGAATCCGATGGTGAAATGGCTCTTGATGAAAGCATAGCACCACCTGTAATTAATAGTAAGGATGATTTAATTGAAGCTGTTAAGAAAAGCGGTATTGTTGGTCTTGGTGGTGCAGGGTTCCCCACATATGTAAAATTCAAGGTAGACAAGCCTATAGAGCACCTTGTTATTAACGGTGCAGAGTGTGAGCCTTATATCACAAGTGACACACGCACAATGCTTGAACGCAGTAGCGATATAAAAACAGGCTTGGAAGTTATTCTTAAATACTTTGATGTCGGTTCAGTTGTTTTTGGTATTGAAAAGAATAAAAAGTCTGCTGTTGCAGAAATGCAAAAAACAGTTGGCTCAATGGATAAGGTATCTGTTAAAGCTCTTCCTGTTGTTTATCCGCAGGGCGGTGAAAAGGTGCTTGTTTACCACACCACAGGTAAGGTGATAGGCAATGGTCAGCTTCCTATTGATGTTGGCTGTGTTGTAATTAACTGTACAACTCTTGCCGCTATCGGCAGCTTTATTAAAACAGGTATTCCGCTTGTTGAAAAGTGCGTAACTGTTGACGGTGGTTGTGTAAAAGAGCCTAAAAATGTTGTTGTTCCGATTGGTACACCACTTAAAGCAGTTTTTGATTTCTGTGGTGGCTTGACTGCAGAGCCCAGAAAAATTTTGTATGGCGGACCTATGATGGGTATTACAGTACCTGATACAGATGTTCCCGTATTAAAGCAGACAAATGCAATTCTTGCTTTAACAGAAAAAGAAGCAAGACTTCCTAAGGCAACAAACTGTATACGTTGCGGTACATGTATTAACACATGTCCGTTCGGTATTAATCCACCTATGATTGAAAGAGCATACAAGGAGAAAAATATCGAAAACATAAAAAAAGCAGGTGCAGAAATTTGTATGGAATGCGGATGCTGTTCCTTTAATTGCCCAGCAAACAGACCTATAACACAAACAAATAAATTGGCAAAAGCTCTTCTTCGAGAAGAGGCAATGAAAGAAAAGGAGGCAAAATAGTTATGGAAAATAAACTTCATGTTTCCGCCTCACCGCATATACACAGCGGTCGATCCACACAGAAAATAATGCTTGATGTTATCATAGCGCTTCTTCCTGCAACAATAGCAGGTACAATTATATTTGGTGTCAGATCGCTTGCGTTAGTTTATGTATGTGTGGTTGTTAGTGTTTTGTCTGAGGCATTGTTCAATAAAATCGTAAAGAAGCCTCAATCTATCGGGGACTTGAGTGCAGTTGTTACAGGTCTTATACTTGCACTTAATATTCCTGCCAATGCACCTCTCTGGCAGGCTGTAGTAGGTTCAGTTTTTGCAATCATTATCGTTAAGTGTGTTTTTGGTGGCGTAGGTAAAAATGTTGTTAACCCTGCCGCAACCGCAAGAGTATTTATGCTTGTAGCGTTCAGCTCTTTAACAAAGGCCGCATTCCCTAAGGCTGTTGTAGATACAGCGTCCTCTGCAACACCTTTGGCACAGCTGGCGGAAGGTCAACAGCCTGAGCTTATGGATTTATTCCTTGGTAATATTGGCGGTGCATTAGGTGAAACCTGCACACTTGCATTACTAATCGGTGGTTTATATCTTTTAATAAAAAAGGTTATTACATGGCACATTCCTGTTGCTTTTATTGGTACAGCTTTCCTGTTTACTTTAGCCATTGAAGGCGGTAATATAGAAATGGCACTTGCATATATCCTTTCTGGTGGACTTTTCCTCGGTGCTATATTTATGGCAACAGACTATGTGACGTCGCCTGCAACTCCATTGGGCAGAATAGTTTTTGGTATTGGTGCAGGCTTCCTGACAGTTGTAATCCGTAAATGGGGAGTATATCCCGAAGGCGTTTCTTTCGCTATATTAATTATGAACATTCTGAATCCGTTTATTGATTCATTAACTGCTCGTAAGTTGTTTGGAGGCGGTAAGAAATGAAAAAATATATTAAAAGTGTAGGTGCATTAACAATTATTTGCGGAGTAATGGCAATTATTCTTGCAATTACAAATAGTGTTACAGCGCCTATTATTAAGGAAAATGAAAATGCAGCGGCAAACGAGGCTTTGCTTGTTGTGATGCCCGATGGTGAGGGCTTTGAGGAAATAGATATTTCTTCTTACGATTTACCTGCAACAGTAACAAAGGTTCATAGGGAAACAAAGGGTGGCTATGTTGTTCAGCTTTTAACATCCGGCTACGGACCTAATATGGTTATAATGTGTGGTATTGATGAGGTCGGTGCTGTTACCGGTGCTGTTTGTCTTTCAAGTGGTGAGACTTTAGGTTATGAAAAAACATATGGTGAAAATATGGTCGGAAAAACTGCAAAGGATATCGATTCTGTTGATATCATTGCAGGAGCAACTCTCACTACCACAGGATATAAGAATGCAATCAGCGATGCTTTGAAAACTGTAGAAATTTTAAAAGGGGAGGCTTAATTAATGAAAAAAGAAAATCATTTGTCTATTTTATTTAAAGGCCTTCTCAAGGAAAACCCGGTTTTTGTTCTTGTTTTAGGCACTTGTCCAACACTTGCTATGACAAATTCCGTTACAAGCGCAGTAGGTATGGGCCTTGCGGCAATGGCGGTTTTAATATGTTCTAATGCCGTTGTTTCCCTTCTTCGTAAATTTATTCCCGACACAGTGCGTATTCCTTGCTATATTGTTATTATTGCAGGCTTTGTTACTGTTGTTGAAATGATTATTCACGCATATTTACCGGAGCTTTACAAAAGCCTTGGTGTTTACCTTGCGCTTATTACAGTTAACTGTATCATTCTTGGCAGAGCAGAAATGTTTGCAGGTAAAAACAGCGTAGGTAAATCTGTTCTTGATGGTATCGGTATGGGTCTTGGTTTTACTCTTGCGATGCTTATGATGTCTACAGTCCGTGAGGTTTTAGGCGCAGGTACCTTTGCAGGCATCCCTGTTCCGTTCTTTAGTGACCACACAATAGATATTTTTATTAAAGCACCCGGTGGCTTGATGGTTTACGGCCTTTTGATTGCACTTGTTAATGTGCTTACAAAGGGCAAAGCGATTAAGAAAAAAAGCTTCGGTTGTGAGGGCTGTCCGTCTGCCGGTCATTGTAGTGGCGGTTGCGCAACACCAGTAAAGGAGGGCGAATAATATGGATTATTTTAAAGAATTAGTCATTATAATAATGTCCTCAATCCTGGTTAATAACTATGTTCTTCGTCAATTTTTGGGTATTTGTCCTTTCCTTGGCGTTTCCAAAAAGCTTAATCAGGCTGTAGGTATGGGTATATCTGTTATATTCGTTATGCTTATGGCAACTGCAGTTACATGGCCTATACAGATTTTTGTGCTTGATAAAATCGGCCTCAGTTATATGCAGACTATAGTGTTTATTCTTGTTATTGCTGCACTTGTACAGTTTATTGAAATTGTGCTTAAGAAATTTATACCATCTCTTCACAAGAGCCTTGGTGTGTATCTTCCTCTTATTACAACAAACTGTGCAGTTTTAGGCGTTACAATTAACAATATGACAGACGGATACGATTTCGTTCAGTCAATGGTAAGCTCATTGGGTGTTGGTGTTGGTTTCCTTCTTGCAATGGTTATCTTCTCAGGCGTTCGTTCAAGAATTGAAGAGAGCGATATCCCTGAGCATTTTAAAGGACTTCCCGTAACACTTGTTGCTGCATCATTCGTTTCACTTGCTTTCTTCGGCTTTGAAGGCATAGTAGATAACTTGTTTAGTTAAAGGAGGTTGTAAAATGATAGGTAATATTTTAACAGCTCTCCTTGTTGTAGCAGGCGTAGGTCTTGTTGCAGGTATCCTTTTGGCGCTTGCATCACGTTTCTTTGCGGTACCTATGGACGAAACAATAACAAAAGTACGTGAATGCCTTCCCGGTGCTAACTGTGGTGCTTGTGGTTATGCAGGTTGCGACGAGTATGCAAAGGCGGTGGCAGAGGGTGCAAAAACTAATCTCTGTATCCCCGGTGCAGATGCAGTTGCAGCAGAAATTGCTAATATTATGGGTGTTGCTGCAGAAGATGTTGTTGAGGCAGAGGCAGTTGTAAAATGTAACGGTAATTGCAACGCTACCTGCAACCAGTTCGTTTATGACGGCATAAATACCTGCGATGCTTCGGGTATGCTTTTTGGCGGTCCGGCTGCTTGTAAGTTTGGCTGTATAGGCTGTGGCGACTGTGCCGAAGTTTGCCCTAACAATGCAATATGCATTTTTGACGGAATAGCACACATTGATACAAGACTTTGCACAGGCTGTGGCCTTTGTGCAAGAAAATGCCCTAAAAATGTTATTGAGGTTTTACCTCAGTATGCAAAAACAGTTGTGCTTTGCAATAACAAGGAAAAGGGTGCCGTTGCTCGTAAAAATTGTAAAAATGCTTGCATCGGCTGTAAAAAATGTGAGCTTAACTGTCCTGAAAAGGCTATTACAGTTGTAGATAATCTTGCAAAGGTAGATTACGATAAGTGTACAGGCTGTGGTATTTGTGTGGATAATTGCCCTACAAAGTGCTTGTATTCAGTAGATTTTATTGCTCTTGAAAAATAATGGATAAAAAGCTTTCCGTAAAAAGAAAAGTGAAAAATGATATAGTCCTTGCCGTTGTTATAGTTCTGTTAGCAACGGCAGGACTTTTGTTGTTTAATTTTATGAAGGTAGAAGGGGACTACGTTTCCGTCAAAATAGATGGTGTTGAAAAATACACCTACTCTTTAGCCGAAAATATTGATACTGTTATCTACAGCGGAGAAAATAATGAATGGGAAAACAGACTTATTATAAACGACGGCGCTGTATATGTATCAGAGGCAAATTGCCCCGATAAAATATGCGTAGGGCACAGAGGAATAAGTAAGGTAAACGAAAGCATAGTTTGTCTGCCTCACAAGGTTGTGATAGAGGTTGTTTCCATAGGTGATGCTCAAGAGCCGGATATTGTTGTGTGAGGTGCTTATGAATAACAAAACGAAAAAAACAGCTTTTTTGGGCATCTTAACAGGTGTAGCTCTTGTGCTTTCTTATCTTGAAGCAATTTTGCCACCTATATATGCGGCAGTACCCGGTATAAAAGTGGGGCTTCCCAATATAGTAATAATATTAATATTGTATAAAACAGGCTTTAAGGAAGCAATTGCAGTTTCTCTTATAAGAGTGTTTATTGTTGCTTTATTGTTTGGTAATGTTATGACCCTTGCATACAGTATAGCAGGAGCATTGCTGAGTATACTTCTTATGGTATTGTTTAAAAAGCTCGACTTTTTTTCAACTGTAGGTGTAAGTATTATTGGTGGTGTTGCTCACAATTTAGGGCAGATTTTAGTCGCCATAGTGCTACTTAACTCCACGTTGATAGGCTATTATATGATAATTCTTACGATTACAGGAACACTTGCAGGGGTGTTTATCGGTCTTGTAGGTTCGGTTGTTATGAAAAAACTTAGTAATATAGAGGTCTAAATAGCACAATATTGACAAATAATAATATTTTTGACATAATTATGGATAATGATCATTCTTAAGGAGAAGCGTTATGAAAAAATATATCAGTACAATTCTTGCATTTGTTATGGCAGTGAGCGTGGTTTTGCTTGTTGTCTTAGATGATACAAAAAAAACATACAGTTTTGGATTAGGTGTAAATGCCTCGTACGGAAGTGTGAAAAATGCCACTATAGATGAAGATGGTTCGGTGCAGGCAATAGTGAATATTGCAGCAGTTATTATTGATGAAGATGGTGTCATTGTTAACTGCAATCTGGATTGCGCAGATAGTAATGCGCTTTTTAAATACAATGGTGTTGCGGTAGAACCTGCAGAGCATCTAACAAAATATGAAAAAGGTAAAAACTACAATATGGTAGCATATGGTGGGGCAAAATTAGAATGGTTTGAACAAGCAGATGCATTTGAGAAAATTTGTATAGGTAAAACTATTGATGAAGTTAAAGCGTTTATCGCAGAAGACGGTGCAACTTCAGATGAAGTAATTGAAGCCGGTTGTACTATTTATGTAGGTGATTTCATAAAGTCTGTTGAGGTTGCAGTTAATAATGCACAGAGCACAAAGGCATCGCCGGACTCAAGTCTTGAATTAGGTGTTGTAACATCTCAAGAAAATACGGATTATTCTGCAGAAGCGAATGGAAGCATTAAACTTACAACAACAGTTGTTGCAACCGCTATGATGGATGATAAAGTAAGTGATGCGTCAACAGATGCAGTAGAGTTTTCATTTAGTTTTGATGATAAAGGTGTTGCAGTTGCACCTCAGGGCGAGGTAACAACAAAACATCAACTCGGCGATGGCTACAATATGGTAGCTTACGGCGGTGCGAAGCTTGAATGGTATGCACAGGCCGATGCATTCAGCAGGTTACTTGTTGGCAAGAACGCAACAGAAATCGGCGCTCTCATTGCTGAAGACGGCAAGGGTGTGCAGGATGTGCAGACAGCCGGTTGTACAATCTATGTAACAGATTTTGTTAAGGCAGCAGTTAAAGCAACTACAAAATAATTTTAAACACAAAGGGGATGTAAAAAAAGCGCAGACCGTATAAAACCGTATATAACAAGGGAAACTGCAGGATTAAAAGACTGTAGACCCCTTTAAAAACACAAGAAACAACAAATTGTTGAAAAAATTTATGTTTTATACTACGAACAAA
>JAZSCV010000060.1:0-17401 GCA_045530855.1 Acutalibacteraceae bacterium
ATATACAACAATAAATTTGTTACAACTTTTTGCCTTACGGCAAAACGGCACCTTCGGTGCCGAGAATATCCCACCATTTCGCCCGAGCCTGAATGTGAAATTTAATATATCACCCGTAATATATTTAAACTAAAACAACAGTACCATTGTGAAATGGTCCCCCCTTTTTCGAAAAAGGGATAAGCTTTCGCATAACTTTAGTTAATCAGTAAATTAGATGTATGCGAAGCTCTGGCATCTGGCATCTGGTAACTGGCAGCTTTATAATCAACGCGTAGCGTTCCGAAATTTTCAATTTTGAATTTTGTATTTTGCATTTCCTTCAAGGCTTTCTCACCTCAATTAAAGCTCACTCTTGCGAACAGCTTATCAACCTCGTTTTCGAGATTTTTTCGCTCATCGTCAGAAATTTCTACTTTGCAATTAATAATCTCTTTAGCAGAATTTTGTGCCTCGTACAGAATACGGGTATCTGTCATAAGGTTTGCAACTCTCATATCCGGCAGACCGTGCTGACGGGAGCCGAAAAAGTCACCGGGTCCGCGCATTTCAAGGTCTTTCTTTGCAATTTCGAAGCCGTCGGTAGTTTTACACATAATCTCAAAGCGCTCCGTGGCATCCTCATTCTGTGCATCGGAAAGAAGAATACAGGTGCTTTCCTCTGTTCCTCTGCCTATTCGTCCTCTTAACTGGTGGAGCTGTGAAAGACCGAAGCGCTCCGCATTTTCGATAGCCATAACGGTAGCATTGGGCACATCAACGCCAACCTCAATAACAACGGTAGAAATAAGTAAATCTATTTCGCCGTCGTAAAATCTTTTCATAACAGCATCCTTATCCTTAGGCTTCATTTGTCCGTGAAGAAGTCCTAAGGTGCAATCTGCAAAATGGGTAGATTTCAGGTAATCATAGTATTCTGTAGCAGGCACAAGGTCACTGTCTGATTCCTCAACAAGGGGGCAAACAATGTAACCCTGTCTGCCTTGTGCAATGTTTTTCTTTAAAAAATTATATATTCTTTCGTGGTAGCTTGTAGGAACGCAATAGGTTTTTACAGGCTGTCTGCCCTTTGGTAATTCGTCAAGCACGGAAATATCAAGGTCACCGTAAATCATCATTGCAAGAGTGCGTGGTATGGGCGTTGCAGACATAACAAGGGTATGGGGATTATTCCCCTTGTCTGAAAGAGATGCCCTCTGACTTACACCAAAACGATGCTGTTCATCTGTAATAACAAGACCAAGCTTGAAAAATTCCACATCATTCTGAATAATTGCGTGGGTGCCCACAACAATATGACAGGTGCCGTATTTCAGCTTTTCGCGGATTTCCCTTTTATTTTTTGCGGTAACTGAGCCTGTAAGGAGCTCAATTTCAATTTCGTCACCAAAAAAAACTTTAAGTGTTTTGTAATGCTGATTTGCAAGGACCTCAGTTGGTGCCATAAGGGCTGCCTGATAGCCGTTTTTTACCGCATTATACATAATAGCGGCGGCAACGGCAGTTTTACCCGAGCCAACATCACCCTGTAAAAGTCGATTCATTGGTCGGCTTTTTTTCATATCCTCAATTGCTTCACCAACAGCTCTTTTTTGAGCATTTGTTGGCTCAAACGGAAGTGAGGAAAAAAAATCGTTGCTGAAATCTACAAGCATTTTTGGTGCAATACGGCCTGTTGAAGAAGATTTCTCCCATAAAAGTCCCATTTGCAAAAGCAATAATTCTTCAAAAATAAGCCTACGCTTTGCGAGAGATAATTCTTTTTCACTCTCAGGAAAATGGATTGCCCGTAATGCATCCTCAAAGCCCATAAGACGATATTTTTTTACTAAATATTCGGGAATAATTTCGGGAATGTTCCCATGAATTTCCTTAAGTGCTGTTTCGACAAGGCGCTCTGTTGTTTTAGATGGTAAGGCAGAGGTTGCCTTGTAAATCGGTCTGATTCGTTGCTTTTCCCCTGCCTTTTCAAATCGGGGAGAAAGCATAGTTTTAGCGCCGTATTTATCTAATGTTACCTTACCGAAAAATAGATATTCTTCATCCTCTTTTAACTGGTCTTTAACATATTTGTTGTTAAAGAAAACAATGTGCATATAGTCGGTGCCGTCGGCAATGGCAGTTTTTACAAGGATTCTGCCACCATTTACTTTCACCACAGTCGGCCTTTCTGCCACAATAGCCTTAAGGCAAACATTTTCGTTTATCTGCACATCTCTTATAGGTGTTACAAAATTCCAATCCTCGTAGGTGCGCGGGTAATTCCTTAAAAGGTCACAAACACTGTAAATATTCTGTTTTGCAAGGACCTTTGCACGAGCCTCACCAACACCCTTAAGGTATTGCACACGGCTATCAAGGTTAACCACACTATCACCTCCGTAAAATTAAAGAACAGTATAACAAATAATTAATGCAATCTGCAAAAAGATTATAACAGGTAAGCCTATCATAAAGCTTTTGTGCTTAGTTTTATGTCGAATTTTCTTCATTACCAAAAATTCTGCAAGTGCACCACCTACGAGGGCAAGTAAAAAGAGCATAGCTTCACTTACTCTGTGCTTTGGGTACTTTACAGCGGCTTTTTTATCGTATAATGTCACAGCAGCCGTAACAAGAGAAATTATTAAAAAGTATATCAGTAAATAAGATATTTGCTCACTCATTAAACCACCTGAAAATATTATAATATAAAATCATATGATTGACAATATAAAAAAAGCACTTGCCGGAGCAAGTGCTTTTTATTAATCATTTTCTTCTGCAACCTTTTTTACAATTTCGTCGGGAACAGCTTCACCGTGTTTAACAAAGAGAATAAACAGTATGCTGAGAATAAACATAATCGGGCTGTATACGAAAAGTGAAAGATATGTGCCTGAAAGCATACGAACTATACCATAAATAATTGGTGATGCAATCTGTGCAGAGAAGGTTGCTGTGTAGTAGTAGCCGGTAAATGTACCAACCTTATCAATACCGCCGATGTCAAGAACAAGTGGAAGAGTATTAACAGTAATAAGCATATTTGCAAAGCCACCGAAGATAAGAGCAACCCAGATAAGAGCCATACTACCTGTAAGCACGTACATAAGGAAAACTGCCATAAAGATAACAAGACCAATAAGGATTGTTTTCTTTCTGCCAAGCTTTTTACCCATTTTACCTGCAGGGATAGCTGCTGCTGCAGAGCAAACTGCAAAGAGAGTGGTCATGATTGTTGCTTCACTTGTAGATTTACCGAGCACTTCGGAAGCAAAGAGTGCAAAGAATGTTGTAATTGCATTTGTACCGCAGAAGAGGAAGAAAAGACCACCGAGCATACAGATAAGGCTCTTTCTTTCGCTCTTTGAAAGCTTCTGAGCTTTTCTTGCTTCCTTTTCAGCCTTCTTAGCTGCTTTTTCTGCTTCTGCCTGAGCTTTTGCATTTTCTGCTTCCATTCTTGCAACGCCTTCTGCAATTTTGCTTGAAGGCTCTTTAACCTTTGTAAGAATAACAAGCATACCGATAACCATAACAATTGCGCCCACAAGGAAAACATATGGGAAGATTGTTGTCTGCTCGTTTTCTGCAGAAGATCTGACACCTGTAAAGAGAAGGTAGAGTGCACTTACAAGAGAGCCCGCAACCATACCTACAACAGAGCCTACACCGCCCATAAGGTTGATGATAGCATTACCCTCACTACGCAGAGCAGGTGGTGTAAGTGCAGGCATAAGAGCAACTGCAGGAGCGCGCCACAATGACATTGAGAAAACGAAAAGAATGATAAATATCATTGTTGCAGGGAGTGAGTTTGTTAATGCAACCCATGGAATAATTGCAAATAAAATTGCAGAAACAGGGGCACCGAAAACAATAAACGGACGGCGTTTACCCAGCTTTGAACGGCAACGGTCTGAAAGCTTACCAAAAGTAGGCTGGAAAATAACACCGAAAATGTTATCGAATGTCATAATAATACCGATGAATAATGGAACAAGTGTTATGCCGCCACCAACGGCATTAACATCCTGACCCTGTGTTTTTGCAAATTCCGCAAGAACAGGGAAAGCCTCGTTAAGCTTCTGGCTGAGGCTTGTTATCCATACGGATTCTGTAAGTAATCTGTTAAGTATTTTTGTAATGTATGGGTCATAAATTGCCCATGCAATTGAAGATGCAAGAAAAGCAAAGCCTGTAAGAATGGTATGACCAACGTGAAGCTTGCCGTTTTTCTCGCAAAAGAGTTCTTGTTTGCTCATAAATTTCCTCCTTTTGTGTTTAACCACAATCATACAGATTATATTTTACCACACAAATACCCAAAAGCAAACAAAATAACATCTGGTAAATTATTTTTGTAGATTTTAATAAATAAACAAGTCGGATTTTGGTTAATATTTTAGTTCTCTTACCACCATTTCTCGTGTCGCAAGACACATATCGCACCGAAGGTATATCACATCGAAAGATATATCGCCAATCCGTCAGGATTTATATCGCATTATTGTTCTATCTGATTGAATAGTAACAGTATACAACCTTTCCGATTAAGTAAAAAAATAAGGGGATGTAAAAAAAGCGCAGACCGTATAAAACCGTATATAACAAGGGAAAGGGAGAGAGTTGCAAACTTTTTCATTTTTATTTACCTCCTAAAAATATCTATAACCATACAGTAGCACAGCATATATTTTTTTATATACTTTATTTGAAGAAATATCAACCAATATAGATAAAATCGACAAAAAATATATTATTTTCAAAAACTAAAGCGAAAAAACCTTGATTTTAAGTAACCTCTGTAATAATATAGGTATATAAATTCAAAAGGAGTGATTCTGAATGGTATCATTATTCGGAAAATTATTTTTAGAATTAAGCTCAATTGCAATGACATTAATTCTTACTTTTGGCTCTACATTTGGTGCTTTTGTTCCTGCAACAACTACAAAGGCAAAAGATTACTACAATGGTAAGGTTAAAAATGTTATTTACCTTATTGGTGATGGTATGGGCTTTAACCATCTTGAAAAAACAAAAAAAGAAAGAAAAGTTAAGCTCACAATGGATACATTTGAAATACAGGGCGAGTCTATGACACGTTCACTTACAAATGCTGTTACAGACAGTGCCGCAGGCGGTACTGCACTTGCAACAGGTGAAAGAACATACAATGGTGCAATCGGTGTATATTTTTCAGATAGTCTTGCTCTTGAAACATATCCGAAAAACCTTACAGAGCTCTGTATTGAAAGAGGTATGATGACAGGCGTTATCACAACCGATGAAACATCAGGTGCTACACCTGCAACCTTCTCAGCTCACGCAAAGGATCGTGGAGATGCAGAAGATATTACCGAAGACCAGCTTACTTCTGAAATCGACCTTATCTGGGGTACTGCAAATGGCGTTGCAACAGAAAAAGACGCAGAGGCAAACGGCTTTGAGTATGTTACAACATATAAGGAAATGATGGCTCTTGAGGAAGGTAGCCGCAGCTTTGCACAGTTTACAAACGATTTGTGGACACTTAAGCAGTCAGACAAAAACACACCCAACCTTGAACAGATGACAAAGAAAGCAATTGATTTGCTTGATGACACAAAGGAAGGCTTTTTCCTTATGGTTGAAGGTGCTCATATAGACAAGCACTCACACAGTAACGAAGATAAGAAAATGACAGAAGCGCTTGTTGAATTTGACAAAACAATCAAATACGTTCTTGACTATGCAAAGAAGGATGGCGAAACTCTCGTTGTTATTACTGCTGACCACGAAACAGGCGCAATCACAGAAAATGAGGACAATACATATTCATTCACAAGTGGCTCACACTCTGCTGCAAATGTTCCTGTTTTAGTTTACGGCACAAATAAGCTTATTGAAGATGGCGAAGTTCTTAATAACTACGAAATCCCCATAAGAATTGCTTATACTATTGGCGCTAAAGAGAAAAACTTCCCTGCAGCGATGAAAAACTAAGGAGAAAAATATGAATAAAAAAGTTATAGGTATAGTTGCAGTTGTTGCGGCTATTGCTGTTGCTGCCGGCGGCGCAATCCTTTTAGGCGGCAAGGGCAACCAAAAGCCTGTAGATGCTACAGCGGTTGAAACAACAATCGCAGAAACTACAGCGGTTGAAGCAACTAAAAAAGCAACCAACAAAGATAACGAGATAAAGGAGCATATGCTCCCTGCTGAGGCTCAGAAGATCTTTAATGCAAATAAATCTTCAGACGCAAGCATTAACTACGATGATGAATATATTTATTACACAGTAGTTAAGGAAGTTAAGAATGCAAATTCTCCTGATGAATATTCTATACACGATATTGTAAGAGAGAGCTTTGCAACCGGAGAAAAAGAGATTGTTGTATCAAACGAGAATGTTAATTCTCTTTTTGTTGATGGCGACTATGTGTATTTCAGCTCTTATTTAGGCGGAAAGGTTTCCCGTGTCAAAATCGGTACAAACAAGGTAGAGGAATTAATTAAAGATTACTACAGACCTGTTTTTGCAATTGCCGGCGGAAAGCTTATTGTGTGCGGATATACACAGGATGGCGCAAGTGAGCTTAAAATTCTCAATAAAGACGGCTCCGATTGTAAAGGCACAGGCGTGCATTGCTCATCATTTGTTGTATACAACAACAAGATTTATACAATGGGCACAGCAGAGCAGTTTGACAGAGAGTACAGATTGGCTCAGGTTGACATTAAAACATTAAAGCTTACCTGGTTAGATACAGACTTCGGTCAGGATAAGCAAGGTGCATATATTTACTACGAGGTTGTTGGTGTAGATGAGAACAATATTTACCTCAATGCAGACGGTCAAGTAGGAAAATACAGCTTCAAAGAAGGCGCTATTTCAACACTTTGCGAAACAAAACCAACTGCAACAACAGAGTTTGTTTATGGCGACAGCTTTGTGCTTTACAGAGTTGATAACAAGATTATACTTTTACAGAATGGTGTTTCAACCTGCATCGCTGAAAATGTACACTACAATATAGCATTAATAAACAACCACCTTTATGTTCAGAGAACACTGGAAGGCGATTGGGAAGATGTTTATGCATTTACATTTAAATAAGAGATAGAAAAGACACCCGCGAGGGTGTCTTTTTAGATGCTTATATCAATTCATTTATAGCATCGGCGTAATATGAATCTTCTTTTTGTTTTACAACATAGGAATGTAACCCGTTCGAATTGGAAACAAAACAATTTTCACCTGTTGTTGCATCAACACTGCCTTTTCCATAAACAACGGAGTATCCCGCTTTTTCTTCATCGCCGATTAACGCCAACAGACACAGCATAGGGTCCCACGAGGAACGACCGTTAGAAGATCCGTGATCACAAAGTACAAGATAAAGCGGATCGTTTTTATCTAAATTACCACCGGTAATGACACTTGCTCCCACTTCCCATCCGAGAAAGGTTATGGGAACGGGGCAAATATCACAAAATATGTTTGCAGCCACTCTTGAGCGTTCATTTCGGGCAAAGTTGTTTTCTTTATTTGGTTTTTTATCCCATTTTCCTGCCATCATCCATATTTTTGAGACTTTGTTTTTTAAAAGATCAACGCCGTCAAGTTCGCTTATATCGTCGGGTTTGCTTTGCAATAGTGCAGTTAAAACCTGCGGATATCCTATTTCAATCAACTCAATTTGGGAATCCGTGTTTGCAAGAATTTTTCTGTAAAGCTTTACGGCATCTTCTGCATCGGCATTGCTGTAATATTTTTTCGCAAACAACGAAAGACGTTTCTGATAAGACGGATTTCCACCAAAATCAGTAGCATCAAGGTCTATTGCGATCGGAATGTCATAAACCTCATCCGAGTTAAGAAAACCTTCAAGCGAGGTAACGCTGTGCTCCATACACGCATTTATAATTATGCCAAGCAGGTTAATTTCCTTTGCTTTGTGTGCACGCGTTAACAAACGAATTGCCACCGCATCGTCACAATCGTCCCACCAATCCGTTCCTAATATAAATTTTCGCATAGTAGCACCTCTTTCAAAAGCATTACAACATAAATCCAAGCGCAACACAATAGCATAATGGGGCTGTTCTACTTGAGAATTGGGTGCGGTTTTGGAAGTGCGAAGCCTTTGGATTTCCGTTTCTTGTTTCAGTTAAGTATCGTAAATAATCTTTACAGTTATCCTATTACTACAGATACGAAAAACCATTAATCATATTTTGCAAGCCTGAAATAAAGATTTTTAAAACAAACTGGTCAGTAACAAATGAAAATTTTAAACTATGTTCCATAGCTTCACCAAAAATTTCTCCGGAAACCGTTATATGACCGGTTTTGTCAGCTTCAAATTTTACAGTACTGCCGTAACATATCTCATTCAATATTACGATTTGCTTTTTGAAATCATACATTTCCAAAAGTTCTTGAACAAACTGTCGAAATTCTTTTATGTCGTATTCGCAAGGCCCAACACCACTAAAAGAGCCGGAGCGCACTTCCAAATTGAACAAAGTGTTATAATAAATGTCTTCTTGATGATATATGAAGTTGTTAATTATTAAATAATTATCTTCATGCATCAGTTTTGCGGAACTCATTTGTTATTCTCCTTTGCAGTATTTATAGATGCAATAAGAATTCTTTTTACCTCTATGCAATTTTCAAGTAAGGTTTTATCGTTATAATATCCACTTTCTAAAAGTAGTTCAATCCAATATTCGGTTTCACTACATTCTTTAAGTGCAATTTGAAGCTTTGCGATGAAATCTGCCTTTCCATGAGCATAAAACGCTTCTCTGATGTTTGCACCTATCGATGTGCCTGAACGCAAAAATTGATTTATCAAAGCATTCTCACATTTTGCATTTCTTAACTCTTTACATGCCTTTATAACAGTGAGTGCAAATTCTTTGGATTTTATCATTAAAGGGCTTTCAGTCATAGCAACTCCACCTTTCACTTTTATTATACTTCAACAAAATAAAAAAGCAAGGCAACGCCTTGCAAATACTTTTACTTCTTCACTATTCACTATTACATCTTACTTTCCAAAAATCCTGAATGCGATTTTAGTGAAGAGTGAATAGTTAAGAGTGAAAAAGTAAAAATCCTGAACGCTTTCGCATTCAGGATTTTTGGTGGGAGTGAATCAAGCGCATCCGAACCTTTTTCTAAATCTTCTAAAGAAAGGCTTTTTGCACCTTTTTTGAAGTTGAAATAAAACTCAATTCTGTCATCATATAAAATTACTGAATTTACAAAGCTGTCAACCAATCTTCTTCGGTTTTCAGGCTTTGATGCATCCATTTTTCTGAAACGGTGGAACCAAAATTTAATTTGGTCTCTGTCAAGCATAGGTCTTGCAATGCTTTCTTCTGCAATTTGTATTTCAATTTCTCGTTTTTGTTTCTCTAAATCTTCAAGGCGTTCCTTTGTGGATGGTGTGAATATGCCCTGTTCGATTGCAGAAAGAATATTTGAAATACCTTTGTTGATTTCGGTTTGTCTCTTTTTGAGAAGAGGAAGAACATTGTTTTCATTTTTCTGCAAGTCCATAACCATATCGGTTATATCTTCAATCAGATTATCATCCCATATAACACGGATTATTTGGTTGATAACAAGATTTTCAATCCAGTCTTTTTTAACTGCTTTCTTATCGCAACCACGCTTGCGTTTTGCAGATAAGCACTTGTAATAACGATATGTATTTTTGTTCCTTGCAGTACCGCTTTCACCAACCATAAAAGTCATACACTTACCACAGTATAACTTGGTCGATAAAATATATTGTTCATCTGCTCTGTATCGTGCAGGTGAATTTTTATTTTTAGCAATCCTTTCTTGAACACGAAGAAACAAATCTTTCGGAACAATAGCAGGTATACCATCAGGAATAACAATATCACGATAATAATACTCGCCCATATATCTTCTGTTTGACAACAAGTTGGAAACAGTATTGATATTTAATTTTGTACCACGAGTATTACGGATACCTTTGACATTTAATTCATCTGCAATTTCCTGCATTGTCATACCATCTTCATACATCTTAAAAGCCGATAAAACATAGGGTGCAGTTTCGCTATCAATTTCAAATTTTCGGTCTTTATTTATTTTATAACCGATTGGAAGTGTACCACCATTAAAACGGCAGCTCAAAGCGTTTTCGGTCTGACCTCGGATAACCTTTTCCGCAAGCTCTGCTGAATAGTATTCAGCCATACCTTCAAGAACCGATTCAAGAATGATACCTTCTGCACCTTGTGAAATTGCTTCAGTTGCAGATAACACACGAACACCATTTTTGCGAAGAATAGCTTTATAATGAGCAGAGTCGTAACGGTTACGAGCAAATCGGTCAAGCTTCCAGACAATAACACAGTCGAATTGCTTCTTAGCACTGTCTTTAATCATTTTCTGAAAGTCAGGACGGTTGTCCGTTTTAGCAGATAATGCTCGGTCAATGTATGTACCAACAACATCAATTCCGTTTTTCTCGGCAAAAACCTTGCACTCTCTCAACTGACCTTCAATAGACTCTTCACGCTGATTATCACTTGAATATCTCGCATAAATTACACCTGTCATTGTAGTCACCATCCCTTAAATAAGTTGCTTTCCAATTGTAATTTCGCAATCAACTAAATATTCTAATTTGTTTTTTGGTGTTTTTATATTATTCCAATACATATGAGCTTTTTCACAAATTTGATCATATGTGCTTGGGGCAATCTCTTCAACATATAAAGATTGTTCCGCTTCTTCAAATAATGTCATATCAAAAACTGAAACTTTCTCGTTATCAGATATATCTACTTCAAAAATATGCGAAACTCTTTCTTGTGTATCATGTGACCTTCTTTCATGTGTGTAAAATTTCAATGCCTCTTCGAACGTTTTGCTTAAATAAACACTCCATACTCTGCTTGGTTTGTTCGGATAACAATTTGAGCGTATATTTTCAAAAACAGCCTCGCAAGACCATTTGTTAGCAGTCCTTCCTGTGATATTAAAAATATTTAAGGAAGACAACTGTTGGCGAATAATTAAAAATTTTTCATACGAAGAAACATCACAGTTTGATATAAACTCACAATAACAATAATTTTGCTTCGTGTTTTTTCTCAATATTTGACCGGATTGCACCAAACTTGAAACATGATAATACTTCATAACCTTACATTTCCTTATTTAACAACCTTATACTTAACCCTCGGACCATATTTAACAGAAGAAAGAAGTCCTAATTCTTCAAACTTTAATACAAAACCACGAATAGTCGCATAAGCAGCATCGCCAAAATCCTTTTCAAGTTGCTTAGTAGAGAATTCGGTTGTGCCATAGTAAGAAAGTACAAACTTCCAAAGTTTTGTTTCTTTTTCTGTTATTTTACCATATTTAACTGCATCATCATAAATAGTTAAGGTTTCAACAGCAGTAGAACCCTCATTCATTTTATTGTAAACATTGTTTATGAAATAAAGAATGAATGGAGTCACATCAATTTTACCGCTAATTTTTTTGTTTTCTTCAATTGCTGTATATGCACCATAATATGCTTTTCGGCTATTTTCGATTTTACTTGAAAATGGAATAAATAATGCAGACTGATAGCCTTTCTGAATCAAAAACCATAAATGCACAAGTCGAGCAATTCTTCCGTTGCCGTCAAAATACGGATGAACGAAAGCGATATAAAAATGAATAATAGCAGCTTTGATCAAATCATTAATATCATCTTCTGCATTAGCAAAGGCTATAAGTGATTTCATGAACTCAGGAACCTTTTTATAGTCAAGTCCCGAATGTTCAACATGGTCGCTGACAACGTATACAGTATCATGACGATACAGCTTTCCTTCAAGCAATTTGTCATCATCAGACAGGAAATCACCAACTGTCATCATATAGAGTTTGTAAAGATTTTCTTCAGTGATTTTATTGTCAGTATCTGCAATGAATTCAAGCCCGTGCTTAATACCTAAAATTCTGTTTTCTTGCTCATCCTTCGGCGCCATACCTTTTAGGATTTTACGTACGCTGTCACGACTGAAATCAATACTTTCAATAGCAGAAGTTGCCACAATCTCATCCTCTGCTGCCTTGATGCCATAATGCTGATCTTGAGATTGCAACAATAACTTTACGGCACTTTGATTAACCGCTGCATGATTTTCTATAAAAACAATGTGGTTACCGTCAAAATCAAAAAGTGGTAAAGGCTTATAATACAGCTCTTCTATAGTCTGCAAAAAGGCATTAAAATCCTCACCATATTTATATTTCATTTTTTTATAATCTGCAAATGATTTGTCCTTAAGTATTTTTGTGAATACTTTAATATCCATAGCTACCTCCCGATATTTGTTGGTATCAGTTTGTATCAGTATAGCGCGTACAAAAAGAATTGTCAAGTATAGTATTCGCAAGTGGCATAAAATGATTAATATATAAATATTCGCCAGAAAAATTACACAATAATTCTGACGAATTTTCAAAATCAAATTTGAGTAAACATTCGCAAAACATTGCCTGTGTCGGAGTTTTTCTTAAAAATACTAAATCTACTACTTTGTTGAACCCTTATGTAAAACAAAATAATTTATATATTCTGTGCCATCATGACCTATGAGTTTCTCATCTGACAAATTGAATCCTAAATCATTTAATGCTCTTATTCTCTCAACTGCTTCAGTATTGGCTTTTGTTGCAATTTTATCACAATCAAACAGCTCAAAAGTTGGTGCTATTATAAGCGTTAATATTTTTATTATTTCTGCAGAAAGCTCATAATCACTTCTCAAATCGAGTCGCAGCAAACCGCAATTTGTAAAATAATCATTAGCACCACGATGAAATAACTCTATCGTTCCTATAACTTCTTTCTTTGGGTTATCAATAATAGACCAACGGACAAAACCTTGTCTGCTGTATTCCCAAAGCCAATACTTTATTGCTTCCATCATCCTGGTTTCTGTTGTGTAATAAAAATCATCTCCGCCACAGTTGTCGCTATTAAATAACGGAACAGATTTCACATCCGAATAAACTTTTAACAAATCTAAACAATCGTTAGGCGTTACCATTCTCAATGTATAACTTGCATCTTCAAATACAGGACATTTCTCATAAACATCTAACATAATCGCACCTCAACAGACAAACATTTGTTCTGCGTTTATTATAATTGTTTTTAGCACAAAGTCAATAGGTTGATAAAAAATATCTTGACCATATTTTAATAGTGGATTATAATATACACGCAATATATATTGTTTGGGCTGAACAATCTGTTCCAGGTCCAACTATTCGGTAGGGAGTCTCCCTACCATTTTTTATTATAATGAGCCTTGAAAGAACTAAATTAACATAATTATTGACAACTTTAAAATCAACTGTTACAATATGGAAAATAACGAAAGGCAGGTGGACAAAATGACAATGAATCTTAATTTCCGAAACAGGAGAGCCGTTTTGTCCGTTTGCGATTGATATAATTTTTATCTTTTTGTAAATTAAGGCATCTCCGTATTTTCGGAGGTGTCTATATTTTTTACAGGAAGAGGATTTTAAATGTATAAATTTAAATCATTTGAAAAAGAAAACATCCCATTTATTTACGAACTTATGTTAGAACCAAACAATCTTTCTTCTTTACATACAGATGTAATTCCATTGGAAGAATGGCAAAAATCGTTTGCAGAACCGAAAGACACTGATGAAGAAAATTTTATCGTATATAAAAATGATATACCTTGTGCTTGGTTAAAACTGAACGGATTGCAAAACAAAGATGTTGCGTGGATTTCAATGCTTGTTGTTTCTGATAAAATCAAGCATCAAGGTATAGGACAATCCGCTATTGAATTTGCTGTTGGCTATTTGAAACAGCGTGGATACAAACAAATAAAATTACAAACAACGGAAGACAATTTACCAGCAATCAAACTTTATACAAAGTGTGGGTTTTCTGTTATAAGTAAGACTTTTGAAAAAATTACTATGTGCAAAGAGGTGTGAAAATGGCAAAAGAGTGTTGTTGGTGCAATTTTACTGACGCAGAAAAACAAAACATCTTATATGAAAGTGCATACTGGTATGTGTTTTTGGCTGATAAACAAGATTATTTAGGAAGATGTATTCTTGTTCTAAAACGACATTGTGCAAATCTGTCCCAGCTTGACTTGTCCGAATGGATTGAACTAAAAGAAATTATCACGAAAATTGAAGATTGTTTTAAAAATGTATTAGGCGCAGACTTGTGTAATTGGAGTTGCTTGATGAATGATTTTTATAAATCAACCACTCCAAACCCACACTTACATATGCATGTAAGACCTAGATACAATAAAGCCATAACTATAAATGATAATAGTTATGTTGATATGGAATTTGGTCATCATTATAATCCTAAAAAAGAAACAATGTTAACAGATAAAGATAGAAAAATATTGTTTGAAAAGATAAAAAATTATTTGAATCTGGAGAAGAAATGATTACTTTAACCGAATACTTAAACAACCCTTGCGGTACTCTTTCAATTCCGTATTGGAAAGCAAAAAACATTGTAATACCACCTGATATGAAAATTCTGCACGATAAGGATTTCAGAGAGGATATATTATCCGATTATACTGATGAAAAATATTTTCGGTTGTATCACAATCTCAAAGGAATACCGAAAATCACAAATGATGATTTTGAGATTGTAACCGCTACACGAAAAGATATTAAAGAAATCGTGCAAATAATAAACGATTCATATACGGATATATCTGTGAACAAAGAGCTTATCAAAAGTTATACTAAAACATCCGTTTACAATGAAGATCTATGGGTTATGGTTAAAGAAAATGTAACAGGCAAATATGTTGGATGCGGTATAGCTGATTTTGATACAGAAGCAAAAGAACTTATTCTTGAATGGATACAGGTCTTACCACAATACAGAGGCAAGAAAATCGGAAAGCTGATAGTAACGGAACTGTTATGCAGAATGAAAGATATTGCAGATTTTGCGACTGTATCGGGCAAAGTTGATAATATGACCAATCCCGAAGCACTATATAGAAAATGTGGATTCGCCGGTGATGATGTGTGGCACATTCTGCATAGAAAATGAGGTCTCTATATGAACTACAAAGCAATATTCTTCGACCGTGACGGAACTTTAACATGTTTACTGCTGAAAAAGAAGCGTGGCGTGATAAGACAATTAGCGAGTGGAGTGGCAAACCATTTGAATTGTCTTATGAAAAGATGATGGATTTATTCCACCTTGCGAGTGATGGCAGAAAACCTTGGTACAAAACACTTGATGATGAGCGTGAGTTCTTCAAGAGATATTATTATCACTTGCTTATAGGTGAAGGTGTTACCGAAGAGGTTCAAACCAAAGCTACCTTACTCTTTAATGAGCTTTGGTGTAACGGTGATAGAGCATTATTCTCTGAAACGGTAGAGGTGCTTGAATATTTCAAAAAGCACGGATATAAAATGGGCGTTATTAGCGATACATCGCCATCGCTTGAATTTACTTTGCAACAACTTGGTATTGCAAAATATTTCACATCCTTTACTGCAAGTTCATTAGTCGGTGCAGGAAAACCAAGTTCGATCATTTTCAATGCTGCACTTGAAGCACAAGGAGTAAGCACCTCTGAAAGCATATTTGTTGATGATTGCAAAGAAGAGGCTGATGGTGCAAGAGAGCAAGGTTTCACTGCATTTTATCTTGACCGAAATGGTGAAAACAATGATGAATGGACAATACACAATCTGAAACAGTTGATTGATTTTGTTGAGGAGAAATAATGAACAAAGTAATTGTAATAGGTTGTCCAGGTTCAGGTAAAAGCACATTTTCAAGAGCATTACACGAACTTACAAACGTACCTTTATACCACCTTGATTTATTAAATTGGAACAGTGATAAAACAACAGTAAGTAAAGCGGTTTTTCTTGAAAGATTGCAGAATGTTGTAGCACTTGATAAATGGATAATCGATGGTAACTACGGTTCGTCAATAGAACTTCGTATTAAAGAATGTGATACTGTATTCTTTCTTGACTATCCTGTTGAAGTTTGTATTGATGGTATTAAACAAAGACAATGTAAAACACGCTTTGATATGCCGTGGGTAGAAACAGAGGTTGATGAAGAACTTTTGGAATTTATAAGAAACTATAACACCCAAAGTAAGCCAAAGGTTTTAGAACTTTTACAGAAATACAGTGAAAAAGATATTGTGATTTTCAAGAGTAGAAAAGAAGCAGAAGGTTATATAAACAAGGTGAAATTATATGCAAATAATCAAATTTGAGCCAAAATATCGTGATGACCTCATATTTATGATACTTGAAGCAAAAAATGCTCTTGGCAGAGTACCTGGACTTAATGATGATTTGCTTGATATTCAAAGAAATTATTTTGACAAGGGTGATATGTTTTGGGTTGCTCTTGATGATAATGATAGAGTTATCGGTAGTGTAGGATATAACTCCATTGAAAATAGCGATGATGTTGTTCTTCACAGACTTTTTGTAAAATCAAATTACAAGCATCAAGGTATCGGTACAGCTCTTTTGAAAACGGCTGAAGAATATCTGATATCTATTGGTAAAAAAGCTGTCATTGTGCATCTCGGAAACAAAGAGCAATTTTATGAGTCTTGGCAGTTTTATCCTAAATATGGTTATGTAGAATATGAGCCGAGTTATATGCGAAAAGAATTACAGAAAGCGGAGATTTGGGACATTTATGACATTAATCGTAATAAGACAGGCAGAACTGTTGAGCGTGGGAAGCCTATGTCGCAGGATGAATATCATATTGTAGTAAATGTTTGGATTAAAAGCTCTGACAGTAAGTGGCTTATTTCAAAACGCTCTTCTAATAAGCATTACGGTAATCTTTGGGAGTGTTGCGGTGGTTCTGTTCTTTCAGGAGAAGACAGTATTACTGCTGTTATCCGTGAGGCAAAGGAAGAGCTCGGTATAGAGCTTAAAGCTGAAAACGGAAACCTGTTCACTTCTGCAATCCGTCAGTACAGAACCTTTCCTGATTTTCTTGATGTGTGGGTATTCAATCAGGATATTGACATAAACAAGGTTGTTTTTCAAGCGGGTGAAACCTGCGATGCAAAATGGGCAACAAGTGAAGAAATACTTTCTATGGAAAAGAATGGCGAATTTATCCCGCTCACGGTTTTTCCTTATCTTGAAAAGTTATTCGAAAGCGAGAAATGAAAATGTTTGATTGCGGATTTACAAACGAAAATAATTGGTTCAGATACCGTGCAGCTGCAATTATTGTTGAGAATGATTGTGTACTGCTTGCAACAAATGATAAGGTTGATTATTATTACTCCGTTGGTGGCGGTGTACAAATGGGTGAAAAGGCAGAAGATGCCG
>JAZSCV010000028.1:0-22522 GCA_045530855.1 Acutalibacteraceae bacterium
TGTCACCATTGATGACAAGGTTCGGATAATTTGACTTTGGTGGGAGCGGGTGGATTCGAACCACCGAAGTCGTTGACAACAGATTTACAGTCTGCCCCCTTTGGCCACTCGGGAACACTCCCACATAAATTTTCCTATTCAATTGTGAATAAAAAAATTGGAGCTGGTGGACGGACTCGAACCCCCGACCTGCTGATTACAAATCAGCTGCTCTACCAACTGAGCTACACCAGCGTCTCAACGCTTGAATAATATATCACAAAAGAATATATCTGTCAAGCATTTTTTCAAAAAAATTTTTTTGCCTGTTTTCCGCTTTTTTTCTATGATTTTTAATTGATTACAAATCATTTTTCTGAGTGTCAAAGATATATTATAATAAGGTATATACAAAAAGTTTTATTTCATCTGTATTTTTCCTCGTATTTTTGCATACTTTACTACTGTATATTTTAAGTATTTGTAAACATTGGTAAAAGGTGCATTTTTTTACTCAAAACACTTGATAATTTTTAAAAATAGGTATATTATATATTTAGCACTCGACACAGAAGAGTGCTAAAAGCAAATAATATTTTTTATATTTCAGGAGGCAATCCATATGACACTTAAACCATTAGGCGACAGAGTTGTTCTTAAATTCTGCGAGGCAGAGGAAACAACAAAGGGTGGCATTATCCTTGCGGCAGCCGCTCAGGAAAAGCCACAGACTGCAGAAATTCTTGCTGTTGGTCCGGGCGGAATTGTAGACGGCAAAGAAATTAAAATGGAAGTTAAGGTTGGTGACAAGGTTATTCTCAGCAAATATTCAGGCACAGAAGTTAAAATCGATGGCGAAACACTTATTATTGTTCGTCAGAACGATATTCTTGCAATTGTTGAATAAATCTTACATCTCACGGAGGTTTTATTATGGCTAAACAGATTATTTACGGCGAGGAAGCTCGTCGCGCACTTCAGGCAGGTATTGATAAGCTTGCTAACACAGTTAAAATCACATTAGGTCCTAAGGGCAGAAACGTTGTACTTGATAAAAAGTACGGCGCACCACTTATCACAAACGATGGTGTTACAATTGCAAAGGAAATTGAGCTTGAAGATGCATTCGAAAATATGGGTGCTCAGCTTATCAAAGAGGTTGCAACAAAAACAAACGATATTGCAGGTGATGGTACAACAACTGCTACCCTTCTTGCGCAGGCTCTTGTTCGCGAGGGTATGAAGAATGTTGTTGCAGGTGCAAACCCAATGGTGCTTAAAAAGGGTATCAAAAATGCAGTTGCAAATGTTGTTGAAACAATCAAGGCTAACTCAAAGCCTGTTGAATCTTCAAGCGATATTGCACGAATTGCAACAGTTTCTTCTGCAGATGAAAGCATTGGTGACCTTATTGCAGAGGCAATGGAAAAGGTTACGGCAGATGGTGTTATTACAGTTGAAGAAAGCAAAACAGCAGAAACAAGTTGTGATGTTGTTGAAGGTATGCAGTTTGACCGCGGCTACATTTCTCCATATATGGTGACAGATACAGACAAAATGGAAGCTGTTATTGACGATCCGTTTATCCTTATTACAGATAAGAAGATTTCCAACATTCAGGAGGTTCTTCCTCTCCTTGAAAAAATCGTTCAGGCAGGCAAAAAGCTTGTAATTGTTGCTGAGGATATTGAGGGTGAAGCTCTTGCAACACTTCTTGTTAACAAACTCCGTGGCACATTCACCTGTGTTGGTGTTAAGGCTCCCGGCTTTGGCGACAGAAGGAAAGAAATGCTCCGCGACATTGCTATCCTTACAGGTGGCGAGGTTATTACAGAAGAGCTTGGTCTTGAGCTTAAGGATGCTCAGGTTGCTCAGCTTGGTAGAGCAAGGCAGATTAAAATCAGCAAGGAAAACACAATTATCGTTGACGGTGCCGGTGATGCAAACGCAATTGCTGCTCGCGTTAACCAAATTAAAGCTCAAATTGAAACAACAACATCTGATTTTGACAGAGAAAAGCTTCAGGAAAGACTTGCAAAGCTTGCAGGCGGTGTAGCTGTTATCCGCGTTGGTGCCGCTACCGAAACAGAAATGATGGAAATGAAGCTTCGTATTGAGGATGCTCTTGCAGCAACAAAGGCAGCTATTGAGGAAGGCTTCGTTGCAGGTGGTGGTGTTGCTCTTATCAATGCTATCAAGCCACTTGAAGAGTACATTGCTTCTCTTTCAGATGCAGACGAAATCACAGGTGCAAAAATTGTGCGCAAGGCTATTGAAGAGCCTGTTCGTCAGATTGCAACAAATGCAGGTCTTGAAGGCTCAGTTATTATTGATGGTATTCTTCGTTCAGGTAAAGCAGGCTACGGCTTCAACTTTGCAACTGAGGAATATGCAGATATGGCAGAGGCAGGTATTCTTGACCCAACTAAGGTTACACGCTCTGCTTTACAGAATGCATCTTCCGTTGCAGCAATGGTGCTTACAACAGAAAGCCTTATTGCAGATAAGCCTGATCCTGCAGCAGATGCAGCGGCAAGTGCGGCAGCAATGGCAGCAGCACAGGGCGGCGGAATGTATTAATTGTGTAAATACATTATATTTATAATAATTTCAGGGAAGATTTTTTTCGAAATCTTCCCTTTTTTGTTGACATATTTTAGTATTATTGATATAATCACCTTTATAAAGGGGGAAAATACCTATGAAAAAAACTATATTTAAAGTTCTGTCTTTAGTAATGGTTCTTTCTATGCTTTTCGGCATTATGCAGATTTCTGCAGTTGCCGCAACAAAAAAATATAAAATTACTAACCCATATGCAAGTGTTACTTCTCTTCTTGCAAACCCTGATAACCATTATAAGACAAATCTCCACACACACTCAACCTATAGCGATGCTGAAATCGACTTGAGTGCTATGGTTAAAGAGCACTACAACCAGAATTTCGATATTCTTGCTATGGCAGACCATGGTGTTATAGGCAAAGAATGGTATAAGACACCTACTCTCTTACCACTCTACCAGTATAACCATGTTCTCCTCAATGACCAGTCTCACCTTACAAAGGAAGAGGATGCCGCTATCAAGGCTGGTACATATAAGGACGACCATACAAGACGTACCACTAAGAGAGGTATGCAGAATATCACAGGCGCTATTGAAGCAAATATGCTCGTTGTACAGAAGAACCACGTTAATGGTTACTTCATGCAGAATGATAAAATTGAAGGCTTCTTAGGTAACGAAGGCGATTTTGAAACAGCTATCGAAATGATTCAGAAGGCAGGCGGTATTTCTCACATTAACCATCCGGGTGACTGGCTCGGTTCAGGCTCTACAGAACCTGCTCTTGATGAAAACGGCAAAACTATGTACGACGTTAATGGCGATATTTTAACAAAGGGTAAACAGATTGCAACTGATCCCGGTAACGTTCAGTTCTTTGCAAAGGCTCTCCGTAAATATCCATCTTGCCTTGGTATTGAAGTATATAATGCTTTCGACCGTCCTACACGTTACGACCGTATTCTTTGGGACGAACTTCTTAAGGTAATTATCCCTGAAGGCAGAAATGTTTGGGGCTTCTCAAACAACGATGCTCACAGAATTCAGGATGTTGATACATCATTTATGGATTTCGTTATGCCAAGCTTCTCAAGAAAAAATGTTCGTACAGCAATGGAAAAAGGTACATTCTTTGCTGTTGCAAGATATGAAGATGGCGATAGAATCGGTAAGAAGGGCGTAGCTTACCCAACAGTAACATGTATTATTGTTGATGATAAGGCAGATACAATCACAATCGTTGGTAAAAACACACAGAACATTAAATGGATTGCAGACGGTAAAATAATCCAGACAGATTCAGTTTCATCAAATGGTGTTGTTACTTCAACAATCAAGCTTGCTAAGCATTCTGAAAGCATCAGCTGTTATGTTCGTGCAGAGCTCGAAGGTAAGGGCGGTAAAACTCTTACAAATGCTTTCGTTTGTGATGACGGTAATATGGACCAGCTTATTAACAGAGGGCCATACAATCCGGCTCCTGTAGATGTTATTACAGTTCTCCGTTCATTCCTCAAGCTTCTCATGAGAACCTTCACAGGTATTATGGCTTAATTCAAAAAGCTCCTTGCAGATATGCAGGGAGCTTTTTTTTACTCTTTATTCTCTTTCTGAAACTCTCGGTAATTAATTTTACCGATTTTTGTTGTTGGCAAGGCATCTGTAAATTCAAACTCTGTTGGTTGAGCATTTTTTGCAATATTTCTCTTACAGAATTCTACAATTTCCTTTTCAACCTCAGCTGTGCGTTGAACACCTTTTTTAAGAACAATAACTGCCTTGGGTGCTTCCTGACGAACCTTATCCTTAACGCCAACAACAACACTTGATGCAACATATCTGCATTTATTGATAGCATTTTCAAGCTCTGTGGGGTAAATGTTATAGCCGTTTGAAATAATCATTCTCTTAAGGCGGGATGTAAAGTGAAGCACTCCGCCCTCGTCAACAAAGCCAAGGTCACCTGTGTGGAGCCAGGTGCAACCATCCTCGTGAACTCGAAGAGCATTTTTTGTTTCCTCGGGTTCATTAAGGTAGCCCATCATAACAGTTGGAGCATTTACGCAAATCTCACCGATTTCGCCACTCGGGAGCTCTTCGTTTGTTTCAGGGTCGCATATTTTAATAATGTTATCGGGGTTTGGTATGCCTAAGTTATCTGTTTCCTCAATTGTTTCACTTGTTGCCGCAATAAATGCGGTTGCCTCTGAAAGACCGTAGCCAACCTGAATATGGGCATCAGAACCACAATCTTTAAAATATTCCAGCACCTTTTCTCTTACATCATCACTTAAATAGTCACCGCCTGAAAGAATAACCTTAACAGAGCTTAAGCTTTCGGGTCCTAAAGACGGGTTATTTGTCATAGCCTTAAGCATTGTAGGTATTGCAGGAAGAAGGTTTGGTTTTTTCTTTTTAATTGTGTTATTAAGGTCACCAACACTGATTTTCGGCAAAAGTATACACTTAAGACCTAAAGTCAACGGCACATGTATACTTACACATAAGCCGAAACCGTGAAAAATCGGCAAAGCGGAAAGGATAGAATTACCTGCCCTCGCCTCTTTACAAACAGCATAACATTGTGTTGCAAGGGAATTAAAACAAAGGTTTGAAAGCACAATACCCTTAGATTTACCTGTTGTACCACCGCTGTAAATAATAACAGCAGGGTCATCCTTTGTACGCCTTATAATAGGTCCGTAGGCAACACCCATATTAAGAAAATCCTTCCAACGGATAAAGTGCGATGGGTATTTAAGGGCCTTTCTGTTTTTTAAGTTATATGCTGTGCGAAGAAGTGGCTTCATAGAGTTACTTACCTCGCAAACAACCACCTTTGCCTTTACACCCTCAACCTTAAGGGCAGAAACATCTGTTGTAAAAACAAGTGTAGAGTTTGTGGCTTCTACAGCATTAACAATATCATCGTGGTCGCTTAAAGGGTGAATAACATTACAAACAGCGCCTATTTTGTTAATAGCATAAATAAGGAAAATTGCCTCGGGCATATTGGGCATACATATGGTAACGCTTTCATTTGGTACCACATCAAGGCCTAAAAGTGCTTGGGCTACCTCTTCTATATGCTCACTTAAATCTCTGTAAGTAAAGTTTACATCAAAGTATTCCATTGCAAGGCTTTTGGGGTATGCTCTTATTGCGTCATAAAGCATATCGTAAATCGAGCCCTGGTGGTAATCAAGCTTTTCAGGCATATCACCATAAAACTGCAACCACTTTTTCTCGTAATCTAAATTGTCTGCCAACTGTACAGGGCTCATTTTTGAAAGATATTCACAAGGTGTTCCCATTTCCGCCATCCTTTCGTGAGAAAATCGTTATCTGTTTAAAAAGTTTAAAGTGTTTGAAAAGCAAAGTCAAGGCATTTTGTGTTAAAAATGCCTTGTAACAGAAACATTAAACATGTGTTGTATAAATAGTTGTTTTTTCGGCTTATTATTGCATCTGATATAAAAGTAGTGTATTATAAGTATATATATTTTTTTCAGGAGATTTAGTATGTTATCAATCAGAAAATATGAGGACAAAGACTACAAGGATGTACAATATGTGTGCCTTCATTGTGAAGATGCGCCTGAAGACCCACCGGATTTACAGGAGTTTGTGTTACACACCTTCTGCGATTATTATATAGATAACGAGCCACAGAATTGTTTTGTTTTAGATGATGACGGTAAGGCTGTGGGCTACATTATCTGTGCAGAAAATTATGACACATACAAAAAGATTTTTGACGAAAAGTATCTTCCCCTTAATGAGCATTTAGACGAAGGTCTATATAATTGGGCAAAAAATTCAACCGTAATGCAGGAAAAATATAAGAAAGAGTATCCTGCCCACCTTCATATTGACCTTACACCACCATACCACCACAAGGGCTTTGGCACACAGCTTATAAAGACCTTGTGCAAGCACCTTAATGAAAAGGATGTGCCCGGTGTAATGCTTACTGTTGGCAGTAAAAATACAAACGGCGTTAACTTCTACAAAAAATGCGGTTTCACATTCCTTGAACAAAAGGATGCTGAGGGTGAAATTGCATTCGGTATTAAAACAAATCATTTTGAGGATTGATTTTTATGAATACAGATAAAATCACACGCAAATTTATAGAAACACTTTCAAATACCATTATTTGCACAATGCCTAAAAAATATTTCACTACACCGGAAAAAGCAAACAAATATATGCTTGCCGGTGATAGTGTATTTTCTGAAAAACCAGGAGAATTTTTTACCTGTGGTTTTGCGAAAGAGGATTTTACACCTGCAGATGCAGCGGATAAAAAGTATTTCATTGCAGGCTACAATTCAAATAACCTTGCAGAAAAAGTTTTAGATAATATTTATGCCCGCGCTATTTACATTGACGATAACACAGGCAGGGGCGGTGTTGTGCTCTGCGTGATTGATGCTGTTGGCATAAGCCGTAAAGATATAAACGATATCAGAAGGCTTGTAATTGAAAGCAACAAAATTCCAAACCTCAAATCCATTTCCGTTTCTGCTACTCATACCCACTCTGCAATAGATACACAGGGCTTATGGGGTGAAAACTTCTACAAAAGCGGTAGAAACGAAGAATTTATGCAATATCTTAAAGAAAAAGCTGCTCAGGCAATAATTTCTGCCTATGAAAACAGAAAAGACGGCAAGCTTTTTTACTCTGTAACTGAAACAGAGGATATGCATTGCGACTACAGAGAGCCTATTGCATATGACCCTAATCTTACAAAAATTCGCTTTGAGGCCTTTGACGGAAGTGAAGAAATTCACCTTATTAACTTTGCCTGCCACGCAGAGCTTTTAGGTAGCAAAACAAAGCAGATAAGTGCCGATTTTCCTTGCTATATGATAAGGGAAATAGAAGAAAACAACAAAAACACTAACGCACTTTTCTTTAATGGCGCAATTGGCGGTATGATTACTGCCAAAGAAATAAAAAAAGTATATCGTAACGAATTTGATTGCGAGGCTTACACTAAAGAATACGGCAAGGCTTTAGGTGAAATTGCAAATTCTATGACAGAGGAAACAGAAATTGAGCCGGTTATAAATGTAAAATCTGAGCCTGTTAAAATTCTTGCGGCAAACTTTGTTCTTATTATTGCTCGTTTTTTAAATGTGCTTAATAACGATATTTTACGCGCAGAAAAAAGAAATCAGGCATATGTAAGCACAGAGGTTGGCTACCTTGAATTCGGTGTAAATAAAATAGGTGTTTTCCTCATTCCCGGTGAGCTTTTTCCTGAGCTGTGGGACGGCAATTTCCTTCACGGCTATGCATCTGCTACAGGAAACCATGCCCATTATAATATTTTAAGGGATATGAGCACGTGCGACCATCGTTTCATTATAGGTCTTTGTAACGATGAATTAGGCTATATTATTCCCGATAATGATTTTATTCTTAATGAAACGGTGCCATATATTGACCCTGCAACAGATATTCACGGCAGGCGCCATTACGAGGAAACAAATTCAACAGGTCCCGAAACTGCAAGAACCATTTTAAATGCAATTGAAAGCCTTATTAAATCGGTAAAATAATTATTTCGGAACGGAGAATTATTTTGAAATATTATTTAGGAATTGACGGTGGCGGTACAAAAACTACTGCCGCGGTAGCTGACGAAACAGGTAATATTATTTTAAAGGCGGTAGGCAAATCCATTAATTTTTATTCGGTGGGTATGGCTACGGCACGCAAAAATCTTGCGGAAATTGCGGAAGAAATAAAAACAGCGCTTGGTAATATCACCTTTAAGTGTGCATTTATCGGCTGCTCTGCCTTAGATGGTGAGGCAGATAGTGAAACAACTGCCTCTTTGTGTGATAGTGTTATTGATGCCGAAAAAATCAGTATGAACAGCGACCTTTTTATTGCCCTTAAGGCTTCACGGGGCAATTGTGTTGCCGTTTGCGGTACCGGTTCAATGGTTGTTGGCGAAAAGAACAATGGTGAAATTATTGTAGCAGGCGGTTGGGGTCATATTTTTGGTGATGAGGGCTCTGCCTACTCAATTGCAATTAACGGCTTAAGGCTTTGCGCAACGCAAAGCGATAAAAAAGAGACCTCTCCTCTCCTGCAAAGCGCTTTGGACTTTTTTAAGGTATCGGATTTCAGAAAAGCTATTGATATTATTTATTCTACCGATACCTCAAAGGATGTGCTTGCTTCCTTTGCGGAGAAAATAGGCGCCCTTGCAATAGATGGAGATGCTGAATGCAAAAAAATTATAAATGACGAGGCTTGCGCTTTTTCAGAAACTGTTATTACCCTTATAAAAGAGCTTGGGGAATGTGATGTACTTTCACTTTATGGTGGAGTTTTTGAAAACAATCTTCTTTTCAGAGAGATTTTTACAGAGCAAATTACACACAGCTTTCCCAAAATAAAGGTTGAAATGACAGCGCTTCCACCAGAAGAGGGTGCAATAATTGCCGCAAGGGAGTTACAATGATAAAACATCTTGAATACTTTGAAAAAACAAAGAAAATCCTTGAACAAATTGAAGAAAATTGTTCAGAGAATATAGAATCCGCCGCAGAGCTTTTCAGTAAAGCTATTATGGAAAACAAAAAGATTTTCCTGTTTGGCACAGGTCATTCACATATGCTTGCAGAGGAGCTTTTTTACAGAGCAGGTGGTCTTTTGAATATACAGCCTGTGCTCATAGAGGAGCTTATGCTACATATTGATGCATCGGGCAGTACACTTGCAGAGCGTAAAGAGGGTCTTGCACAACAGATTTTTGAGGACTACAGAATGTCTGCAAGCGATGTTATTGTAATAATTTCTAACTCCGGCAGAAATGGTGTTGTGGTTGATATGGCTCTGCTTTGCAAGGAAAAGGGTCTTTCGGTTATTGCCCTTACAAGCCTTAACCACTCAAACGCAGGTCTTTCACGACACAATAGCGGTAAGCGATTGTGGGAGCTTGCAGATGTGGTGCTTGATAACTGTGGCTGTAACGGAGATGCCTGCATCAGTATAGATAATATTGACGGTAAAATTTGTGCCACATCTACAGTAACGGGCGCTTTTATATTAAATAGTGTAGTAGCAGGCGCTGTAGAGCTTTGTGCTCAAAATGGCTTTTTCCCTGACCATTTTTGCAGTGCAAACGTTGATGGCGGAGATGAAATAAACAACAAGCTTATTGAAAAATATAAAAAGGAGATTAAACACCTGTGATTTACCCGATACCACAAAAAAATGAGCTTACAGGAAACGTGATTTCTGTAAAATCCGTTTTTCTTTCAGGCGAATTCAAGGATATTGCCCAAAAGGTTTTTCAAGATTACTCCATCTCTGTTGATGGTGGTATAAATGTTGTTTTTAAATATGAAAACAGCAAGGCAACAACATATTCAGAGGAAATTTCCCGTCTTACAGACGAAAAATATATAATTATTGCATCTCAGAATGAAATTACTGTTAAAGCATCTTGTGAAAAAGGTGCTTTCAGAGGTGCTCACACTCTTGCAAAGCTTATTATAAAAAATCAGCTTAAAGAGGGTACACTTACAGACTATCCCCTTTTCAAAAAACGCGGATATATTGAGGGCTTTTACGGTCCCACCTGGGAAAACAGCAAGCGCCTTTCTGTTATGAAGCTTATGGCATCATACGGAATGAATACATTTTTCTATGCACCAAAGGATGATATTTACCACAGAGAAAAGTGGCGGGAGCTTTACCCTGAAAACGAGCTTGCAGAGCTTAAAAATCTTTTTAGTGTTGCATGTGAAAATCACCTTGATTTCCATTGGGCAGTTGGTCCGGGACTTACATACAAATACACATCCGACGAGGATTTTGCATTACTTATTAATAAAATCAAAAGCATATATGATATCGGTGTGCGTAATTTCGGTCTTTTACTTGACGATATCCCGTGGAATTTTCAGTATGAGGAAGATGGAAAAGCCTTTGACTCTATTGTTGATGCACATATTTACCTTGTAAACAAAACATATACCGCTCTTAAGGAGCTTGACTCTTCAATTACATTAACTGTTTGCCCTACACAATACAGCGGCAACTGTAACGAATATTACATTACAAAATTCGGTTGCAATATTCCTGCAGATGTTGACCTTTTCTGGACAGGTGCAGAAATCTGCTCAAGAGTGCTTACTGTAAGAGAGGCAGACGAGCTTACATATGCCACAAACCACCGCCCTCTTTATTGGGATAACTTCCCTGTTAACGATTGCGAAATGTTCCAGGAAATGCATATGGGTGCTATCATTGGCAGAGATAAAGAGCTTTACAAACATTGCGAGGGCATAATTTCAAATGTTATGGAGTTTGCAGAGTGCTCAAAAATTCCCCTTATGACTATAGCAGACTTTTTGTGGAATCCACTTGCTTATAATCCTGATGAATCATTAAAAAATGCCCACAGAGAATTGTTGGGTGACGATGCAGACAGCTTTTTCTTCTTTGCAGACCACCTTGGTGTATCCTGCCTTTCAAGATACAGCTCCGCTTATATGGGACAGCTGTTGTGGAAGGTTTCCTTCCTTGAAGGAATCGGTGAAAGGGCAAAATCACTTGAGCTTTTAGGCTCATATATCAGCGATATGAGAAAGTGCCTTGCTCTTATAAGTGACACAAGTGTGCCACTTTTTGCAGAATTGCAGAAATGGGTAAAGAAATTTTCTATGTGTTGCGATTTGCTTGATGCTGTATATACCACAAAAGAAAACCCAACAGAAGAAAATAAAAAAGCTCTTTCAGAAGAGCTCCGAAAATACAACAGCGACGGCACAATCCTCACCGGCTTCTGCCTGAGAGAGATTGCGGAGAAGACGATTAAATAAAGCAATTTTGTAGATATAATTCAGTAATTTTAACCATTTTTGTTGACAAATTTTCGTCTAAAATATATACTTTTAACTATACGGCTATATTGTTTGTATATTTATGTAAATTCTTTAGGAGGTAATTTATTATGAGAAAAATTGCAACACTCTCCCTATCTTTTTTAATTATGGTTGTCACTTTATTTACATTTTTCTCAGCCGCACCAAAGGCACAGGCGACAGCGGCAGGTAGTTCGTTATCCAATGCTATTGTTCTTAAAAACGATACCTGGTACATAAGGAAGTGGACATCAGGCAATCATAACCTTAAATGCTACAATAAAATTTCAGTGCCATCAAGGGGTTACATAACATTTTATTTTAAAAACCCGTATAATACTGTAGGGGAAAATGCATCATATCTCTTAACAGTGTATAAACCGGACGGCTCATTAGTCTGGGAAGCTGACGCCAAGCTTCAGGGAAAAGAGTATTTTTCCTACAAAATAGGTCTTGCAGCGGGTACATACTATATGAATATTAACCCGAGCTTTTCTCTTAAAGCAAATTCTGCGTCTGTACCTACCAGGTATAAATACAAATTTACAGCATCTGATTCATGGGAAGTAGAAAGCAACGCTACTAAAGAGAAGGCAACAAAAATATCCCTCAACAAAATGTACAGCGGTGTATACTGTGAACAGTCTAAAAACTACGCTTATGTTGACTACTTTGCCGTAAAGCTTACAAAGGGTGTTTCTTACCGCTTAAAATTCGATAACTATAAAGTAATGGATAGCAAATCAACTATGATTTTTGATGTTATTGATCCATCAGGAAACAAGCTTTCCATGAAAAACAGTAAAACATCCGATAATATTACCTACTGGGATATTACAGCGCAAAAATCAGGTACATATTATCTTCTTCTCAAAAATTCCGGTGCTGTTGAAGGCATAAGCTATAGAATCGGTGTTTATGTAAGAACTCTTGATGTTAAAAATGTGAAAATCAGTCTTTCAACATCCTCTTGTGTTTATAACGGTAAAACAAGAACACCTTCTGTTACAGTTAAAGCCAATGGTGTTACTCTTCAGAAGGACACCCACTACACAGTAACATATCCGAAAAATCGTTCAAGTGTTGGTGAATACACAATCACCATTAACTTGAAGCACCCTAACTATAAGGGTAAAAGAACAGTTAAATTTAAAATACTTCCGGCTACAGTTTCTACATCCGGAATGACATCTGCCACAACACCAACCTCAATCAGGTTAAACTGGAAAAAGGTTCCCGGTGCTACAGGCTATAAGGTTTATCAGTACAGCACAAGTAAAGACAAATTTGTTGAAATTGCATCTGTAAAGGAAGCAACCTACAAAAAAACAAATCTTAAACCTGATACAATGTATGCTTTTAAGGTTAAAGCATACACAAAGCTCAAAAACGGAACAGTGCTATATGGCAAAGCTTCAAGCGGATTTTCAGCAAAAACAAATATCATTGTAAAAATTACTGAACAGCCTTTCAATAAGTCTGTTTATTCAGGGGAAACAGCATATGTTCGCGTTGGTGCAACAGGTCTGGGTCTTAAGTATAAATGGTATTATGCAGATCAGGGTGCTTCAACCTTTACTTGCGCATCTTCATTTACAGGTGAAAGATATTCTTTTGCCATGAACAGTTCAAGAGACGGACGCCGTGTTTACTGTATTGTTACTGATAAATATGGTAATAGTGTAAGAAGTAATATAGTTGTAATAACAATGGCAAATAAGCCTTCAGCAGCCCAGCTTGGTAAGCTGGCAGACAACTGGGGTAATGCTATAGGTGTTGACCTTTCAACAGGTAGGGCTGAATACATCGGCTGGGATCTTCGCATTTACAAGGATGGAGAGACACACTTATTCACCCATGAGATTGAGACATCATATCCCTACAAGCTGTCATACTATAGTTATGAAGAAGGACTTTATTTGTATGATATGATTCCTTTGTCACCGGAAGCTCCAAATTTAGCTCTTGCATATAACCCTGAAGACGATTCTGTTGTTGTTGTCCTTAATGCAAACTCAGGTGTTTATTTCCAAAGAGTATAAATCTCTGATTGTTTATAAAAATACCCGAATGTCGATTATGACATTCGGGTATTTCTCTTGCCTATCTTCTTTGGTTGGATAGAAGCGAAGCCTATCCCTTTTTCGAAAAAGGGGGGCAAGGAACACGACCGCCGCCTGTGGCGGATGCAGGGAGTGTGAGTTGGCGCAGTGGTCAAAATTGTGCGAAGTGAACAACGAGCAAACAATTTTGGGTACCACAAGAGGACTTAACATTACTTACCTAAACAATAAACTATCAAGCAAGATTTTTATGATAGACGTATTACGGGTGATATATTAAATTTCACATTCAGGCTCGGGCGGAATGGTGGGATATTCTCGGCACCGAAGGTGTCGTTTCCCGTAAGTCAAAAAGTTGCAATATACTGATTGTTGTACGACAGCTATACCTCCCTGCTTTAACTTATTGAAATAGGAAGAGAAACCTGGCGAAAGGCTTAGTAAGTAGCTCTCTTTCCTCTTTTCTTTAATAAAAAAAAATCTACAAATCTTTGAAAGAATGTTCAAAAATATGAGAATTAAATTAAAACCGGTAAAAAAAGAGCATCAGGAATTTATATTAAAGGGTGAATATATAAGGCTTGATGATCTTTTAAAAAATGTTTCCGTTGTAAACACAGGCGGTCACGCAAAAATTGTTATTCAAAACGGAGAAGTAAAGGTAAATAACGAAATTTGTACCATGCGCGGAAAAAAGCTTCGTTCAGGTGACTTCGTTGAATACGAGCACGTAATTTACGATGTAAAATAAAATTTATTTAAAAATCTAAATCCATAATCGGAGGATATTATGAAGGTTAATTCAATTCAATTGAATAATTTTAGAAATATATCCTCTCTTATTCTGGATGCAAATAGTGGAGTAAATGTAATTTACGGCGAAAATGCTCAAGGGAAAACAAATATAATTGAAGGAATCTGGCTTTTTACGGGGTGTAAAAGCTTCCGAGGGTCAAAGGATTCCGAGCTTATTAAATTCGGTGAAGATTTTTCAAGGCTTAATCTTCAATTTTCCGATAGCTTAAGAGATAAAAAAAGTGAAATTTTAATAAGTGACAAAAAGAAAAGCATATCATTAAATGATGTACCTTTAAAATCAGCAGGGGAGTTAATAGGCAACTTTTATGCGGTTATATTTTCTCCCGACCATTTATCTTTAATTAAAGACGGTCCGGCTGAAAGAAGAAAATTTTTAGATACGGCTCTTTGCCAGCTTAAGCCTTCATACGCAAAGGCACTTTCAGGCTACAGAAGAGCACTTCTTCAAAGAAATTCTCTACTTAAGGATATACATCTTAATTCCCAGCTGTACGATATTTTAGATACGTGGGATGACCAATTAGCTAAATATTCAGCAATGGTCATAAGTGAAAGGTTAAAATATTTAGATATTCTTTCACAATACAGTAAGCAGATATATTCGGGTATATCTGAAAACAAAGAAGAAATAAGCGTTAAATATTCTCTTAGCGATACTTTAGATAAAAACATTTCAATAAACGATATATATGCAATTCAAAAAGAAAATTTACTTAAATCGCGAAAAGAGGATGTTATTTTTAAAACTACCTCTGTGGGTCCTCACAGGGATGATATTGAAATTTTAATAAACAACAAAAGTGCAAGGTCCTTCGGCTCACAAGGTCAGCAAAGGTCTTGTGCATTAGCTCTTAAATTAGGGGAGAGCGAAATAATAAAAAAGGTTACGGATGAAACTCCCATAGCTCTTTTAGATGATGTTATGAGTGAGCTTGACGAAAAGCGTCAGGATTATGTTCTTAACCACATAAAAGACAGGCAGGTTTTCCTGACCTGTTGCGATCCGTCACAGGTTTTAAGGCTTTGTGAAGGTAAATCCTTCCTTGTGAAAGGGGGAGAGCTTGTCTGATGTTTATACACATTGGTCACGATACGGTAATTATCGATAAAGAAATAATAGGTATTTTTGATATGGAAAATACAACTGTTATGAAAAAAACAGTAGATTTTCTTAATTCTGCAGAAAAAAAGCATCAGGTAAAAAATGTTGCTCCTTATGAGCTTCCGAAATCATTTATAGTTTGTAGTGAGCCTGAGGGAAATGTTATTTATATTTCTCCTGTTTCTGTAGGTACTATTTTAAAAAGAATAGAAAGCTCAAAAAAAGCAAATTTTAATTGATTTTTAATCAGCTACTTTAAATTCAGTAAAATAATTTATTTATAATAAATTGCGGAGGTCAGTATTTTGGACGAAATTATTAAAACTCAGGAAGAGCTTTTGGAAGAAGCACGCGAAAATGATGTTGTGCTTGATGAAAGCGGGGAAATTGATACTGTTGTTACAGAAAAGTACGATGCCAGTGCAATTCAGGTTCTTGAAGGACTTGAAGCGGTCAGAAAAAGACCCGGTATGTACATCGGTTCAACAGGACCAAAGGGACTTCACCACCTTGTTTATGAGATTGTTGACAACTCCATAGACGAGGCATTAGCAGGTTTCTGTACAAAAATAGATGTAGAAATTCTGCCGGGTGATGTTATAACCGTGCGCGATAACGGTCGTGGTATCCCTGTTGGTATAAATGAACAGCAAGGTCTTCCTGCAGTTACTGTTGTTCTTACAGTTCTTCATGCAGGTGGTAAATTCGGCGGAAGCGGGTATAAGGTTTCCGGCGGTCTTCATGGTGTTGGTTCATCTGTTGTTAATGCTCTTTCAGAGTGGTTTGAGGTTGAGGTTTCTCAGGATGGACATGTACATTACCAGAGATTTGAAAGAGGTAACCCAACCTGCGATCTTAAAGTTATTGGTGATACTGAAGAAACAGGTACTCTCATAAGATTTAAGGCTGACCCCGAAATATTTACAGAGACAACTGTTTACACCTTTGAAACTCTTGAAACAAGACTTCGTGAGCAAGCATTCCTTAATGCAGGTCTTTCGATTACTCTTACAGATAAAAGAGATCCGGAAAATATAGTTGAAGGTGTTCATTGCTACGAGGGTGGTATTTCCTCTTTTGTTGAATACGAAACAAAAAAGAGAGGTCTTAAGGCTCTTCATGAAACACCAATTCATTTTTCTGCAGTAAGCGGTGATAGAGAAGCAAATATTGCTCTTATGTATAACGATAGCTATAACGAGCTTCTTCTTTCATTTGCAAACAATGTACGTACAATTGATGGTGGTACTCACGAAAACGGTTTTAAAACTGCACTTACAAGAGTATTTAATGAATACGGAAGAAAATATAAGCTTCTTAAGGATAACGATAAAAATCTTTCCGGTGATGATGTCCGTGAAGGTCTAACAGCCGTTATCAGCGTTAAATTAACAGAGGCTCAGTTTGAAGGACAGACAAAGGGTAAATTAGGTAACACAGATATTACCCCTATTGTTTCAAAATGTGTGTACGAAAAGCTTTCTACATATTTTGAGGAAAATCCCACAGAGGCAAAGTTAATTTTCAGTAAGGCACTTGATGCATCCCGTGCAAGGGAAGCAGCCCGTAAGGCAAGGGATAGTGCAAGAAAATCTGTTCTTAAAAGTAACTCACTTCCAGGTAAGCTTGCAGACTGTATTGAAAAGGATGCAACAAACACAGAAATTTACATCGTCGAGGGTGATTCTGCGGGTGGCTCAGCAAAGGCAGGCCGTGACAGAATGATTCAGGCAATTCTTCCTCTTTGGGGTAAAATGCTTAACGTTGAAAAGGCAAGGGTAGATAAGGTTATCGGTAACGATAAGCTTACACCTGTTGTGCTTGCATTAGGCACAGGCTTAGGTGAGGATTTTGATATAAGCAAGCTTCGTTACGATAAAATTATTATTATGGCCGATGCCGACGTTGACGGTGCGCATATAAGAACACTTCTTCTTACCTTCTTCTTCAGATATATGCCTGAGCTTATAAAAGAAGGTCATATTTACCTTGCTCAACCACCTCTTTACAGGTTAAGTAAGGGTCAGAAGCACCATTATGCATACTCAGATGAGGAAAGAGACGAAATAATGGAACAGCTTGGTGGAACAGGCTTCTCTATTCAGCGTTATAAGGGTCTTGGTGAAATGGACCCTGAACAGCTTTGGGAAACAACAATGAATCCTGAAACAAGACTTATGCTCAGAGTAACTGTTGAGGATGCAGAAAAGGCAGACGAAACATTCTCAATCCTTATGGGTGATAATGTTGAGCCTCGTCGTGAGTTTATTGAGAAAAACGCAAAATTTGTTAAGAATCTTGATATTTAAGAAAGGGAGGATTAGAAATGGACGAATTTAATGAAAAGAATGAAGGAGTCACACAGGGAATTAATAATCTTCCTGACCCTTATCAGAATCAAAAAATTATAAATGTTGAAATTAATAATGAAGTAAGAACAGCTTTCCTTGATTATTCAATGTCTGTTATTACATCCCGTGCCCTTCCCGATGTAAGAGATGGTCTTAAGCCTGTTCACAGGCGTATTCTTTACACCATGTATGAAAATAATCTTACACCGGATAAGGCTCACCGTAAGTGTGCCGATACAGTTGGTTCTGTGCTCGGTAGATACCATCCCCATGGTGACGCATCTGTTTACGATGCAATGGTTCGTCTTGCACAGGATTTCTCAATGAGATATATGCTTGTTGATGGTCATGGTAACTTTGGTTCTATAGACGGTGACCCACCGGCTGCTTACCGTTATACAGAGTCAAGAATGAGCAAAATGTCTTTGGAAATGCTCACAGATATTGAAAAGAATACTGTTGACTTTGTTCCTAACTATGATGACAGACTTAAAGAGCCTGTAGTTTTACCTTCCCGTTTTCCAAACCTTCTTGTAAACGGCTCACAGGGTATTGCTGTTGGTATGGCAACAAATATTCCGCCTCACAACCTTGGTGAGGTTTGCGGTGCTATTGAATGCCTTATAGATAACCCGGATGCAGAGCTTGAGGACCTTATGGAGCACATTAAAGGTCCTGACTTCCCAACAGGCGGTATTATTATGGGTAGGTCTGCTATCCGTGCCGCATATGCAACAGGTCGTGCAAAAATTATTGTTCGTGCAAAGTGCGAAATTGTTGAGGGCAAAAACGGCAGATTTAAAATTATAGTTACTGAAATCCCGTATATGGTTAACAAGGCTCGTCTTATTGAGTCTATTGCAGAGCTTGTTAAGGATAAAAGAGTTGAAGGAATTGACGATATTAACGACTACTCCTCTGACAAAACAGGTATGCACATTGAAATTGACATTAAGCGCGATGCCAATGCTCAGGTTGTATTGAATAAGCTTTATTCATATACACAGCTTCAGTCTACCTGCGGTACAATTCTTCTTGCACTTGTTAATGGTGAGCCTAAGATTCTTACTCTTAAAGAAATTCTTCAGCATTATATTGACCACCAGAGCAATGTTATTGTAAGAAGAACACAGTACGACCTTAAAAAAGCACAGGACAGAGCTCATATTCTTGATGGTCTTGCAAAAGCAATTGATATTGTTGATGATATTATTGCTACAATCCGTGCTTGTAAGGGCGGTCAGTCTGAGGCAAAGACCGCTATTATGGAGAAATTCGACTTTGACGAGCCACAGGCAGCGGCAATTGTTGCTTTCCGTTTAGGTCAGTTGGCAGGTCTTGAAATTCTCAAAATTACAAATGAATTAAATGAACTCAAGGAAAAAATCAAGGATTACGAAAGCATTCTTGCATCTCACGAAAGAGTATTGCAGATTGTTAAGGATGAATTAAAGGTAATCAGCGATAAATTCTCAGACGAGCGCCGCACAGCAATTGAAAATGTAAGCGGTGAGGTTGATATTGAGGACCTTATTCCTGAGGAGAAGTGTGTTTATACATATACACACAGAGGCTATATAAAGCGTCAGCCTGTTGATATTTTCTCAATTCAGAATCGTGGCGGCAGAGGCGTTAAGGGTATGTCCCGTATAGAAGATGACTATGCAGAAACAATGTTCGTTGCATCCTCTCACGATGTAATTATGTTCTTTACCACACGCGGTAGGGCATATCGTCTTAAAGGCTACGAAATTCCTGAGGGAAGCAGAACAAGTAAGGGTACAAACATTGTAAACATTCTTCCTCTTGAGGCAGAGGAAAAGGTTTCTGCAATGATTCAGGTACCTAAGGAAGCAGAGGGCTTATACCTTTGTATGGCAACCCGTAAGGGTCTTATTAAGCGTTCATCACTTGATTTGTTCCAGAATATAAGAAAATCAGGTATTATTGCTGTTAATCTTCGTGAAGATGACGAGCTTGCATGGGTTAAGCTTACAACAGGTAACGATAACTTGCTTGTTGCAACAAAGAAAGGTATGTGTATCCGCTTCAATGAAACAGATGCAAGACCTTTGGGCAGAACTGCAAGTGGTGTTAAAGCTATTACACTTAATAATGGTGACGAAGTTATCGGTATGACTATAATGACCGAGGATGGTAAGCTCCTTACTGTAAGTGAAACAGGCTACGGCAGAATAAGTGAAAATAACAACTACCGTACCCAGTCAAGAGGCGGTAAGGGTCTCAAAAACTATCATATTGATAAATATGGTGAGGTTGCCGCAATAAGTGAAATCAATGAGGAAGATGATATTATTCTTATTTCTCAGGATGGTATTATTATCAGAATTCCTGCAAGTGCAGTAAGAATATGTGCTCGTCCTTCAAAGGGTGTTAAGGTTATGAAGTTAGGCGAGGGCGACAAGGTTGTTACCCTTTCTACTACTGAGCATGACGAGGAAGAAATTACCGGTGAGGTTGAGGATGACGGCTCTGCAGACGATGGAGCAGGCGATACATCCGGTGATAATCCCGATACACCAATTGAAGATGCGGTTGATGAATCAGTGGAGGAATAATTTATGGCAAACGATAACAATCGTAATGATGAGCTTCAGGATTATTTAGACCTGTTGAAGGAGTATGCTGAAAAAAAGTCTGAGGAAAAACAGACAGATGAGCAAAAACAGATAGATACAGAAAATTTGGCTGATGTTGTTGATGCAGACTTTTTTGATGATTATCGGGTTGAAAATATCGAAGAAGATATTAAGGAAAATGATGTTTTCAATTCCCATGATGATATTAATAGTGTAAGTGACCCTCAGAAGATTTTAGAAATTAATGAAAAAACTGATGTAAAGACAGGTGTTATTTCGGATGATGCTGCAGGCGGAGATACAATGCCGTATGAGATAGTTTCTGATTCTGAAGGTGACACTATGCCCTATGACGTAATTTCAGATTCTTCTGATTCATTTGAAGAAGAAAATATTCAGGAAGAAAGACCTGCGAGAAAGAAAGGCTTTGTTGCCTGGATTAAAGGTCTTTCAAAGAAAAAGAAGATTATTTTAAGCATTATTGCAGTATTCCTTGCACTTGTTATGGCTGTTATTGCCTTTGCAGGTATTTTCGTTTTACAAAAAATAAGCCTTATTGGTGATAATTCAGCGGCTGTTCAGCAGGATGGGGAAGCTCTAACAGGTGAAGAAGAGGTTCCTCACGAGGAAGAAATAGCAGATATTGAAATAGATATCGGCTCTGCAGACTTCAGGCAGGCACTTATTGACTGGTCAACAACCGGTAACGACAGGCATATGAAGAGCAAGGATGTTATAAATGTTCTTCTTATCGGTGCGGACAGCAGAAGTGGCAGAAATGAAGGTAACACAGATGTTATGATGCTCTTGTCTGTTAATAAAAAGACAAAAAAGCTCAAAATGGTTTCCTTCCTTCGTGACAGCTACTTGTATATTGAGGGTAAAAATAACTCATACTGTACAAAGCTTAATGCAGCTTTTTCAATGGGTGGCCCTGAATGTCTTATTAAAACAATTGAAAATAACTATAAAATAGAAATTGATAACTATGTTATGGTTAACTTTGAGTCCTTTAAGGAAATTATTGATGCTATGGATGGCGTTACGGTTGATGTGCAAGGCTACGAAGCAAACTACATTAATAATTTCTTTGGTGTAAATATGCCTGTAGGTGAAAATGTTACACTTAACGGTAAGCAGGCATTGGCTTTCTGCCGTGTCAGAGGCTGTGATGCAGATGGTGATGTAAGCCGTACACGTCGCCAGCGTCAGGTAATAGACAGTATGGTAACAAGAGTTATTGACTCTTCAATCAGTGAAATTAATGAATATATTGATATTCTTTTACCATATGTTGAAACAGGCTACTCTGAAACACAGATTATTTCCCTTGGTCTTAAAGCTATAACAGGCGGTTGGGCGATGTATGACAGAACACAGATTTCTATGCCTGACGATGAAGACAGAATCCCCGGTGATGCAAATATGTGGATTTGGGTTATAGATTATCAGAAAGCAGCACAAAAGCTTCAAAAGGAGCTTTACGGTGAATCAAATATCGTTTTAAGTGACGATAGAGTGTCAATTATTGACAGCTATAGATAATCTGTTGAAAAACTAAGCCGTTGGAGGTTTAAATGAAAAATAATAAGGAATATGTAAAAAAAAGAAAAAGCTATTACGGTTTTTCCCGTTTTTATCCCGGAAGAATAGGCTCAAAAAAGTATATTATAGGGGATAGTATTACAGAAAAAAGGCGCGAGATTAACAGAAAAATCCTTATAGCTCTTTTAATAATACTTCTTTTTATAGTTACCTTCGTATTAACCTCCGTTTTTCTTAATATTTCAGAAATGAAGCCGTAAAAAAAGACACCTTAGGGTGTCTTTTTTAATAGGAAATACAAAATTTCGGAACTGCGTTGCGATTATAAAGATGCCAGTCGCCAGTTGCCAGTCGCCAGGGCTTCGCAGGAATTAAATTTATCGAAAAACTAAAGTTATGTGATAGCTTTACTGGGTAGTTCTCTTACCTCTATTCTTCAGTTGGAGAGAAAATTTTTTTAAGTAATGCGAAGCCTATCCCTTTTTCGAAAAAGGGGGGACCGTTCTCGAATTAAGTTGCTGTTATGGTAAGTTGACCACGGGATATAAAATAATTGTAAAACATAGTTTGAGCGGAACGGTGGGATATTCTTCGTTGCGT
>JAZSCV010000056.1:0-8928 GCA_045530855.1 Acutalibacteraceae bacterium
GTATACGATGCGCCTTATCTGCTGGGAAACGATGTAAAAATTGAAAAAAATCGAATAATTTACACTTACGAGGATAATTTTTCTGAAACAAATAAAAGACAACTTATTCTTCAATACGAAAACGGACATTTTAAAGAAGTAACCAACTAACAAAAAGAGCTGTAAAGGCTTTCGCATAATATAGGATTTATACAGCAAAGGCAATAAACATCGCACTTTCATCATCAAACAAGGAGGATTAAATATGAAGAACATCAAAACAAAAAGTATTGTTATTATCTTTCAAATTGTATCACTTGTATTTCTTTTGTTCTCTGTTATCAGTGCTCTGCTTATAAAAAACGGGTATGAGATTTTTATTTTCGGCAACATCTGCTTGTATATTGTGAAATACATAGGGCTTTTATTATTCCTTTTAAGTGAATTTATAATGTTTATTGTTATAGCAATAAAAAATAAAAAGCCCTTATTTATAATTGCCAACGTGATTTTATTACCGCTGCTGCTGTTACAGCTTGCCGCAATAGATTTTACTTTAACCTGCAAGCCGGATGCAAAGCTTTACTCCTACGAGGAATTTAACAAGGATATTGTTATTGTAAACAGAAGCTTTCTTTTAAGTGGTGATTCATATATACTTGAAAAAGACGGCGTTTTAGTAAAATTACTTGCGAGTGCATCAGGTGATGACGGTTACTGCCCTCTAAGGGAAGAAGATGATTTCCAAGTAAAAATTGATGGCAACACAATTACATACACCTACCACTTTGACGGCTACTCACCAAACGATGAGAATAAACGAGAAATTATTATTGAGTACAAAAACGAACACTTTGAGTGCATTAAGGAAGAGTATGATTATTAAATAAAAAAAGCTCGGTCTTTTGACCGAGCTTGTTGTTATATCTTTCTAACCTTAATTATGTCCTCATTAGCAGAAAGCTTTGCTACAACGCTATCGGGAATCTTATCTGCTGCAACGAGTGTGTATGCAAAGTCGCCCTTTGCTTTTGAAGAGAAGCCTGTTGTTTCAACGCCTGCACTTGTGAAAGCACCAAGAATATCGTTCATTACAGTTAAAACGTTGTGGTGAATAACCGCAACTCTTTCGCCCTGAGCATCAAGATCAACATTAGGGAAGTTAACAGAGTTTTTAATGTTACCTTTTTCAAGGAATTCTCTTATTTCAACTGCTGCCATATATGCACAGTTTTCTTCACTTTCAGGAGTAGATGCGCCAAGGTGAGGAAGTGCTGTAACACCATCAACACCAATAACCTCATCACCGGGGAAGTCTGTTACATAAGCTGCAACCTTACCGCTTTCCATTGCAGCAACAAGGTCAGCGCCATTAACAAGCTCACCACGTGCAAAGTTAAGAATACGCACACAATCTTTCATTTTTGCAATTGTATCAGCATTAATCATACCCTTTGTTTCCTTTGTACAAGGAAGGTGAAGTGTTATGTAGTCTGCTTTTTCATATACTGCATCAAGAGAGTCAACATACTCTGTATCTGCAGGAAGCTGATCCTTTAAGGCATCGTTGAAATATGGGTCATAGCCCACTATTTTCATACCAAGGTTATTTGCGGCAACAGCAACTAATCTGCCGATTGCACCAAGACCTACAACACCAAGTGTTTTGCCGAGAATTTCAGGACCTGCAAACTGCGATTTACCTTTTTCAACGAGCTTGCCTACATTTTCGCCCTCGCCCTTGAGAGTTTTGCACCAATCGTAAGCCGCAACCACTCTTCTTGAAGAAAGCATAAGACCTGCAACAACAAGCTCCTTAACAGCATTAGCATTAGCACCGGGAGTATTGAAGACTACAATACCCTTTTTTGTGCATTCCTCAACAGGAATATTGTTTACACCTGCACCGGCACGGGCAACTGCAACAGTTTTTTCGCTGAATGCAAAGTCGTGCATAGCCGCTGAACGAACAATGATTCCATCAGGACAATCGCAACAATCTGTTATTGTGTATTTCTCGTCTAACTCTTTAAGACCTATCTGAGAGATTTTATTTAAAGTTAAAATATCGTACATTGTAATCAATCCTTTAATGATATGGAATTATGAATTTGCTTTCTCGAAATCAGCCATAAATTCAACTAATTTCTCTACGCCCTCAATTGGCATAGCATTATAGATAGAAGCACGCATACCGCCAACTGTTCTGTGACCTTTGATGTTAACAAAGCCTGCTGCTGTTGCTTCCTTAACAAACTTAGCGTCAAGCTCTTCGTCACCTGTGATAAAAGGTACATTCATAAGTGAGCGATCCTCTGCAACAACTGTACCCTTAAAGAGCTTGCTGTTATCAAGGAAGCTATAAAGAATTTCTGCTTTCTTGCGGTTACGCTCTGCAACTGCCTCTAAGCCACCTAATGATTTGATCCAATCAAGCACAAGCTTACATATATAAATTGTGTAGCAAGGTGGTGTGTTATAGAGTGAAGCATTATCAGCGTGAATCTGATAGTTAAGCATTGTAGGAGTAATATCCCTTGCTTTTCCTAACATATCCTCACGGATAATTGCAATTGTAAGACCTGCAGGAGCAACGTTCTTCTGTGCACCACCATAAACCATTGCAAACTTTGAAATATCAAGTGGCTCTGAAAGGAAACAGCTTGAAATATCTGCAATAAGAGGAATATCTCCTGTATCAGGAATCTGATGGTAAACTGTACCGTAGATTGTGTTGTTAAGGCAAACATAAACATAATCTGCATCAGGACGGAAATCCTCTTTTGTAGTTTTAGGAATGTATGAGAAGGTCTTATCTGCAGAAGACGCTACTGCTTTAACATCGCCGTATCTCTGAGCTTCTGCAAAGGCTTTCTTTGCCCACTGACCTGTAATGATGTAATCTGCCTTACCTGAGCCATTCATAAAGTTAAGAGGAATAGCCGCAAACTGTGAGGTTGCACCTCCCTGAAGGAAAAGCACCTTGTAGTTTTCCGGAATATTCATAAGCTCTCTGAGGAGCTCTTCTGCTGATTTTATGATGCTCTCAAAAACCTTTGAACGGTGGGACATTTCCATAACGGACTGACCTGAGCCCTCATAATCGAGCATTTCTGCCGCAGCCTTTTTTAACACTTCCTCAGGAAGCATTGAAGGACCTGCTGAAAAATTGTATACTCGTGCCATAACACGAACCCCTTTCTATATATAAGAAATAAATACTTAATAAGATAAATATATAAAATAGATTATATACCAAAAAAAATATATTTTAATACCTAAATAGAAAAATAACTTATGTTTTTTACAATCTTTTAAAATATATGTGTTTATTCTTACTTTTAGAAAAGAAAAGAACAGCTATGCCTTACGACATAGCCATTCCATATATGAAAGGAGTTGAATTCTATTTATCTGTATCAGGTGAAATAAGCCCGTAGCCTGTTGCATTACGCTTGTAAACTACATTAATTTCATCTGTATCTGCATTAAGAAACATATAGAACTGATGTCCCAACAGATTCATTTGCAGAATTGCTTCTTCAACGCTCTGCGGCTTCAAGGCAACAGCTTTTTCTCTGATAACATGAAAATCCTCCTCTTCGATTTCGTCTGTAAAGAAATCATCCAAAACTGATGCGTGGAGCTTTTTATCAAGCCTTGTTTTATTTTTTCTTATTTGCCTTATAAGAGAATCTACACAGTTATCAAGTGCATCTATCATATTATCTTCTTTTTCTTCTGCGCGGTATATCATACCGCCCTTGGTTACTGTGATTTCAACTATATGGCAATTCTTTTCAACTGTAGCAGTAATTTTCGCATTCGCCTCTTCACCAAAAAGCTTTTCGACTTTTGATAAGCGTTTTTCCGCACGCTGACGAAAATCTTCGTGTGGATTACATTTACGACCAACGATAGTAATATTCATAGTAACACCCTTCCGGATTATAACTCGGCGTCTAAGACTGCAAAGTAAAATCCACGAACAGCCTTATAAAGCCGAAAAGGAGAACAGGTTAAATTTCTCAACTTGCTCTCCTTTCATCTTTATAGTAACATCTCAAAAGCGAATTGTCAATAACTTTTGTGCGTATTTCATATATTTTTTTGTTTATTTGATGTTTTATTGACACATCAAACAAAAGTGTTGTATATTGTAAAAACATAAAAAAGAGGTTGTTCTGTAACAACCTCTTCTCTACTATTTTCATGAAACAACCTCATACATATTTGCTGCTTCATCTTTTTTTGCATATTCATTTACAGATAAAACCTTATATTTTGTAAGGTTACTGCCCATTTGAATAGCAATTATATCACCTGTTTTAACCTCGTATGAAGCACGGGCAATTTTTCCGTTAACCTCTACATGTTTGGCATCACAAACCTCGTTGGCAACTGTGCGCCTTTTTATAATTCGTGAAACCTTTAAATATTTATCTAATCTCATAAATTCTCCTTATTTACTGCTCCAAAACAGGTGATCCTTAATCAATACCGCTCTGCAAGGTGCCGCCTCTACTCCTGACACCTTAAGTGGCTGAGCCATAAGAAAATATCTGCCGGGCTCGACATTTGAAAGGTCAAGGCCTTCAATAATCGGTATATCTGCAGAAAGAATAGCTTTGTGAATTACGCTGTTTGAAGTGCTGTTGCCGATTGTTTGTGCATCTGTACCTAAAAGCTTAACACCTGAATCCACAATATAATATGCACTGCTTTCCATAAGATATGAAAGCCCGTTACCTTTTATAAGGAGCCTTTCGCAATCACGCCATGGGAAATTATCTTCTGCAAATGCGCCTGTAATGGGGCCCGGTTGTGCTTCAACAACTGCACATTCACCAATAAAAATATCCTGTGGAAACTGGTCAATCGTTTTACCGCCTTCAATGAAATGAAGCGGAGCATCAATGTGAGTTGCCGCGTGAAGACAAGTATAAATAGAATTCAGGTTACAGTGGTCTCCGCCACGCAAGCTCTGAATAGGGTCAATGTACCCTTCCGGGTCACCAGGATAAACGGGGGTTTTAAATAAATCCCTGGAAATGTCTATAATCTCCATAATAACACCTTATTTTAAAAGATTATTTATATCTACCTGAGTAAGCGCTGAAAAATCTGCACTGTTGAAAGCTGAAACAGCATTGTTCATATATGCTCTTTCAAAGCCCTCATCGAAAGCATCAAGGCTTACAACAGTTTCTGTGCCGTCTGCCATACATTTGAGCTTTGCTGTACCCTCGTTGAGCTCATTATCACCGATAACTACAGTAAATTCTGAGTTAATTTTATTAGCATACTTCATCTGTGCTTTGATTGATCTGCCAACAGTATCAACATTCACGCTGTAGCCTTGTGCGCGAAGCTCTGAAGAAAGCTCAAGCGCCTTAATAACTGCACCCTCACCTGCTGTAACAATGGAAAGGTTACATTTTGGTGCTTCAGGGAATGGAATTCCGCTTTCCTCCATATAAATGAGAAGTCTTTCAAGCCCCATAGCAAAGCCGCAAGCAGGAAGTGATGCGCCACCTAATTCTTCAATAAGGCCATCGTATCTGCCACCGCCACCAAGAACAAGACCCTTTGTTTTTTCATCAAGGGAAACAAACTCAAACACTGTTCTTGTATAGTAATCAAGACCACGAACAATCTGAGGATTAACAACGTACTCTATGCTCATTGCGCCAAGGTATTTCTGAAGCTTTTCGAAGTGGTCACGGCAATCGCCGCAAATATAATCAAGCACAACGGGAGCATCTGCGGCAATCTGTGAACATACAGGACTTTTACAGTCAAGAATTCTCATTGGATTTCTGTCAAGTCTTGAAAGACAGGTTTCGCATAAATCCTCTTTCTTGCTGTCAAAAAAAGCCTTAAGAGCCTCTGAATATTTCTTTCTGCATTCAGGGCAACCGATTGAGTTGATTTCAACCGCCAATTTCTCGATACCAATAAAATCAAAATACTGCTTTGCAAGAGCAATTATTTCTGCATCTGCAAGTGGTGATGCGGCACCGAAGCATTCGATACCAAACTGGTGGAATTCACGAAGTCTGCCTGCCTGAGGTTTTTCATAGCGGTAGCAGGATGTAAGGTAGCAAACCTTCTGCGGAAGAGGCTCGTTGAAAAGTCCGTGCTCTAAGAAAGCACGTACTGCACCTGCGGTACCCTCAGGGCGAAGTGTTATTGAACGATCACCCTTATCGTTAAAGGTGTACATCTCCTTCTGAACAACGTCTGTTGTTTCACCAACAGAACGGTCAAAAAGCTCTGTATATTCAAAAACAGGTGTTCTCATTTCGTGGTAGCCATATGCCTTTGCAGTATCAAGAGCCGCCTGCTCAATGTACTGAAGCCTGTAGCTTTCGTTTGGTAAAGTATCTTTTGTACCTTTAATTGCTTTAATATTTACTGCCATATTAAGCTCCTTATATATAGAAAATTAAATAATTGATAGTCAATAAAAAATCGGGTGATAGGCTCACCCGAATAATTTATATTATTACTTTGGGTTAACAATATCGCGCCAGTCAAGATCGCCACGCTCAAGGCTGTGAATAAGAGCCTCAGCTGTAGCAATATTGGTTGCAACAGGAATATTGTGAACATCGCAAAGTCTTAAAAGGTTTGCTTCATTAGGCTCGCCCGGCTTCGGGTTAAGTGGGTCGCGGAATAAAAGCAATAAGTCGATTTCATCGCAGGCGATTCTTGAGCCGATTTGCTGAGCACCGCCCTGAGCACCGCTGAGATATCGTTCAATCTCAAGGCCTGTTGCTTCAGAAACAAGCTTACCTGTTGTACCTGTTGCACAAATTTTATGTTTGCTTAAAATGCCACAATATGCTATGCAAAACTGTGTCATAAGCTCTTTTTTTGAATCGTGCGCTATCAATGCTATATTCATGAAATCACACTCCTTGTAAATGAAAAACTATTATTAAGTATTGTAACAGAGAAAATCCCATTTTTCAACATTTATTGTTAAAAAATATTTCTTTTTTATAATTATGAATTAAGTGCCGCAAAATTTTTCTTGTTTGCAGGATAAAGGTTTTTGTATACTTCAAAATATTTGTCGTAAACTGCTTTTGCCTGCATATTTGGTGTAAAGGATTTTGAAACAGGAATAAGCTTTTTAGCATCTTCAATTGATTTACATTGACCTATACCAACCGCAATAAGAACTGCGGCACCCATAGCACCAACATTCTGTGGTGTATCAACAGTTTCAACAATTTTACCTGTACAGTCTGCAAGAATCTGACAAGTTAAATCAGATAATGCACCGCCGCCTACAAAACGAAGACGATCAGATGATTTAACCTTTTTCTCTTCTGTTTCGAGGAACCAACGAAGGTGGTAGCAAACGCCCTCCAGAACAGCTCTGATCATTTCGCTCTTACCTGTATCAATACTGATATTGAAGAACATACCACGCGCATTAGGATCCTCAAAAGGACAACGGTTACCGTGAAGCCAAGGTGTGAAAATAACACCGTTTGAGCCTGCAGGAACATCCTGCACAGCGTGTGTCATATAGTCGTAAAGACTCTTGTATTTTGCCTCGTAGCCATCTGTAATATTTTTCTTTTCAAGGTAAATACCGATTTCGTCAAGAGCAAGGTGATCCTTAACCCATTCAAGGCATTTACCTGCTGTTTCAAGCTCACCGAAGTAGTTGTATCTGCCTTCTTCTGCACCAACAACTGCGGCAATCATAGCAGATGCATCAACAATACTCTTATCAACAACTGTAGAAACCCAACCTGATGTACCACTGTAAACATGTGTATCACCCAAAGCAACTGAGCCTGCACCAACACCGATAAGCGAAGCATCACCGCCACCACCAAAAACAGGTGTGCCGGGCTGTAAGCCTAACTCTGCAGCAGGTGTAGGAAGGAGCTCACCGATTTTTTCTGTTGATTTTTTAATATCAGGAAGGTGATTAATATTAACACCAAGCATTTTGCACATTGCAGGGCTGAATTCGTGCTTTTTAATATCGTAAAGAAGTGTTGCAAAGGCTGAATCGTGTGTCATACAGAATTCACCTGTCATCCTTGCAATGAAATACTCCTTAACATCAAGCCATTTATGTACTCTTTTGAAATTTTCAGGCTCATTGCCCTCAACCCATTTATATTTCCATACAGGGTCCTTAACAGAAGCGGAAACAGCACCTGTTATCATAAGAGATTTCAAAAGCTTCGGAATAAATGCACCTGCAATCTGCGGACCGTAAGCAATTCCCTCTTTAAGCTCTTTGCGGGCACGCTGGTCCATATAGCTCATTGCTCTTCTTACAGGCTTTGCATCCTTATCAACTAAAACAAGGCCCTGCATCTGTGAGCAGAAGGATATACCGCAAATATCCTTTGTATCCACATCACATTTTGAAAGAACCTTTTTTGTTGTGGAGCACATAGCATCCCACCACTCCTGTGGCTCCTGCTCTGCACCACCATCAGGGAAAACATAAAGCTTATAGCCCTCTGATGCATCAGAAACAAGCTTAATAGATTCACCCAATTCAAATATACAGGTTTTAACACCTGTTGTACCTATATCATATGTAATAGCATATTTACCCATATCATTTCCTCCATACGTATTACCACAAAAATATACACACTAATTATGCACTATTTTATGGTAATAATCAACATTATTTCACTAAAAAGTTGCACAAATTTTAGTATTAAGTATTGAAGTTTTAAAACAATGATTTTTTTCTTAAAAAATTTTAAAAAAAGTGTTGACTTTCCTGTTTTTTCTGTTATAATAGTCAATGTTCTTCGAAGGACGAACAGTTCTTCGCAGTCGGTGTTGATGGCGTTGAGGGTCCACCCGTTCCCATCCCGAACACGGTAGTTAAGCTCAACTACGCCGAAGATACTTAGTGGGAAGCCGCTTGGGAAAATAGGGCGATGCCGACACAAA
>JAZSCV010000015.1:0-7193 GCA_045530855.1 Acutalibacteraceae bacterium
GAGCGCCACCTTGCCAAGGTGGAGGTAGCGAGTTCGAGCCTCGTCATCCGCTCCATTTTTTGCGCCGGTAGCTCAGTTGGATAGAGTGTCTGGCTACGAACCAGAAGGTCAGGGGTTCGAGTCCCTTCCGGCGCGCCAAAAGCAGAGTAATCACATATGTGGTTGCTCTGTTTTTTTGATGTATCGAAAAAAGGGACTCGAACCCCTCTCACCGAAGGTGAACTCTTTGACAGAATCACCCCAAGCAGCCAAATTAGACTGCCCGGGGTGATAATTAAAACTCAATTTTCATAATATCCTGTTTTGTCTGTTCACCGAAAATGTTATGGTATTCCACGAACACATACAAATCATTAAAATCTGTATCGTCATCTACAACACTATAGGTTGTAACTATTTTCTTTTCGTTTGCACCTACCTGCACAAAATAGAACCAATTGCTTTCACCATCCTGACCTGATATTGCAAATGGTCTGGTATCCTTTAAATCAAGCTTTTTGTTACAAGAAACAAAGCTACAATCAAGCTGACCTGCTATATTGTTTACATTTTCAATTTCGAATGTAAGTGCCATAACCCTTCTACCAACAGTTTCCACACTTTCAACGTAATCTATTGTGTTTACACCATCGCCATGCACAATATTTTTGCGTTCGTATGATTTGAGATTACCGTTTTCATCCGCAAATTCAGAAACAAACTCTTTGCGCATACAGTTCTCGTCTATTTCACTAATATTATCAAGAATACGGCTGTCAACAATTTTCACCTTATATTGTGCACCGCTCGCAATATCATAATCGAATGCTGATTCACACACATTAACAGGCAACTGCGTGTCATCTACCCAAGGCTGTGATGTGCTTTCGTTTACGCCGTCATATTTCAGTGCGTTATTCTGTGTTGTTTCAACAAGCCTCAAGCCATCCAGAACCTTTTTCATTTCAGCTTGCGGAATATTTTTATTGTAATAACACTCCACAACAGTACCCATATCTTCGAAATAGATAAGAGCAAGCTTTGCATCCGAACCATTTATTGTAAGAATTTGTGCCTGATTTCCGCCAAATGCAGTTTTTTCTGTAGCAATAATATTTTTATACCTATTAGTATCTACAGAGCTCATTTTCCAAAGGTTAAAAGAAATCCCAAAACCACCATTATAATTATATTTATATGGTGCTTCAAACACAGTAAATTCTTTAGGCAAATATTCAAATTCAAAATTCACATACTCAGGTGCTTTTTGAAAGCTAACATCCTCTGTACTTATTTTACCTGAATATTCACCTGTCTTTTTAAACCATTTGTTGTATATTTCATTTGCAGCAAAAGCAGTCACACTTACCAATGTTATGCACATAAGTACCGCCATTACGGTTTTTACTGATTTTCCGGTTGTTTTTGCAGGCACCTGTGTTGCTTCAACCTCTTTAAAGGCATCAGACATGGCGTTGCGAAAGCCGGAAGGCACATTTTTATTCATTTGATTCACTCCCTTTTTCATTTAAAAGCTTGTTGCACTCTGCATTGAGTGTTTTTGTAAAGAATTCAATAAAACTGTTTTTATCCAATTTATCTACAATTTCAAAAACAGACAGAATAGTATTTTTAATGGCAATTTCACACAAATAATCAGAGTGCAGAATTTCCTTTGATTTTTTATAGAAGAGCTCTTCGTTTTCATATATAAGTGCCACAAACAAGCTACGCGTCGGCTTCTTTGGGCTACCTATAATATCAAGAGGACTACAATCCAACACATCGGAAAGCTCACCCAGAATATCAAGGGCCGGTTGTGTTCTTCCGTTTTCCCATCCTGATACTGTCTGCCTTGTTACAAACAGTTTTTCAGCAAGCTCATCTTGTGTCAGACCTTTAAGTCTTCTTAATTTTGATATGTTTTTTCCTACATTAGCCATTAAATCACATCCATTCCGTAATTCGAGTATATCATCGCAAAACACATTAGTAAAGCAACGATATGTTGCAAAAAAGAGAAAGCAATCAAACGATTGCCTTCTCTTTTAATTTTGTCAATATGGTATATTCTCTTAAATACAAGCTTTCGTGGTCGGGTGTTTTTTCTGCGTAGTGGGAAAATATTTCAATTGCCGTATCAAGCTCCACCCATTCCGCAACCATTTTGTGCTCAATTTCCGTAGGTGTAAGGCTTTGGGTACCCTCACCTACCGCTGTACACAAAAAATAGTGGGCAATATACAATTCATTGAATACATATTCATTTATAGTGAAAACCTGATCACCTACAGATACAACAACACCGGTTTCTTCAAGAATTTCACGCTTACAACATTCTGCCGGACTTTCGCATTCTTCAAGACCGCCACCGGGAGACATATACACATCCTTCCACAACTCGTGAGAAAGGAGTATTTTATTACCACTTATAACAATACCTCTGCAAGATATTCTTTTTTTCTCAATAGGTTCAAAAAAGGTTTTGCTAACCTGATTTATAATTTCAACACTCATAATTGTCACCATATCAAAGAAGAAGATGCTTATGCATCTTCTACGCTTTCTGTCATTTCTGCAAGAACTTCCTGAATAAGCTGCCAATCCACCTCGTTGTCTATATCCACAAGGCGAAGAATTTCATCGTCATAGCAATAATATGAGGCATATATATTCTCAAGTCCGTCCTCACTTACTGTGTTATCGGTGTAAATTACAATATCCTTTTCACTTTCAGGGCTAAAAAACATCAGCAGTGTATTACATTGTATTTCGTCACCATTTTCATCGAGTACAGAGAAAATCTCAGGAATTTCTATCATTTCAATACTCCTTCAAGACCAAAGGCTTTGAGTAAGTATGTGAGAATATTGAATAAATTCACAAAGAAGTCTCCAAAACCATTCATAACATTGTTGCCGATATTATCACTTGTATTATTCTTTGCGTAGCCATCAAGAACACCCTTATTGTCATCAACCTCATCATCAACAACAAATGACTGAAGAAGAGGTGAAACAAGAGCAACAGCAAAATACTCAACAGGAGTAATACCGCCTGCAGGGAACAACTTATTCATTACATTTTCGAGTTCTTTGCGCTGACCTGAAACATTAACAATAGCCTCTGCCGCATCATAAAGAACCGTTGCTTCCAATACATCAAGCTCAACTCTGATTACATAAGCAACAATACAAAGGAAGATTTTAACATTGCGTTCACTTAAAGGATAATTTTCGCTACCGGCATAGTGAGCGGCAACAAGCTCTGTTGCAAGATCCCAACCATCCTTATAATTGCTGTCAGGAATAGCAATGCCAAGCTTTGCGGCACGTTCCTGAATACCGCCTTTACCATATATCGGCTCATTAAGTGTAACAGCAAGACCATCTATAACATCTCTTACTAAATTGTAATAAATATCACCGGGCTTAACACCAAGCTTTTCATCTGTAAAGCCAAGTTCAAGTCTGTATTCAACACCATTTTTAAGGAATTCCTTAGCAAAAGCATTAAGACCTTTTTTCATAGCGCTGATCTGAGCTTTTGTGTAACCCTTAACACTCTTCTGAAGAGCAGTTGTGTCAATTGAGTTAACAGTTTTCACATCATAGTTGATAGCATCATCTGTTAAATCAAATACTCTGTACTGTAACGGATACATTGTAAGAGATGTTGTTGCAAAGTCAGTAATAACATTACCCTTAGCTGTTGTTTTTGATGTTGCGTCACTACAATGCTCGTGGCCTGTGAAAACTAATTTAATGCCAGCATTTGCCCATTTTTCTGCAGTAGCCTCATGATCTCTGATAATGAAATCGTGGCTTAATACACGTTGCATGGGAAGATGGTCAAGAAGATTGTGGTGCATCATAAGAATCGGGTATTTGCCGGCCTTAATTGCTTTCTTCGCTTCATCAATAACCCAGTTAACGCGATCTTTAGTCATACCATCCTCTGTTGACCTGTCGGGATCGTTACTATCAAGAGCAATAAGACGATATTTACTGCTTAAATCTGCAGTATAGGAGCCTGTTTTTTTATCAACAAAAAGAGCTTCCTTATAGCCAAACTCTGCATAAATCTTTTTGAATTTCGCAATATCAACAGAGCAATATTCACCTAAGTTACCAAAATCATGGTTACCGGGTATAACATAAACCTGCTTGCCTGTTTTCTTTTCAAAATCTCGTAACTTTTTAGCAACAGCATAATGCTCTTCAGGGATGCTTCTGCCGTTGTCTGCAAGGTCGCCGGAAATGAGAACAAACTGAACCTTTTTGTTGTTTGCGCACTGGTTTAAAAATTCATCAATAATTAAACCGCTTTCATTTTCCATGGCGGCGCGTCTGTTTGCATAACCATAGATCGGGTCCTCTGAATACCATGTAAGCTCCTTCTCAGGCACATTGTAGTGCAAGTCGGAAGCAACAGCGAAAGAAACATCACCGCTTGCAGCACTTGCTACAGTAGCAACTGAAAAGCAAGAAAAAATCATGCACAGCATCAGAACTACAGAAATAAATTTTTTCATACTCTTATCTCCTTTGTTTTTATTCAATCAAGAATAAAATAAAATGCTTTTTATTATGGGGCATTTTCTGAATTTATTAAAAGCAACTTTAAGCTCGTTGCATTTTAATCCATTTGTTAAAACAAGCTTTTTATAGCCTATTGTTTCACCGTGGTAAATCTCTTTATCATCGGCATATATTGTGAAATCTTCTACCCGTTGACTTTGAAGAATTTGTTCTTTAAGAGAGATGCACTTAATCTCTTCATCGCCGATAAATGTAAAAACAAGCGTTGCTTTCTCGACATAATCGTCAGGCTTCCAAAATCCTTCGTTATCTTCAAGAACATTTTCAGCTTTGTGGCAACCACACTCCCCATCAGCTGTAACACTAAGCGGAGAAACAGCGTTTGCGTATAACCCGCGAACAAATTCACCTATTTCGTGAAGTCTTTGTGTGTCGTATTTTGTAAGGTAGCCATCCTTGTGGGGAGGAATATTCAAAAGTAATATACTGTTACCGCCAACAGAATTTATGTAGATGTTTTCCAGCTCTTCTAGCGGACGAACTTTTTCGTCTTCTTCAGGATGGTGGAACCAACCGGGGCGGATTGAGGTATCCACCTCTGCAGGGTACCATATAAACGAAGTTTCGCTACACACAACATTGCGGCTGCCTAAATCCTTATCTCTTTCGTCGAGTTTTTTCGTTCTGAAAGAAGAATCGTCGCTTTGTTGTGATGCCCTTGCAACATCGCTTTGAGAGAAAAGTCGCGCAGGCACAACGCTCCACTCGGCACTACGGCAATCTCCCGCCTCGTTACCGCACCAACGAACATCAGGGCCGCTTATAGAAATAACCGCGTTGGGTTGGAGAGAACGTATAACAGAATAATATCTGTCCCAATCATAAACCTGTTTTTTACCATTAGGACCTTCACCGCAAGCCCCATCAAACCATACGGTATATAAATCACCGTAATTTGCAAGTAATTCGGTTAATTGATTGCAAAAATAATCATCGTAAGCCTTGCCTGAGCCATATGTTTTTTCGTGACGATCCCAAGGTGAAAGATATACACCTAACTTAATCCCGTATTTTGCACAGGATTCTGAAAGATCTTTAACAATATCCTTACCATATGGCGTATTCATAACGGAGTGGTCGGTATACTTTGTATCCCACAGGCAAAAACCATCGTGATGCTTAGCCGTTATAATACAAGCCTTAATTTCAGCATCCCGAAGAGATCTGCACCATTGGTCAGTATCCATTGAACGCGGGTTAAATATAGAAATATCTTCCTTGCCGTCTCCCCACTCTTTATTGGTAAACGTGTTAATTCCATAATGAAAAAAAGCTGTAAATTCAAGCTTTTGCCAATCCATCTGCCTTTGTGATGGGCAAACACTTACAAGCTTTTCTATCAACTCTTTATGGCAACCAGAATCACCATGTGGAGTTGTTGAATCGGAAAATTCAAACACAAAACCACCTGCCAATCCCTTGAAAATTATACCAAACCAATCTACAATACATTAAGTTTAACACATATGTAAATATTTTACAATAATTAAATTTTCAGCAGATAAATATTTTTTGATTTTACTATTGACATTTTTGAAATTATCTATTATAATTTAGCAGTTGTTAGATACATATGTCTTACATATCGGGGTGTAGCGCAGTTAGCAACACACGCGAACGCGTCCTGTGGACGAGGAAGTGAGCGTTTGTTGGCGTAGCGGTCGAAATTGTGCGAAGTGAATAACGAGCGAACAATTTCGGGCACCGCAAGAGTAGCGCCTGCTTTGGGCAAAGCAGTAATCATCTCCCCTTGAGGAAACAACTTAATAAAAAATCGGGGTGTAGCGCAGTTGGTAGCGCGCCTGCTTTGGGAGCAGGATGTCGGGAGTTCAAGTCTCTTCACTCCGACCACGAAAACCCTTGTAAACTAAAGGTTTACAAGGGTTTTTCACTTTTTATAAAACCATCAAAAATAATGAAATGCACACATATTTTCCACTCCACAAGTGGAAACTTTTTTGTTTTCAAACCTGTTCCCTATTCTTTGACTTATGCAGTAAAAAATTTTACATCAACAAAAGGAAAGAAAGGCTAATTTAAGGCTGATATATGCTCTACGGTTAGTTTCCCCACTCTTACCACAACTCTTGTTACACGGCTTTCTGTGGGCAGTAAACAGTTTGTCAGTCGTCAGTCGCCAGCCACCAGCCTCCAGTTCTCATAACAGATACTGTATCATGCTAAATTATTTTTTCTATATCATTAATAAAACATATTAAGAAGAATGAAGTTATTGCCATAACGCCGGTGGCTGGCAGCCGGCAACTGGTAGCTAAAAACAGAACACCCGCTGATTTCTCCGCGAGTGCTCTGTTTTTATATTTGGAAAGAATTGAATTTGTTAGTCGTTTTCAACACGATACGTAAAATCTTCTTTCGGGATCGTATTCGGTTTGTTGAGCCTGTGCGCACTAATGGCTACGCAGGCTTTTTTCATTAAGTTTTAGTTGTTTTACTCGCCGACAAACGTGATGGACTTGAAAGTATATTCTAATTTTCCTCCATTACTGTTTGTAGTCTTCCAAGTTGCCGTACCATCTTCGTTTTGTGTTACTTGACTTTCTTTATCTTTATTCAACACAAGGTCGATTTGCTCAGTCGGAGTATATGCAT
>JAZSCV010000054.1:0-2493 GCA_045530855.1 Acutalibacteraceae bacterium
TTACAGCAGCCTCTCTCCCGAACGAATAAAGGCTTGTGGGTTCAATAGTACTAAATTGGATACAGAGATTGCAAATAATAATGCCGGCCATAAAATCTCCATGTACCTTCCGCAATATTTTGAACCAGGCAAAGTATACACGAGAAAGTATATTAAAGAAAAGTTGCAAGAGATTTACGACAATCTCGGTATAAAGAAAACTGCAAAAGCCACCGACCTGTCAGAATATGCAAATTGTGTTTCAGCCAAGAAGGACGGTATGAAGGCTTTTAGAATAGAACCTAAATAGATGAACAGTTTCGTTCGTTTAACCGTACAGTAATGTGCGGTTATTTTTTCTTCTTGCGCGTGCGCGCTATCGTGGATATTGCGTTCAACAGGGCTTTTGAAACAAAAAATCCCACCTATCTGAAAGAGACAAGTGGGAGGGTGTTGGGTTACAGCAGATGTTGCATTGCTTCATTTACCTGCTCGTTGTCAAAACGGTCAAGATAAATTTGGGTTACCTTTTCGGAGCTGTGTCCCATTATTTGCGATATTACAGAGGTGGGTACTCCTGCTCGTTTCATAACAGTTGCCTGCGTATGACGAGCAACATAGGTGGTTATAGGTATTGATAAATCAAGTTCCTTACCAATCATTTTAAGCCTTGTATTTACCTTGGTTATTACCTTATGCAACCTGTTCTCTTTTTGCTGTGTAGTTATATGTGTTGTATTGTATATCGGGAACAGGAAAGTAGAGTCACTATGATACTTGTCAATCAATAGTTGCGCAGGCTGTGGTATTGGCAATTTTATCAGCTTAGCGGTCTTTTTACGACGATACACCAATTGCCCATCCTGTATATTCTTCACGGTCAGGTTTGCTATATCTACAAAGTTTATTCCTCCTATATAGTAAGTAAAAGCAAAGATGTCAATGGCAAATTGTTGGTATTTATCTTTTCCCACATAATTGTTTATTCTTTCAAAATCATCTTTGCATAATGCCCTTTTTACTGTCTCCTGTTGAAGTCTTGACACTTTGTATTGCTTAAATGGGTATTTATCTGCACTTGCTACGCCTTTTTCAATTGCATAGTTGTATATGGTCCTTAATGTGCGTAGTCTTATTCCAATAGTGTTTTCTGCAAGACCTTTTCTTCTCAATGACTGTTCATATCTTTTAAGCCAGCAACCATCTATATCAACAAAAAACAGTTCTAAATGACCGTTATATTTAACAAGGGAATTGTATACTTGCCGTACTGATTTTGAGTATCCGTTCCGGCCTTCCCTATCAAGTTGCTCTATGTACTCCAGAAACACATCATTCACCGTCTCTACCCTTTTCTTTGTACCGATAACATCTCCTAAGGTATTCGCGGTAAACTCTCTGTCATTCGATTTTAGACAGAATGCTTTTTCTCGATATACCTGGACTGTGCGATGAATTAGGATTTTGATTTCCTCATAATTGGGACAGTTTGAGCGCGGATGCTGTTTTTGAAAATCCCAATGACGCGGATTTACAGAAATCCCTAGTCCAACATACTTCTTTTTCCCATCCTTGCAGATTCTAATCATCAAGGGCGATTCTCCGTTTGAGAGCTTTTTTGACTTGTAGCAAATTACGTTAATTGTTTCCATAAGGGTTGTTTTTATACCCCTTGGTTTAACTCGGCATTCAGGAAAGTACAAAAAACGGCTTCGTAGGATGTTGTAGGACATTATTTGCGGTTTAACTTTGCTCATTTTCTGAAAAACTGAAAAAACAGAAAAACAGCCCTACAACACCCCTGGACAGCGATTTTTGGTTTAACTCACGGTTTAACTTTGCGCCCAAAAATACTCAAAAACGCAACAAAAAAAGCAGCTACATTTTACTGTAACTGCTTGATTTTCAAGTGGTGCCACCAGGAATCGAACCGGGGACACAAGGATTTTCAGTCCTTTGCTCTACCAACTGAGCTATGGCACCGTGGTTTTGCGAGTGCAAAGGTAGGGTAAAGGTTTTGATTGTGCAAACTTTTGGGCAGAAAATTTTGAAAAATTCTGTTTTTATTGTTTTTTTACCATAAAAATATGCTGTTTTTGCGAAAACTGCACGAAAAATGGTGCTTGCAGTTGTGGATTATCAATTTTTGTAGTATCTTCGCGGCAGCAAGTGACGGAATGTAGCGCAGTTGGTAGCGCACTACGTTCGGGACGTAGGGGTCGGGCGTTCGAGTCGCCTCATTCCGACACATTTCAGATGATGGCAAAAAGCTTTTTGCCATCATTTTTTTTAAGGCTAAAACGGGCGTTGCCTTTGCTTATGTCCACGGTTCAAGCCGGGAGAACATTATCCTAGTTAGAATATTAATCAAAGATTTATTAACGGTATAACAATATATGGTATCTGTTGACGGATTGACAGTTGAGTTTGGCGGTACGACGCTCTTCAGCGATGTGTCGTTTGTGATAAACGAGAAGGACCGTATTGCGCTGATGGGCAAGAACGGTGCGGGCA
>JAZSCV010000032.1:0-22647 GCA_045530855.1 Acutalibacteraceae bacterium
TCTCTGGTGGTAAGCACATGTGCCTGTTACACGACGAGGGAGAATCTTTGCTCTGTCGGATGTGTAGCGACGAAGCTTAGCAGCATCCTTGTAATCAATCTTTTCTACCTTCTCAACACAGAAAGCGCAAACTTTTTTGCGGCCCTTCTTGTTAGGACGGCGATCAGCTTTATCGTATGCCATAATTAAATTACCTCCTGTTAGAATGGTAAGTCGTCATCGTCAGCAAGAGCTGAAAAATCATCAACATTACCGTTTGAGAAAGACGGAGCTGCCTCTACTGCTCTTGGAGCAGCATTTGTGCCTGATTCACTCTTTGAACCGCAGAAGCTAACATTATCTGCAACAATTTCAAAGGTTGAACGCTTAACACCATCTTTTTCGTATGAACCGGTCTGGATTGAGCCTTGAACTGCAATCATAGAACCTTTAGAAAAATATCTTGTAACAAATTCAGCAGTCTGTCTCCAACAAACAACGTTGATGAAGTCTGCTTTTCTTTCTTCGCCCGCTTTTACATAGCCACGGTCTACTGCAACAGAAAAACGTGTAACAGCTACACCGCTAGGTGTCTGACGAAGCTCCGGGTCAGCTGTAAGTCTGCCCATTATAACTGCGCAATTAAGCATATCTAACACCTCTTATTTCTTAATTACCATTGAACGAAGAACGCCCTCTGTAATACCGAGAACACGCTCGAGCTCTGCAGGGAAACCTGCTTCACATGAGTGATTGTAAAGAACATAGTAGCCGTCTTCTTCATCGTTGATGAGATATGCAAGTCTACGCTTACCCACTCGTCAACGCTGTCAACTGTACCGTTCTTTTCCATCATTGCTTTGAATTTTTCTGAAAGAGCTTTAGCAGCTTCTTCACCATTCTTAACTGAGTAAACAATGATTGTTTCGTAATTTGACATCGTCTGCACCTCCTTATGGACTCCGGCTCTCATGAATATTTTTAAGAGCAAGGAAATAATCGCCGTGGACATTCCACGACGATTACGCATTATATCACTATTCAATCAAGATGTCAATAGTTTCCTGTTTATTTTACAAACATACCTAAGCCTATCTGACTTAAGATAGAGTACATTATATCATATATAAAGCTGATAAAGCCTGAAACACCAACATTATTGAGAATATCCGCTGTATTCTGTGGTATATGACTCTCAAAACCGATTGGCGCATCCATATTAACTAAAGGTACCTTCTTGTTATATTTAACAGGATCACCATTAATTGCCTTAAAGTTAAAGCGCTTGCTTCCTATTGGTGCGGTTGTATTACCCACCAGCTCATATTTAATCTCAACCTGCAGAAGAGCATTGCTGACCTTAGGAAGGTTACCTGAAACAGCTAATTTAACCTCTTTGCCCGGCTCAATTGTACCTACGCCCAATGAACGGATAACAATATTTGAGCTGTTGGTATTCACAGATGCAATTCTGATTGGATATTTTGTTGAAATATTTTTAATAATCAAATATTTGTCTGCACCACTTACGCAACCTACAGGGCTGTTATCAAAGCTTGCATATAATGCATTAGTTGCGTTTGTTGATTCGTGGAATTGAGGATATTCTGCATTTGAATGAACATCCTTAATAGTATCTGTTAAAAGAAGAGTAAAGGCAAGTGTCTTTGTATACTCATCCTTAAATGTCATACCATGGAAAAGCTCGTCAACAAACCATGTGTTTTCAGGAAGATATGCTGCAGAAGCATCAACCTCAAATGATGGTGAAACGTGGTCATGAGCAGAATTCTTACAAGAAGTTTTTACACCTGTATAACCATCGTTAAAGCGCTTTCCGAATGGTGCGCACTTTGCACCTGTTGAATCGTTAGTGCCGATAATCGCATCCGAATTTCTTTGTACGCCTGAAACAGACGGAACACCTGTACCCGCAATAATGCTCACATTTATGCCATACTTATCTCTGCACTTTTTAAGACTTTCGTGCATATTTGCAGTTATTTTGTGTGAACGGTCACTTTTAGCAATAATTCCTGCATTAGCTTTCGGGTCAAGATGCTTTGCCTTAATTGCTTCATAATCCTCGTTTGGAATAAAGTCCCATATACTTCCCCAGTTACCTATAACATTGTAAACATATGGAACAAGAGCTTTAATAACATCATCAAGGAAGCCTAACTGCTGTGCTTCTACAAGCCACTCGTACTCACCCTCTGCAATAAAGCCGTGCTGAAGGTAATAAACAAGTGTATGCTCATCAAGATGAACATTATCGCTCATTATATCGTATGCCAACACAGCACCACCTATTGCAGGAACAGTAAGCACAGCATTATTTACACTCTTTTTATGACCATAAAGTGAAAGGTATGTTGCAGTGATCTGTCCGCCATGTGAAACAGCAATAATATTTACCTTCTTCTTACCTGTTGTTTTCTTGATATCTTCAATAAGTCTGTCAAGATCTTTTGCACAATCAGTAATATTCATACGCCAGTCTGAGGCATATGAGTAAATAAGCGAAGGATCAACATACTTTGCTGCAATTTCGTCAAGAACAGCACGTTCGTTAATATACTCCTCAGGCAAGTCGTTATCAAGAATATATTTCATATTCTTATCTTTTGTTGCAGGGTTAGCCACTGTAACATTATATTTGCTTGTACCATCAGGGTTAAATTTCAGATACTCAAGCTCTTCTTCAAGTTCTTCGCCAACAACCTTACCAAGATATTCAGGTTTGCCCTCCGCAGTAAGAACAAGGCCTTTACCAAGGTCAACAATTCTGTTGAAAACTCTGCCTATAACAGAATCCATATTCAAGCCCCAGATTTGTGTTTTATTACCGTCTTTATCGGTAAGCACAAGCTCCGGACTACTGTAGCCGGCAACCATTACCAAAGGCAAATCTGAAATTTTACCTTTAACATCTGCGGCACCTACAACAGCCACAAATGTGCTGAGCATCATTATGATACTTAAAGCCATAGCACAAACTCGTTTGAACATTATGAACATCTCCTTATTTTAAGATAGAACATCTACACAAAGTATATCACATATTTTTCCAATTTTCAATTTAATACAAAAATATCTTATACATAATCAGTATATTTTTGCACTTTTATTATTGAAAAGATATTTTTTGAGTGCTACAATTACAACGAAAAAGAAACAAGGAGGATTTTTTATGAAACTTGTTACAATTATTCTAAACAAAACAGAATGTCTTGATGAGTTGCTTGAAGAATTCACAGAAAACGGAATCTGTGGCGCAACTATTATAGACAGCAAGGGTATGGTGCAGGAGCTTATTGACCACGACCACGAGGATATGTTTTTCCTTATGTCATTCAGAAGCCTTTTAGCACCTTCGCACCATGAAAACAAAACAATTATTATGGTTGCCAAGGATGAAGATGTGTCAAAAATCTCCACTGTAGTAAATAAAGTTACAGGTGGCTTAAACAAGCCGGACACAGGTATTCTTTTCACATTACCAATTGATTATCTGGAGGGAATTTCACTGTAATGTTACAAGATATTTCCTTAAATACATTCACAAACCTTGCATTAATGATTTTTGCAGGTATGGCATTAGGCAGACTTGTAAAGCTCATCAAACTACCTAATGTTACCGGTTACCTTCTTGCAGGTCTTTTGTTAGGACCAAGCGTATTAGGTATTCTCAATGAGGATTTTCTTTCCTCTGCTTCACTTATTTCAGAAATGGCATTAGGATTCATCGCCTTTTCAATAGGTAATGAATTTAAAATTTCATACTTCAAACGCGTTGGTATAATGCCTATTGTTATTGCAATATGCGAATCATTATTTGCAGTTGTTTTTGTTGCAGGCGCATTGATTATTGCAGGCTTTGAAGCACCATTCTCTTTGGTATTAGGCTCTATTGCCGCCGCAACTGCACCTGCCGCAACAATTATGGTAATAAAGCAATATAAAGCCCGTGGCCCTGTTACGGAAACATTACTTTCAGTTGTTGCAATAGATGATGCAACTGCACTCGTTATGTATTCCATTGCCGTAGCAATTGCAACTGCATTATCAGGTGGCTCTGCAAGTATATCACAATTAGTTTTAAAGCCCGTGATTGAAATCGGTGGTGCACTTGTTGTTGGTGCTGTTTTAGGCTTTTTATTCCTTCTCCCACTTAAATCATTCAAGAAGGATGGGAACAGACTTTCTCTTACAGTTGCATTTATTTTTGCCGGTTTAGGACTTTCTGCCCTCGGTGGTTTTTCATCACTTCTTTTATGTATGGCAATGGGTGCAATTATCGCAAACTTCTCACCTGATGTTAACCATATTATGAAGCTTTCCGACAAGGTAACACCACCAATATTTATGCTTTTCTTTGTTGCATCCGGTGCAGAATTAAAGCTTTCCGTATTACCTGCAGTCGGTCTTTGCGGTGTAATTTATATTGTTGTAAGAGTTATCGGTAAAATGTTCGGTGCATCACTTGGTGCAACAATTTGCAAAGCAGATAAAAACATTCGAAAATACCTTGGCCCTGCACTTGTGCCGCAGGCAGGTGTTGCCATAGGTCTTTCACTTACTGCTTCTGCAGTAGTGCCACAATACGCAACAGAAATCAGAACAGTTATATTATGCGGTACACTTATTTATGAATTAGTAGGCCCTGCAATTGCAAAGGCATCCTTGAAAAAAGCCGGAGAGATAAAAAAAGGGGCATAAAAAACGGCACGAAGCTAAATAAAAGCTTCGTGCCGTTATTATTATAACATTTCTTTTCTTAATTCTTCTGCTGTTTTACTTGAAAGATATGCAGGCGGGATATCAAAAACTGTTTTGCAACCGCTCATACCCTCTTTTGCCATTCTGTATGCGGCACGGGCATATGCAGTAATTACACAAGATGTAAACTCAGGATTGGAATCAAGCTTAAGACCGTATTCTATAACATGGTTGTGTTCAAGATTCACACCTGTTTTTCCTGTGCGTATAACAAAACCGCCGTGAGGAATCCCCTTATGGTCACGATCAAGCTCTTCCTGTGAAATAAAGTGAACTGTAGTGTCGTAATCAGCAAAATAGTTCGGCATTGTAACAATGTCGTTTTCTATTTTCTTAAGGTCTGCCCCCTCTTTTGCAACAACAAAGCACTCTCTTGTGTGCTTCTGACGGGTTGTAAGCTCCGGCTGTGAGCCACTTCTTACTGCTTCAAGTGCTTCCGGGACAGGTATTGTATACTGCCTTGCATCAAGGACACCCTCAACTCTTCTTACAGCATCAGAGTGACCCTGGCTTACGCCCTTACCCCAGAAGGTGTAATCTGCACCATCTGTAAGAATACAGCTACCGTAAAGCCTGTTGAGAGAGAACATACCCGGATCCCAACCAACTGAAATAATACCGATATTGCCTCCATCCTTTGCGGCTTTATCTACATTATCAAAGTGAACAGGAATATTTTTGTGTGTGTCAAAGCTATCCACAACATTAAAGTGTTTTGCCATTGCAGGGGTCTGCTCAGGTAAATCTGTTGCGCTACCGCCACACATAACAAGAACATCTACTTCATCCTTGTGTGAAAGAATGTCATCTGTTTTGTAAACAGGCGCACCTGAAATTGTTGAAACTGCGCTTGGGTCGCGCCTTGTAAATACGCAAGAGATTACCATATCGCTATTCTGCTTGACAGCACACTCCACACCCTTTGCAATATTTCCGTAACCATAAAGACCGATCTTAATCATTTGTACCACTCCGATTATAATAAAAATACATTTCTAATTTTATATCTATAGTTTTTTACAGTCAACCTTTTTTATAAATTATTTTTAAAAATCACGGAGTGTTAAACAAATTTAACACTCCGTGAATTTTAATTATTCGTTTTCACCCTGGCCTTTTTAATATCATAAAGACATTTATCTGCAACATCAAGATATTCACGCACATCCGTATACTCAGGAGAATACTTTTTATAGCCCACACTGAATTTCAAGGTATACGCTTTACCTTCCTTTTGTGCATTATCTTCAAGACATTTATTTATGTGGTTAAGGAATTCCTTGGGTTTGAAATCCTTGTTCGTTTCGCAAACAATCACAAATTCATCCCCACCATAGCGGCAGGCAAAATAATTAGTTTTATCAACAACACTGCGTATTGTGTTGGCGGCAATGATAATAGCCGCATCACCCTCGAGATGACCATATTCATCATTGATTTGCTTGAAATAATCAAGATCCATAATAAAAACATAAAGATCCTTGTTATCGGACTTAGATTTCATTTTATCATCAAGATAATCTTCCATATGAGTTCTGTTGTTAAGGTGTGTCATAGGGTCAATAGATATAAGAAGTTCTCGGGAATTTATGTAAACGTGAAGCACCGCAAAGGCAATACCTGCACTAAGTACAGGAGAACCAACAAACAATACTTGCAAAGCTCCTGCTACCACAGGGAAAATAGCAAAAGAAGCGAGTGTAAGCAGCTGTTTTTTTCTGAGATAGTTCCTTTTTTCATATGCTCTTATAGTTGCTTTTATAGTGGTAAACGCAATATATAAAAAGCATATACCTACCATCGCAGGGTAAAACGGACCTCTATGATACTCTCCGTTTTCAATATAGAAAACCCAACCATTAGCATTTGAGCCTACAACCAGATTAAATAAAACAAATAGCGGAATAAAGCTTACTGCCAGGCGCCACTTGTGTTTTACGGTTCGTGCATTCTGCTCACTTTCGCTGAACAAAAACCAAAGATACGCAACAACACCTGTAAAAATATGGTATACACTACTCACTAAAAACGAGGCAATAGGATATGTATCCCAACCTATATAAAAGCGGAAAACACCCCACACAATATCACTGGAAAGAAGTATTACGGAAGCAACTATAAACCACGCAAGCATAACCTGACCTATACGCTTATCTATATCCTTGCACATTCTCCCAAAAATCATTAAAAGCTCTGCTATACAGAAAGCATTGAATGAAATGTACAGCATACCTTCCATAAACTTCCTCCTCTCTTAGAATATGGTAATTGTTTTGTATGTATAATATAATTTTATAACTATTGCACTAATTCGTCAAGACTTTCGTGAAACTTTTGTCAAAAATGCGAGAATAGAACGAAACTCATGTAAAAACAGGCAACCATTTTTACTTTTGGTTACCTGTTTATGTTGTATTTAATTTAGTGATGTTTTCTCGTGCCGTAAGGCACATATCACACCATAGGTATATCGCATCGTCAGATGTATCGCAAATCCCATCAGGGATTTACATTGCTGTTTGCTTTACAAGCAAACACACCGTCTCCACATGGTTTGTAAACGGAAACATATCTACCGGTTGAATTTTCTTTACCTTATAGCCATTTTTATTGAGATAAAATAAGTCTCTCTGCTGTGTTTCAGGGTTACAGGAAATGTAAACAATTTTTTGTGGTGCAAGGTGCACGGCACAGGAAAGGAATTTTTTATCACTTCCAGCCCTCGGCGGGTCCATAAAGAGCACATCGCATTTTTCACCATTTTCCTTCATATCCACCATAAATTCACCTGCATCGGCACAGAAGAAATTTATATTTTCAATAGCATTGATTTTAGCATTTACTTTAGCATCTTTTACAGCATCCGCATTAAGCTCGCACCCTATAACCTGACCCGCAGATTTTGAGGCTATGATACCGATTGTACCTATTCCGCAATAAGCGTCAATTACTTTCTCTTTGCCTGTAAGCTCTGCAAATTCTACTGCTTTGCCGTAGAGTGTTTCTGTTTGCACAGGGTTAATCTGATAAAATGACTTTGGTGAAATTCTGAAACGGCAACCGCAAAGCACATCTTCAATATAGCCTTTACCGAAAAGCACAGTTTCTCTTTCACCAAGCACCATGCTTGTGAATTTATTATTTATATTCTGCACAATTGTGGTAATTTCAGGATGAAGCCTTAGAAGTTCTTTAATAAAATCATTCTTTGACGGAAAAACTGTTGTCCCTGTAACAAGAACAACCATAATTTCGTTTGTTTGAAAACCTCTTTTAACAAGCACATGCCTTAAAAATCCGCGGGAGTTTTTCTCGTCATACACTGTCAGCTTAAAGCTTTTAACAAGCTTTCGTATTGTAAGAATTATTTCGTCAGCTTTTTCATCTTCTATAAGGCAGGAATCGGTTTTAACAATATTATGTGTGCTTGACTGATACACACCCGATATTATTTCTCCGCCCCTTGTTCTGCCAAAAGCGGCTTGCACCTTATTTCTGTAATGAAAGGGCTTTTCCATACCTATTATGGGAGAAACTCTGTGGAATGTTCCTAAAAGCTTAACCACTTTTGCTTGTTTGTACTTCAATTGTTCCTCGTAAGTTAAGTTCATTAACTGACATCCGCCGCATTTACGGGAAACAGGACAAAGCCGTGACATATCTTTTTTAGGTTTATTTTGTGGCATTTACTTTTTCCTCACCTTGTTTTTTTGCGATATCGTTTGTGTTCATACTGTTTTTATACACTACAAAACGGCAGAATAAAAATTCCGTTACCATATTTGTCATCATAGTACATACAAGCACAATGTACTCAGCAAATTCCCAGCTTGTACGACTCATAACTGTTTCACCGATAATTGTGGATATAGGTGTGAACACACAATAAAAGCCGAATATTTTAAGCATTGCCACAGGTACATTTGCGGCAGATTTGAAGGTAAATTTTCTGTTAAAGGTGAAATTCCACAACACAGAAAGTGTAAGCGCAACAAGGTAGCAAACACCATACTCCGCACTTAAAATATTCATTATTGCTTCATTTTCAATATTGATACGCGGTAAAACAAGCTCATTAAGAATTGTAAAGGACACAACCTGAATTATGCCTGCAGATGCAGAAAACAAAGCAAATTTAATTGCCTGAAGAACATTTTCTTTTTTATTCTTAGCCATTATGAACCCACCTTTATTTGTTATACATTAAGTTTATCATACGCACAAAGATATTACAATGAAAATTTCAAAACATATACCGTACCTGAATAAAATCAGATACGGCATTTTGTTAGTTGATATTCTGTTGTATTGATTTTTTGAGATTTACTTAATAACAATACTCTTCACAGCACTCCAGTTACCATAAATGGTCTGGCCGTTAACCTTTTTGTATGCTCTTACCTTGAAGTACATTTTCTTACCCTTTGCGGATTTAGAGAATGTTTTACTTGCGGTTTTTGATGTAGTGGAAACTGCCTTTTTGTAATCGGAGTTATTTGTGGAGTAGTAAACCTGATAGCCTGTAGCACCGGTTACAGCCGACCATTTAAGGGTTGCCTTCTGAGCGTTGGATGCCACAAGGCTTGAAATGGTTGGGGCTACACATTTGGTTGCTGTTGTAAATGCACTTGAAGCAACACCATCAATTACGGTACCGTTACGAAGCTTTTTGTATGCCTTCACTTTGAACTTGTATGTTGTACCAGCTTTAAGATTTGTTGTCTTTTTGTATGTTGTACCTGTAACTGTTGCAATCTGTACATATTTGCCCTGGCTTGCACTGTATTGGTAAATCTTGTAGCCTGTAGCCCCTGCAACCTTTGGCCAATTTATTCTGATTGAAGAGGTTGTTTGTGTAGCTGTCATTTTTGCGGCATTGACTGTCGCTGGAAGAATTTTAAAGGTAAGAGTCTTTGTTCCGGAGTATTTGCCCATAAAGGTAATGGTGTATGTATAAACACCCGGAAGCTTTCTGCCTGATGGTACGGTTACCTTGTAGTCTGTACCCTTAACAAGTGTTTTACCTTTACTATCCTTCACAATAACAGACGGTGTTCTCACTTTACCGTTATATGTAACTGTTGTAGCAGAAAGCTTAATTGTTTTTGGTGAATAAATCACAGAGTTTTCTGACATATAGCCACAAACAGTACATTTTGTTTCAACCTTACCATCTTTTGTAAGCGTTGCCTTTGTGGTTACAGTTTTGTAGGTATGACCTTTAGCAGCAACAGTTGTTTGTGCTTTAATAACTGCATTACATACGGAGCAATGGCTACCTGCTGTCAGACCTGTGTTTTCGCATGTCGGAGCTACTGCCTTGTCTGTAACGGCTGTGTGGCCTATAGCAGGAATTGGTTCAGTCTTGATTATTTCAAAGCAATCAAGACACCTTTCATCCTTCGAACCTGTTTCTGTACAAGTAGGATTCTTTCCAGTTATCCATTCGGTTGTCTGATGACCGGTTGCACTTAAAAATTCATAAATCGATACAAAGCCACATATAACACATCTTTTACCTTTACCGCCACTCTCTGTGCAAGTAGGAACAAAATCAACATCCTGGTATTTATGTTCTGTAGAATTATAGTGAATTGCAACATCGGTAAGTGGTGTATTACCTGTACCTTTCACCATATTTCCCCAATCAATTTCAGAACCGGTATAGAAAACATATTTCAAATTATTACATTCATAAAAAGCACACTGTCCTATACTTGTTACACTATCGGGTATGGTGATAGTGGTAAGGCTTTTGCAACAATAGAAAGTATAATCACCTATACTTGTTACACTATCGGGAATAACAATATCTGTTGTCAATTCTCCATTTATATATACTTTCTTTACATATACTAATGGGTTTGAATTACGACCATAAAAAGCGATACCACACCATGACGCAAGGTCAGTTATATATAAACTTTCAAGACTATCACAAGAACCGAAAACATCCTCACCCATACTTGTTACACTACCAGGTATGGTGATTGAGGTAAGGCTTTTGCAACCGGAGAAAGCATAGTTGCCTATAGTTTTTACACTATTACCGATTGTAACTGATGTAAGGCTTGTGCAACAAGAGAAAGCATTTAAATTTATCCTTGTTACACTATCAGGAATAGTGATAGAGGTTAGACTTGTGCAACCATAAAAAGCAAAACCACCAATACCTGTTATACCATTACCTAACGCGACTGATTTAAGATTTGTACATCCATAGAAACCATACTGTCCTATACTTGTTACACTATCCGGAATTGTGACAGATGTAAGGCTTGTGCAGTTATAGAAAGCATAATCATCTATACTTGTTACACTATCGGGAATGGCAATAGAGGCAAGGCTTGTGCATCTAAAGAAAGCATATTCACCTATACTTGTCACATTATCGGGGATTTTGGTTGATATAAGGCTTGTGCAGTTATAGAAAACAGAAGAGCCTATGCTTGTTACTTTGTCAGGAATTGTGATGGATGCAAGGCTTGTGCAATTATAAAAAGCATAATCACCTATATTTGTTACACAATTGCCTATTTTAGCACTTACAAGGCCCACACATTCAAAGAAAGCACCACCACCTATGCTTATTACACTATCTGGGATAGTGATGGAGGTAAGGTTGTCACAATTAGAAAAAGCATAATCACCTATACTTATTACACTATCGGGGATAGTGATAGCAATAAGTCTTTCGCAACCAGAAAAAGCACTACCTGCAATAGTTCTTGTATTCACTTTTATCACGCATTCACCAGACAAGGCTGTTCTTACTTTTATTAGACAATTCCCTATATACAAAACACCATTTTCCCAATTACTATTATCGTTATAATAACCAGTGCCTTTGAAAGCGGCAGAATCTATACTTGTTACACTATCGGGAATTGTGATGGAGGTTAGACTGTCGCAATCTTTAAAAGCAGAAGAACCTATACTTGTTACACTATTAGGGATGATAATGGAGGTTAAGTTTGCACAATTAAGAAAAGCAGACCGTCCTATTTGTGTTACCGGTTTGCCATTATAAGTTGATGGGATTGTAAGGCTACCACTTGCATATTCATTGCAATATGCAACAGAATATGATTTTCCGCTATCATTCAATACAAATGTCAAATCACTTTCACTTGCCGCCTGTGTCTTTATAGCAAACACTCTACTCAAATCATACTTATCAAAATCAACTTCACCAAGCCCTACAAGTGCAGAGCTGAAAACGATGGTTAATGCAAGCAAGAAATATAAGCTTCTTTTCAATACTTTTCCCATATGTACTCCTCCAATACTATTTCAAGATAATATTACATCTTATATTACCATAATTTTACATATTATTTAAATAGTACAAATTCACAAAAATACCCCTCTCTTTTTGTTCAAGAAAAAACTGCCCGAGGAAAAGCCTCAGGCAGAAATGATTAAAAAATATTAATTGAATTTATACATATCAACATAGCTTTCGTTACCTTTTTTGAATGTGCAGATACATTCCCCATAGCAATAGCCGATAATTACATCGCCTATATATGTTGCTCTTGAAAATTCGTAAACTGAATGCAAAGCTTCCGGGTCATCTTTTGATTTATAGGCATAATTGCCGTCTGTTGAAAGCTTTTTATCCTGTATGTTTACTTTCACAGCCAATATACCTGCCTCATTTGTTCTTGAAAGTGTTTCACCGGTTGAGGATGCCCATATTCTGTTCTGCTTACCATATGGTATATACATTATGCCTTCCGTGTTATCCCAGCACAGAGCCTTGTGGGAATAAAATGCTTCTGAATAAATATACATCCATCTGTCGGCAGAGTCCATTCCGTTAATCTCAATTTTATCTGCTTCAACAGGGTTTGCAGGGTCAGAAACATCAAAAAGAGATACCTTCATTCCGTTACCCTGACCATCGTTTGTGCCGTCAACACCAACACCAAGAAGAAGCGTTTCTGAAACGGGGTGCAAATATGCTGAGAAACCCGGTATCTTCAATTCACCCTTAATTTCGGGCTTTTGCGGGTCGGTAAGGTCTATTACAAACAGCGGGTCTGTCTGCTCAAAGGTTACAACATAACCTGTATTGCCTGTGAAACGAACGGATTTTATTGTTTCTCCCTTTGCAATTCCTGTTATTTCACCTACAACCTTAAGGTCTTTATCGAGCACATAAACCTGATTTGAAAGCTCATCACCCCATCGACCTGTTGTGGTAGCTATTCTCAAATATCCGTTATATTCATCTATACTGAACTGATTAAGAGCATAGCCGTAAACAGAGCCACAGCCGATATAATTGATTTTGCCGTCTCTTATATCAAATTTATAAATATTTGTTTTTTCAGTTGCTGTGCCGAAAATATACTCCCCTGCTTGGGCATCCTCATAAACAGTGCTTGCAGCGTAAAGTGTTTCAGTTGTGCAATAAACATTGTTGCCTGCACCTAAAACTGCGCGGGTTTCAAGTGTTTTGTCATCTTCAATATTCACAGAAGATGCCACAAGGTAAGACGGACTGTTAACTTCATTGCCTATAACTATACAATCACAAGGCACTCTGCTCATTGCTCCGCCTCTTGCAGTAACCTCAGGAACACAGCCATTGAGAACAGTTTCTTCGTCTTTTGTTATATCTACATAGTAGCTTGAAAGCATAACAAGCTGATTATCTACAAGTCTTGAAGAAATGTAGCCACCATCCTGATATACTCTCCATATTTCCTTTGCATTTGCTTTATCTGTAATATCAAAGCAAACTGCCATTGTTATGCTCTGACCACCTATAGCGTAAGAGCTGTACATAGATTTGAAATGCTCAGATTCAATATCATCACGGGCATAGCACTCTACAAGTGCAACAAGCTTATTACCCTTAACATACATTTCACGCACCATCATATGGTAAATATCTTTAACATCTTCCTGTGCAATAGTAATTTTACCAACCTTCTGCAATTTGCCGTCAGACTTGGGCTCAATAACAGAAATTGTGCAATCGTACTTGAGAACAGGTAACGCATCATCTTTGGGCTCTTCCTGTATGGGAGTGCCGTTTTCATCGGTAGTTTTAACTATACCTTTATCGGCATAAATTGCGTCATAATAGCTGTCCCAATCTGCATTATCAGGGTCAACAGCGTAAATATATTTGCCGTCATTTTTTATAATATCGGCTTCACTTACACCCTTTACCTGCTCGTTGGTTCTGCCGTGATCATCACCACTACCAGACCCTTTAAGCTCAGAGCCTGTAGCCGAGCTTTGAGGAGCCTGTGTCGCCGTATTTTCTTGCACAACCGCATCTTCTATTGCGGCACCGCCTAAAAGACCATCTACAGCTCCATTAATTGCGCCATAAACCATATATCTTGATTGGTACTTCTCGTAGTTTTTTACATACTCGGAAAACTTACCTTCAATCTCGCTGTAATCCTGTGGTTCAACAGCTTGCACAGGTGGTTGAGAATCCACCAATGGTGGTACTTGTTCCTTCTCCCATGGTTTTATGAGCATTATTGATGTAAAAACAATAGCAAAGGATGCTGCCATAGCCACAAAGCTGTATATTAATTTTTTTGCAGACTTTTTCTTACCCTTCGGTGCATCGGGCACCCACATTGCTTTATCTATGAGAGCATCTGCCATATTTTCTTGTGAAAGACTTTTCGGCAAATCTATTTTTTCTGTTTTCTTCAGTTTATCGTTAAGGTCAGAAAGCTCTTCTTCCTTAAAAATTTCATTTTCAAAATTATTGTCCATTTTTTTGCTCCTTTCACGATAATAATGTTTTTAATTTTTCGAGAGCACGCTTTTGCCTTGAGCGTATGGTTGCAGGCTCCATATTGTAAATTTCTGCAAGCTCATAGCTTTTAAACCCGCCGATAATCGAGAGCAATATTATCTGGGCATCGGGTGGAGTAAGGCTACCAAGTGCTTCCTTCAATTCTGCACTGTTAAAGCACTCCTCATATTCTCCGTCAATAAGGAACTCATACTCCTCAACAGGCAGAATATCGGGAGCTTTATTCTTTTTCATAAGGTCGGTTTTGCATCTGTTAGATAGGATTTTAAAAATCCACACCTTAAAGGATGCATCATCTTTTAAATTATGTATATTGCGCCAGGCAGAAAAAACTGCTTCCTGAACAGCATCCTCGGCATCCTGAGGGTTGCCCATCATATACAATGCATATCTGTACAAGTCCATGGCATATGCAGAGTAGATTTCCGAAAAAGCGCGGGTGTCCCCTTGTTTTGAACGTTCAATTAAAGCTATATTATCCTTTTCCACACCGACACCTCCTTTTGCAAGGTTTTATGCTCTCGTATATATAGAGTGTTGAAATTCTATTTTTGTTGCAAAAAACTTGATTTTTTTGTTTTTCTTAAAATTATCGTATCAATTTTTGGTCTGTTTGTAAACAGAAATTAAATATTTGTGTTTACATTACAAATTGTTTGCAAAGTGCGAATATATGTGTTACAATGATATTTGTATATTTGTATTCTAATATCAATGAAAGGTCCGATTACTAAATGTCTTTATTTAAAAAGCTTTTTGGTGACTACTCAACAAAGGAAATCAAAAGAATCACAGGTCTTAAGGACAAGGTTCTGAATCTTGAAAGTGAGTATTCATCACTTACAGATGAACAGCTTCAGGCAAAAACACCTGAGTTCAAAGAGCGTCTTGCAAATGGCGAAACTCTTGACAATATTTTACCCGAAGCTTTTGCCGCCTGCCGTGAGGCTGCATTGCGTGTGCTTGGTATGAAGCACTATCCTGTACAGATTCTTGGTGGTATAATTCTCCACCAGGGCAGAATTGCAGAAATGAAAACAGGTGAAGGTAAAACACTTGTGGCTACTTTACCTGCATACCTTAATGCGCTTTCAGGTGAAGGTGTACACATTGTTACTGTAAACGATTACCTTGCAAAGCGTGACTCTGAGTGGATGGGTAAAATCTACCGCTTTATGGGTCTTACAGTTGGCCTTATTATCCACGAAAAAACAAACGAAGAAAGAAAAGAAGCCTATAATGCGGATATTACCTTTGGTACAAACAACGAAATGGGCTTTGACTACCTTCGTGATAATATGGTTATGTATGCAGACCAGCGCGTACAGAGAGGCCACAGCTTTGCTATCGTGGACGAGGTAGACTCAATTCTTATTGACGAAGCAAGAACACCTCTTATTATTTCAGGTATAGGCGAAGCATCTACAGACCTTTACAGAATGACTAACGATTTCGTTCGTCGTCTTAAAATGGTTAAGGTTAAGGAGCTTGATTCAAAGATAGATGCCGAGGATATTGTAAGAGAAGAGGGCGGTGACTACCTTGTTGACGAAAAGGCAAAAACTGCAACACTTACAAAATCAGGTATTGCAAAGGCAGAAGCCGCATTCAATATTGAAAACCTTATGGATGCCGAAAACCTTACACTTCAGCACCACATTAACCAGGCTCTTAAGGCTCACGGCACAATGACAAGGGACGTTGACTATGTTGTTAAAGATGGTCAGGTGCTTATTGTTGACGAATTCACAGGCCGTATTATGCTTGGCAGACGTTACAGCGAAGGTCTTCACCAGGCAATTGAAGCTAAGGAAGGCGTAAAGGTTGAGCACGAAAGCAAAACACTTGCTACAATCACCTTCCAGAACTATTTCCGTCTTTATAAAAAGCTTTCCGGTATGACAGGTACTGCTATGACCGAAAGCGCAGAATTCCAGGAAATCTACAGCCTTGACGTTGTTGAAATCCCTACAAACAAGCCTCTTGCAAGAAAAGACAATAACGATGTTCTTTACAAAACAGAGGAAGCAAAATTCAATGCTATTGTAGATACAATTATCGAGTGCCATGAAAAGGGACAGCCTGTTCTTGTTGGTACTGTTAACATTGAAAAGAGTGAAAAGCTTTCAAAATTCCTCAAGAAAAAAGGAATCAAGCACGAGGTTCTCAATGCTAAATTCCACGAGAAGGAAGCAGAAATTGTTGCACAGGCAGGTAAATTCGGTGCAGTTACAATTGCAACTAATATGGCAGGCCGTGGTACCGATATTATCTTAGGCGGTAACCCTGAATTTATGGCAAAAACTCAGATGAAGAAAATGGACTTTGACGATGAGCTTATTGCCGAGGCTACAGGCTTTGCAGAAACCGATAATGAAGATATTATAAATGCCCGTAACACCTTCCGTCAGCTTGAATCAGAATTCAAAAAGCAGACAAATGAAGAAGCTGAAAAGGTTCGTGCCGCAGGCGGTCTTTACATTATCGGTACAGAGCGCCACGAATCAAGACGAATTGACAACCAGCTCAGAGGCCGTTCAGGCCGTCAGGGTGACCCGGGTGAAAGCCGTTTCTTCCTTTCTGCAGAAGATGACCTTCTTCGTCTCTTCGCAGGTGACCGTTTCTATACAACTCTTGATGCTTTCAAGAGCGTTGGAGATATGCCTATTGAGGCAAAGCTCTTCACATCTTCTATTGAAAGTGCACAGCGTAAGGTTGAGGGTAATAACTTTGCAATCCGCCGTAACGTGCTTAAGTACGACGATGTAATGAACAAGCAACGTGAGGTTATTTACGGTCAGCGTAATCAGGTGCTTGATGGTGAAGATATAAGCGCTCTCATTCAGAAGATGATTGTTGATACAATTTCCGAATCTGTTGACTTCTACTGTCCTGAAAAGGTATCTGAAAACGAATGGAACAAAACAGGTCTTCTAACAAAATATGCATGGCTTGTTAAGGAAGAAGATATCGCAGATGTTCATAAATCAGATGAAATTGCAGAAGTTCTTCTTAACAAAGCACAGGAAATATACGACAGCCGTGTAGAAGAATTTGGCGAAGAAGCAATCAAGGAGCTTGAAAGAGTTGGTCTTTTAAGAAACGTTGACCTTCGTTGGATGGATCATATTGATGCTATGGACCAGTTGAAGCGCAGTATGAATCTTATGGGCTATGGTCAAAAAGACCCTGTTATCGTGTTCCGCGACGAAGGACTTGATATGTTCGAGGAAATGACAAACGGTATTCGCGAAGGTACAGTTGACTTTGTTCTTCAGGCAAGAATTCGCAAGGAAGAGCCTGTTGAAAGAAAAGCAACAGTAAAAATCACAGCTACCTCCGGCTCAGATGACGGCACAGTAAAAAAAGAGCCTAAAAAGGCAGATAAAAAACCCGGCAGAAATGACCCGTGCCCATGCGGCAGCGGAAAAAAATACAAAAAATGCTGTGGGATGAATGAATAACAAAAGAAGCAAGTTCTCGGTTTGAGAACTTGCCTTTTTGTTTTATAATCTTTCTTCATCTTTCAGCCTTTGCTTGCGTGAGTTTATTGCAAACGGAATACCGAAACCGAGACCGCCGCCAACTACAAGACCGCCAAGAAGGAAAAGCCACCAAAGAGGATTTTTCTTTTCTTCCTCTTCCTTTTTCTCTGCCTTGATAACCTTCTTTTCAATAAGAGTTTTTACCTCTTGTTCTTTTTCGTAATTCTTCCCGAAAGCATCTTCATAAGTAATTTTAATTGTGCCTTTTACATTACCTGTTTTATCGCTGTCAACACGAAGATTTGCTGTTGCAGTTTTGCTTTCGCCAACAGGAATTTCTCCTGCAAAGCTACTGCCGCCTGATTCAAGTCCTTCAATATCATATTCAACCTTGCAGTTATAAAGAGTGGATTTACCTGTGTTCATAAGGTTTATATTGAGGGTAACGGTTTCATCCTGAACCACCTTTACAGGCAGCTTTGCGCCATCAAAACTGAGTTCAGCCGGTTGGCGCACCTCAACTCTGAGAATATCATTTGCACTATAACCCGAACCGTTCCCATCCTCATATTCACAAGAGAAACTGAGCTTGTGTTCACCTACTGTTGCAGTATGAACTGCCTTGAGTTCAACAACCCAACTATAGTATTTGCCTGCACCTATTAAAGAAACATACTTTGTTCCCATATCTGTGGGACGGATTTCATCTGTATCCTCAGAAAGAGAAAGCTTTATGTTGCTTACTGACTTTGAAGAGTGCATATTTTTAAGAGTTATGGTAAGTTTTTTTGTTGCATCAGGGCTAAGGAAGCCATTCTCTATTTCGTAATCTGTTACCATAAGGCGCGGTTGAGAGTTATCTACCGTTTCCGGCTCTTGCGGAGCAACAGGAATTTTAACTTCCTCTTTTTCTATGGTTTTTTCTTGTGTGGCAGGCTCAACAATCTGTGTAGTTAATTCAGACTTTTTGCTTGTTTCTTCTTTTTGTGTTGTTGGTTCTGCCTTTTTTGTGGAAGATTCCACATTTACCGTGGTGGATTCATCCTTTTTTGCGGAATGCTCTTCCTTTTCGGTAGTCTTCCTCGTTGTAGTAACTTCTGTTGCAACCTTTGTTGTCTCAGGCTTATTTCTTTCAGAAGTCGTATCTTCGGTTTTTCCTTCCTTCACTGCAAAACACGGCATAACGCACACCATTAAGCAGAGCATAAATATAAATAATCTTTTCATATAATCACCTGATACTTTTACAGTTCTCTGATGTTCTCAACAATACTATTTTTCATTTCCTTATGGATTTTCTGGCTTACGCTTAAAGAACATACAATAAAGAGTATTACGCCGAACACAAGCGCCACCCAGGGATTGAAAACCATATTACTCATAAGGGTTTTGAACTCGGGTATTGGTATTAAAAAAAGAATAAGGAAGCTTAAACCAAACAAACCGAAGCCGATACCGAATCCCCATTTAAACATTGAGAAAAGTTGAAGAATGTACGAATTTGTAATTTCTTTTTTGTTCGCACCCACAGCTCTGAGTGTTCCGATTTTCCTTTTATCCTCTTTGATATTTGAAGAAAGCGTATTATTTATGATACTTCCGCTAATTGTGTAAAAGAGTACAAGCATAGCGCACACAAGAAGAATCATACTCTTCAAATCTTTTTTCTGTTGTTTTTGTATATCGTAGTTTGATTGATAATGTCCTGCATCAACGCAAGAGGCAACGGATTCAAGAATCGGGGTTACTTCTTTATCTATTTTCTCGGTGCACTCATCTTTAAGCTCAAAGTAAATTTCTCTATACTTACAACGTGGGAAGAAATGCTCCATACCTTGTACGGTTGTAATAATACCCCAATCGCTGTATCTTGGTATTGTAGTTCCATCCATGTTGCTTATGACTGCACCGATTTCAACCTGTTTATTGGTTACTTCAACATCCTCCTTTGAAACAATCGGTTCATCAGTAACATCGAAGTTTGAATTATGTACTTCAGAATACAACAGACTCAAATCAAGCGTCTGTCCCGCTTCGTAATCGGATTTTTCAGTTGCGATTATTTTGATTTCTTCTCCTCTGTCAATAGCATTCTGTATATGCTCTTTTTTTGTGGAGGTATTAATGGAGGTGCCATATTCATCGCTACGCCTTGCAAGATACATTTCCTTGGGTGCGTAAACAACAACCTGCTCACCGCGGTTAAGCTTATTAATATCAATTTTACCGCTATAAACTTCGTCATTGAGTTCTTTTATCAGTTCATCGTCAAGAGCGATTATTTCGGTATTAAGAAATTCCCCGCTATACCCTGCGGCATTTTTTATATCCGTATATTCAGGAGGATTGCTGTATTTTATAAATTTTCTATAATTACTTTCATTTACCTTTTGTAAATCCTCTGTTTCAGGAACATTGGTATACTCTAAACCCGCAAGAAATCTATAATTCGAAAGCGAATCGTAATCATCAACAAGAGAGTTAATTTTAGCATTTTTGTAACCGTAAGCGGTACGTATATTTTCATTAAGCAAAACTGTCTGCTTATGATTTTCGTTAAAGCCGTTATTACCCTCCGGGTAATTCACAGCATATGAACCTAACCAGCTTGAAAGGCTTAGGCTATAATCGTACTCTTCTTTGTAAATATCATTTATAGCATATGCAAAAAACGACATTATGTAGGAAGAACTGATAATTGTAATTACAAGAAAGATGCTAACAAATATTTGTTTTCTTTTTGATATTGTCAAATCTCTTTTTGCAAGAAGCTTGTGTACTGTAAAATTCTTTTGTGAACGGATTTTTTTATTCTTCAGTTTTCTTGCTGTTTCAATATTCCTTATCGCCTGCATTGGTGTAACCCTGGAGGCAGCAAAAAGAGGAATTAAAGAAGCTAAAACAACACACAGAAGGCTGAAAGTGCCACAAAGAAGAAGCACCCATATATTAGCCTCAAAAAAAGCTTCATCAAAAATATTGTTAACAATTAATTTTACGCTGAAATAGGATATCAAAAGGCTTATAGGAGTGCAAACCAGTCCGAGAATTACAGATTCACGCAAGAACAGATTGATAATCTGTCTTTTTGTTGCACCAACAGCTCTGTACAAGCCGATTTGTTTTTTACGCTCCTTTAAGTTTGCTGTAAAAGCATTTATTATACCCAACGAAGATGCTAAAAGAAGAATCACAACAATTATGAGTACATATACCAAGGATATTGATTCATCGTCGTTCAAAGCAAAAGCTTCATTAAATGTGAAAACACAAGCGGACGAAAGATCAGGTATCTCGCTAAACATATTCCATATATGATTGTAGCCCTTATCAGTCAGTTTCGTATAGCAAACTTTATTCTCTTTACCACCCAAATCAACTTGTTCTTGTGTACTGACAAATGCTGACGGGATGTCTTCTTTATCATTGAAGCCGGTTGAAATATTTGCTCTTTTGTCTCTGAGAATGCCTGTTAAAACATATTTTTTCTCTTTAATATCCGGCAACAAATCATCATCGTTCTGAACTTGAAACTTAAGCGTTATTTCATCACCAGGTTTTGCAGTTATTCCAAGCTGCAAAAGAGTTGTTTGCTCAATGGCAATTTCACCCGTTTTTTCAGGATATGTTCCGCTTATAAAAACAGGATTCACAAGTTCCTTTGAAATCTCGTCCAATCTTGCAACGGATGTACCGCTAAGCTTGTCTTCTGCATCAGTAAAAGCAAAACCTATAACTGAGCCCATACCGATTGCTTCAAAAAAATCCGATTTATGCATTTGATCGAAAATTGCTTCATCGTAATCGGAACACATCATATCATACAAGCCCTTGTCGGCTTTGGTTTGTTCCCTTGCGGTTGTGTATGCACTGAAAGCAAAGTAAATAATACTTGAAGAAAATACCATTGAAAGAACGATACCTAAAATCATCAAGGTATATCTTTTCTTCCTGTGCTTCAGGTTACCTACCGCAAGGGAATTAAAGGTTAATTTTTTGTTTTTCATAGAATCACCTAAATCTATCTCTGAACCTTACTTTTATTGATTGAATTTACTGTCTTCAACAACAGCACCATCTTCGATTCTTATAACTCTGTCTGCCTGCTCGGCAACGTGCAAATCGTGGGTAACAAGAATAAGGGTTACGCCTAATTCCTTACTTACATATTTAAGAAGTGAAAGCACCTCTCTACCACTTTTACCGTCAAGGTTACCTGTAGGTTCATCAGCAAAAAGGATTGAAGGCTTGTTTGCAAGTGCTCTTGCAATAGCAATTCTCTGCTGCTGACCGCCTGAAAGAGCCGACGGAAGATGAGAAAGTCTGTCTTCAATGCCGAGAATGTCAATGATTTTTTTCAAATACTCTTCATCGGGTTTCTTTTTATCAAGCATAATGGGAAGTAAAATATTTTCGTAGCCTGTAAGTTCTTCCACAAGGTTATATGCCTGAAAAACGAAGCCGAAGCGTCTTCTTCTGAGGATTGAAAGCTGATTATCGTTATACTTTTTAAGGCTTTCGTTGTTATAAATAACCTCACCTGAGGTTGCATTTTCAAGACTACTTAAAACGTGCAAAAATGTTGACTTACCTGAACCTGAAGGT
>JAZSCV010000030.1:0-79144 GCA_045530855.1 Acutalibacteraceae bacterium
GGTAAACGGCACGTATGTAGGTACAAACTATGAAGAGCATCTAATCAATCAAGAATACCGCAAAGCACTTAGCGGCAAATCCATAGACCAAGCTCTACTGGAGGAAACCATTGCCGCCTACAAGGATTTGCCCATAGACACCAACTATGTTTTAACTGAAGAATACCAGACCTATGCCCGTCCGTACAGCGATATCTTCAATTTGATCAGGTCATGGACCGGTATGGACAAAGGAACCGCCCAGCAGTGGTCTCCTGATGAAGCTGCGTTATATGCTGCCATGAGAGAACGCTTTGAAGAATCGGCTGTTAAAAACTATCTGACTGAGGCTGAGATTTCATATTGGCAAAGTCATGCAGATAGTCTTGAAACTCCTGTTGTATATCAGTTCCACGAAGGATACGGATGCATCTTAGAAACCTTTCTCACCGTAGGCTTTATGATGCTGATTTATGTCGCTATCACCCTTTCAAGTAGCTTTCCCGATGAGCATACTCACCGAACTGATCAGCTTGTTTTATGCACCTCGAACGGTAAAAAACGGCTCTATTGGGTCAAGCTGCTTTCAGGAATCACAGTTGGCTGTGTGGGTGCATTGCTTATGGCATTGCTGACCTGGGTGCTGAGTCTGCGGGTATACGGTTCGGAGGGTTTTGATGCCGCAATACAGCTATTTTATACCGGCTACGCTGGCAATATCACTATAGGACAAGCATGTCTTGTTGCATACGGATGTCTGATTGTGACTGCGATTTTTATCAGCGTATTCGTCATGCTTTTGTCCGAGCTTTTTAGTAGCAGTATTGCCGCAATGTCAGTTACCACCGGCATGATCCTTGCAGGAATGATTATTCAGATACCGGCACAGTATCGCATATTGGGACAGTTATGGGATTATCTTCCTACCTGTTTTCTGTCCATGTGGAACACCTTTGATAGCCGTTTGATTTCTATGTTTGGAATGCACTTCACCTCATATCAAATCGTTCCTTTGATCTACGTTGTCGTCGCATCGCTGCTGGCATTCCTCGGAAGCCGTATCTATTGCCGCTGTCAGATCAGCGGAAGATAAACGCATACCTGTTATAACAAGCAGTTGCATCACAACCACCTGACACAATTCCGCAGGCGATTTTGCAACTTTTTCTGCAACAAAAATTTTGATAAATGAAATAATGGGTGGAAAAACAGGTTCAAAATTGCCGATTAGGATAATATTTAGGGCATAAATAAGCCAAAGAAGAACCACGAAAATGAGTGGGAATAATAACAAATTCCGCAAAATCTTTTGTTTTACAAGGATTTTGCGGATTCTTTTTTCTTCATATATTTATTTGTGAATATTAACAAAAAATATTGATTTTATTGTTTTTTTTTGTTATAGTCAAACTAAGGTTAAATATTAACTTATAAGGAGATGGCAAAATGAAAAAAAATAATAAGATTACTGCGGTAATACTTGTGTTAACATTGCTTATGGCTTGCTTTGTGCTTCCGTCATACGCGGTTAGCGGTAACATTCCTAAGGATGTTGTTGCAAAGTCAAGTCAAGTTGCTGTGGAAATCGAAGAAGAAGGTATTGTTCTTCTTAAAAATGAGGGTGAAACCTTGCCTTTGAATGGTAAAAAGGTAAATGTTTTTGGTGCCGCATCTGTTGTACCGCTTTTAGGTGGTGCAGGTTCCGGTGCTATAACTACCCACGACCCGGTTTATTTCTATGAGGCACTTGATGAAGCAGGTATTGCTTATAACAACGAGCTTTACGAACTTTATGATGAATATTGTGGCTCTGAGGAAATTCTTAAAACAGGTAGTACAGTATTCAATAACCTTCTACAGCTTTTACTTGCTAAGAGTGCGCTTAACGAAATGTCACCTGATAAGCTTACAGATTCAGTAATGAAAAATGCAAAGAAATTTTCAGATACTGCAATTATTGTTATTGGTAGAACAAGTGCCGAGAACTCAGATCTTTCACCCGAAACACTCAGATTAAGCGATACAGAAAAAGCAATGGTTGATAAGGTTGCTAAAACTTTTTCTGAGGTTATTGTTCTCTTTAACATAGGTAATGTAATGGAAATGGGATTCCTCAGTGAATACGAAAGCATTAAGGCTGCTGCAATTGTATGGATTCCCGGTGAGTTCGGTATGAGAGCTGTGGGTAAAATGCTTAAGGGTGAAGTAAATCCATCAGGCAGACTTGCAGATACAATTGCATACAGCATTTATGACCATCCATCAACAGAAAACTTCGGCTCTTATGAATATGATGGCGGAGAGCATTTTGTTGAATATCAGGAAGGTATTTATGTTGGTTACCGTTACTTTGAAACCTTTGCAAAGGATAAGGTACAGTATCCTTTCGGTTATGGTCTTTCATACACAACCTTCAAAAAGGAAATTGTTTCTTCAAGCACCGCTAACGGAAAAATTACTGTTAAGGTAAAGGTTACAAACACAGGTAAGGTAAGCGGTAAGGATACAGTTCAGATTTATTACAAAGCACCTTATACAGGTAAAATCGAAAAGAGTGCAATTGCTTTAGGCGGATACGCAAAAACAAAGCTCCTTGCACCTTCAAAGAGCCAGACCGTTACAGTTACATTCAACATAAACGATATGGCTTCATACGACAGGGTAAACAAGCAAGCCTGGGTACTTGAAAAAGGTACTTATAAGATTATTCTTGGCGAAAACGTTCGTAAACACATTGATTCCTTTACATATAAGGTAGCAAAGGATGTTGTAATTAAAAAGGATAGTGCAACAGGCACGGAAATTAAAAACCTTTTTGATTTTGCATATTCAGATTTCCCGATTCTTTCAAGAGCAAATGCTAAAGATACATACCCCGAGGCAAGAAGTCTTGTAAAAACACAAAAAATCAAGGATGCAGATAAATACCCGGCGCGTACAAAAGAGGGTACAGCACCTAAAATGGGTGTAACATACGATACCGGTGTAATTACACTTAAGGATGTATATAAAAACAAAAAGCTTATGGATAAATTCCTTGATCAGCTTACCCTTGATGAAATGACAACGCTTGTTGCACGCGGTGGCTATCAGACAGCAGGAATTGAAAGACTTGGCATTCCTCAGACATGGGATAACGATGGTCCTTCAAGCATTAAGGGTGCTCATGGTATTGCTTATACAGATAGCGGTACTGCTTACCCTTGCGCAACAGCAATTGCTTGCACATGGAATAAAGCTATTGCAAAGAAGATGGGTGACAGCGTAGGTATCGAAGCAAGAGCTATTGGTACGGATATCTGGTATGCACCCGGTGTTAATATCCACAGAAACCCAATGGGTGGCAGAAACTTTGAGTATTTCTCAGAGGATCCTGTTCTTTCAGGTACAATGGGCGCTCAGATTATTGATGGCGCTTGGGGTCAAGGTCTTGTTACAACTATCAAGCATTTTGCTATGAATGACCAGGAGTCTCATCGTGCAGGTATTTTCACTTGGGCAGATGAACAGGCAATGCGCGAAATCTACCTTAAGGCATTTGAAATTCCTGTTAAAACCTCAGCTTGCTACGGTGTTATGTCTGCATATAACAGAATCGGTACCGATTGGGCAGGCGGGTGCTCAGAGCTCCTTATTGACTTACTGCGTAAGGAATGGGGCTTTGAAGGCTTTGTTGTGTCCGACTATTCAAACAACTTTATCGGTAACGGACATATGAGCCCTGTTCTTGCTGTTTACAATGGTAACGATACAATGCTCACCGGTGTTTGGTTCCTTAATATGCCTTCCCATATTGCTGCCATTAAAGGTCAGTACTACATTGACCCAATAGGCTTTGGTACAGCTCTTCGTGAGGCATGTAAAAATATTATTAATGTAAAAATGAAAACAAAGGCATTCCTTGAACCGGGTTACTTTGTTGATAACGAGGATCTTATAATTAAAGAAGAAGATTGGAATGATAATTCTACCTTCGGAGCCTTTAATTTTGAGCTTACAAACTTTGTAAACAGAATTGTTATGATTCTCAGACCATTAATAGATTGGCATTTTCAATAATTCAGATTAAATAAGATATCGGGTCCTACCGGGCCCGATTTTCTTTTTGTTTTTATCTGCAATATTGCAAAAAAACAGAAAATAAGCTATAATATGTCATAAATAAGAACATTATCGTGCTAAATAAATTATGTAACGGAGAAGTATACGGATGAACCATCTACGTAATGTAGCAGACCAATTTTCCCTTAGTGGAGCAATTGTAAGCTTTGAACAAATCAAAAAAGGGTATATTAACGAAACTTATAAAGTAGTGGCTCTTTCTCCAAGGAAGCAAACCCATAAATATATCCTTCAGCGCATCAACACAAATGTATTTCCTGATGTAGAGGCTTTGATGGGGAATTACAAGCTTGCAACTGCTCATTTATCTAACCACCTTGATATGCCCGGTAAACATAAAAGAGGAGTAGTTCAAAGGCTTCGTGCCACTAAGGATGGCAAATTATATTTTAAGGATTCCTCAGGTGTATGGCGCATGATGACATACTTTGATAATGTGTATTCTGTTGATATTCCTGAAAATCCACAGGTGTTTTACTATGCGGGTGTTTCATTTGGCCGTTTTATTAAATCTATGAGCTCTGTTGATCCGCGAAAAATTAAAGAGGTTATCCCGAATTTCCACAATACTAAAAGCAGATACGAAGATTTAGAGTCTGCAATTTTGAGAGATAGCTGTAACAGAGTTAAAGATGTTACAGAGGAGCTTTCGTTTATTCGTAACAGGACTGAGTTGTTCGGTAAAATTACAGATGCTCTCGAGGGTGGGGTAATACCCACACGAATCTGCCACAACGATTGCAACTTAAATAACATTCTTTTCAGTAATGAAACAAATCTTCCCGTTGCAATTATTGACCTTGATACCGTAATGCTGTCAACGCCTTTGTATGATTTTGGTGATAGCATGCGAAGTGGCACAAACACCGCTAAGGATGACGAAAAGGATTTAAGTAAGGTTAACTGTAGCCTTGATTTATACGAAGCATATGCCCGTGGTTATCTTGAAGCCTGCGGTGATATTCTTGAAAAAGAAGAGCTCCGATTACTTCAGTATGCCTCTCTTGTAATTACCGCAGAGGATGCAATACGATTTTTGACGGACTATGTAAACGGTGATACATATTACCATACTGATTATGCTGAGCAAAATCTCGACAGATGCCGCACACAGCTTAAGCTTTTAGAGGATATGGAAAATAAACTACCTGATATTAGAAGGATATTACAAAATATCTATGATGCTTACGGGCTTAAAGTAAGTGTTCTGTAAACCGATTAAATTATAAATATATGGGGTGTAAAATGAAACCTATAAGAGCAATTGTTCCTGCTGCAGGTAAGGGCAGCAGACTTCAGAGTGTCAGCGGAGATATGCCGAAGGCAATGTTTTCTGTGTTAAATAAACCAATGCTTGAGTATGTTATAGATAATATCTCATTTATTGAGGAAAAGGATATATATATTGTTGTAGGCTACGGCAAAGAAAAAATTACAGAGCACTTTGGCGACTCTTTCTGCTACATAGAGCAAAAGCAACAGCTTGGCACAGGTCACGCTGTTATGGAATGTGCTAAGGAGTTTGAAGGCTTTGATGGTAGCGTCCTTATTACATTCGGCGATATGCCTTTATTCCGGCGTGAAGAAATGGAAGCTATGTGTCAACAGCATGCAGAAAACGATGCTGATTGTACACTTATGACCGCAGAAAACCCGTCATTGACCCATTGGGCGCGTGTTTTAAGGGATGAAAATGGCGAATTTTCAAGAATAGTTGAAGGCAAGGACTGTACTCCTGAACAAGCATTAATCAAGGAGCTTTTTTCAGGGGTTATGGTTTTTAACAGTAAATCTCTTTTTGATATACTTCCGCTTGTTGGATGTGACAATGCGCAGAAGGAGTATTATGTTACAGAGGTGCCCGAGCTTATGGTTAAAAAGGGCTTAAAGGTTGAAACCTATTTTACAAATGACGGTGATGACCTTCGTGGTATTAATACTCCTGAGGATTTAGAAGCTTGCGAAAAAGTTCTTGGTGAGCGTAATACTGTTACTGTTTAAATTCAAATTGATTTTGGGGTATTTATATGGAAAGCATAACTTTTAACGACTTTTTAAATTGTGATTTTAAGCTTTACGATGACAATCCTATAATCAAAAACCCTTTAGAAAGCTTTGTAGTTGCAGACCCGAGTGTAATTACACCGGCTGTTTCCCACGATGGCTTATGGCATTTATTCTGCCACACGTTTTTTGGTGTTTATGTATATAACAGTACAGACGGCATCAACTTTAAAAAGGGTAAACGTATTGTAAAACGAGCTATGAGGCCTAATATAAACTATATTGACGGAAAATATTATTTGTTTTATGAACGCACTAGGCCTGTAATTTTAAACGCATTATCTCTTGTGGGTGTTAAATGGCAATCTGAAATATACTGCACAGAATCTGTTGACTTGAATAATTGGTCAGATCCCTATCCCGTAATCAAGAAAACAAAGAAATACGAGGAATTCAACAAAGGCTATGCAATATCAAACCCGTTTTTGATTAATATTAACGGCAAAAATCGCTTGTATTACTCCTGCGGTCAGACCTTTATTGAGGATTGTGGCTTTGGTGAGCCAACATATATTTCCTTTGCAGAAAGTAACAGCATTTCTTCAGGCTATGTTTCACAAAATGAGCCCATAATAAAGCCTGATAAAGATACAGAATATTTGAATCTTTGCTCAGGTTGTTTAAAGGTGTATAAATTAAAGGATTGCTATATAGGTCTGCAAAACGGTATTTTTCATAAGGATGGCAAAAGTCATTCCGCAATAATGCTTTTAAAATCAGATGATGGCGTAAATTTTGAGTTTGTAAAACCATTTTTAGAGCCACAGATTTGTGGTGACAGCAAATGGATGGCTCAATATGTTTATGCTTGTTGCCTTGTAAAGTACGAAAACAAACTGAGGCTTTATTTCAATGCCCGTAATGTTTCAAATAATCTGTTGGGCAGGGAATGTATCGGTATTTTAGAAGGTCAGGTTAAGTAATAATATGATATATGAATTAAAAAACTGCAGAGACGGCTCTGCTTCACCATATAAAACAACTGTAGATATAAGCGAAAAAGAGGGTGTTCTTACCTTTGTTTTTTTCGCAGAGCATACTGAGTTTTATTGCCCTCACCATAATTATAATGATATCCACTCCGAGGGTGATGCTTGCGAGGTGTTGATAGGCTCAGACCCTGATAGAAGATTCTATTATGAGATAGAGATAAGTCCCGAAAATGTGCTTATGAGTGCGCTTATGGAAAATAAGGGTGATGACGAAAACGGTATTCCGCAGCTTGTGATTAATTTTATAGACCAACCCTTTGTGGAAGGGAAAGTTATCCGTACAGAAAGCTCCTATGAGGCAACGGTAAGCTTTCCAAAGGATAAAATACTATCGGGTGATGGTGAAATCTATTTCAATGCATACAGGTTGGAAACGGATGGCGGGGAAATGGATAAGCACTTAATGGCATTAAACCCTACTATGAAGCCTAAATTTCACAGACCATCACATTTTGTGTGGCTTAAGGATTATTTAAAATAAAGCACAGAAAAAGGGAGCGTAAATTTCGTGATTTACACTCCCTGATTTTTTATTTAATTATATTATTTTCATCAACAACATCTCCTACAACCTTCTTAGCAACAATGTAAGGTCTGTCGAAGGTGTTGTTTATTATTTCTGCACATTTTAAATATTCTAAACTGAATATATGATTTCCTTCAACAGGGTTTTTGAAGGTGTTACCATCAACAATCAGCTTGCCGTGAACATAGTGAGTTGATTTTTCATTCATAACCTTTGGTGAATAACGAATAGCGGGTGAGCCCGGGTACATTTTTCTGTAATCACAACAGTCCACAATGTTGTTTCGGAAGATTATTTCAGTTGTGTAGCCTGATTCAAACCAAAAATTGCAATCATCCTCAAGCAATAAGGCGGGTCCCCATATGTTTTTGAATGTATTATTCTCAATTACAACCTTGCCTCTTGTGGTGCACAGAATTCCTCGACCGCATGTAAGACCGAAATCGCAATTTTTAACGTGCAAATCAGGTGTCCAGGTTGCATTTTCAACAACATCCTTACATAAAATCAATGAATCGGGGATAGATGTATCAAGGTAAAGGCGGATATCGATGTCATTAAGCCTTTTGTAGTCAACAACTGTTGCTTTATCGTAGGGCTTTAATGTATCCCACCTTATAAATTCAACAACATCTCCCTTTTCAAATGCCTGAAATCCCCAACTTTCGTGGTGCATAAAACGAACTGTTATTGTATGTTTACGATTATTTTTTCTTATTATTCTTAAATGAGTGCCGTGTACATTTATATAATCATCATGAGCTCCTGCGGCTTTAACGGAGTCAATTAAAATCTTCCCCTTACATCCTGAAAACTGGAAAAAGTCTGCTGTTGATGCGGCTGTTCTGTTTTCTGCAGGTGTAAAATCGCAATTTTTATAGGTAATATTCTCGCAAAATTGGGAAACCATACCTAATCCGTGCATAAATTTAACGCGAAGATTTTCAAAATGCAAATCCTTACAGCGCTGAAAAAGGCTGCCGGTCTGATCTCTTATAATATTTCGTGTCTGAATAACACTACCAACAGGGAAGTATACATCCTTGTTTTTCAATTTAGCGCAAAGAATGTTGTTATCTAAATCTTGTATGGATTCAAACTCAATATCCTTTCGGCTGTAATCAATGTAAAGCTGTGTATTTGGGTCTTTTAGTTTATAATGGCGTTTATTTCCTATATAACTGTCTTTCCAATAGTACTTGCCCTTTTTATCCCTTTCGCCGTGCCAGATAATTTCGTTTTTACGAATATCATAAAGACATTCATCGTTGATTTTTATTTTACATATGCCCTTATCGTTTGATAAAACAGTAAATTCACTCATTGTTGGGCAGGCATAATCAATTATAAGATTTTTAACAACAATATTTGTGCATTTATCAAACAATAATGGTGTCATTTTTCCGTGCACAAGAATTACAGCACCGTTGCCGTCTATTGTTATATTATTTTTCTCCTTAAGATAAATCGCTGTTCTGCGTAATCCGTTGCGGTTTTCGTTCTTTTTTGCGGTATTTGAACAGTAATATCCTGTTAATTCAAAGGAATCATCCTGATACACATGATATATTTTACCTTTTTCAAGTGTAAGTGTATCACCGTTTTGTGTTTTACTGATTAAATTGCTTAATTCGTTCATAAAACCAACCTTAAATCATTTTGTATATTCATTATACTTGAACACACAAAAAAATCAATCAGTTAATTTATATCTAACAGTTGCAAATGCTTTAAAAAGTTATATAATTAAGTTATATTTTCTTGTGGGTGGTTTTTATGAAAATAATTGCAACAGATTACGATGGCACATTGAACCATAATGGTATAGATGATGAAAAAAGAAAAGCTATATCCCGGTGGAGAAAAGCAGGCAACCTGTTTGGTGTTGTAAGTGGCAGGGGAATCAAATCTCTTTTAGATGTTATTGAAAACAAGAATTTTGAATATGATTTTCTTGTTGTCAACAATGGTGCTATAATATTAGATAACAAGCATAACATTTTGAAAGAATTTCGTTGTAACGGGAATATCTCAAAGGGTTTTATAGAAGATTTATTTTCGTGGGATTGCCCATTCGCAAATATAGATAAAGAGGTATCAATAATGGTCAGGGCGGATAATGTGCCTTGCGCAGATGGTGAAATACATATTGAAGAATTACCCGAGATTGATTACTTTAATCAGATTAATACAATGCTCGACACATATGAGGAGGCAGAGCGCGTTGTTGAGAAAATAAAAGAAAAATATTTTGGTGTACTAAATCCCTTGCAAAACGGCAATTGTATTGATATTACGCCGCATGGTGTGAATAAAGCCTCAGGTATTTATGGTTTGTTGAATTTTGTTGGCGGTAAATATGAAGATGTTATTGCTGTTGGTGATAATATAAATGATAAAGATATGATAGCTGAATTTAAATCTTATGCTATGGAAAATGGTGTTGAACTTATAAAAGAAATGGCGGATTACATTACAATAGGAATTACAGAATTAATAAATAAGGAGCTTATTTAATACACTTTTGTTCTATTGAAAAATGTATTTTTTTATGATAAAATTACAAAAGATGTTTTAATATCGGAGGATTAATTTATGTTAAAAGTTGGTTTAGTTGGCGTTGGCGGTATCAGCGGTGCACATATTCCTGCCTGGGAAGAAAGAGCAGATGCAGAGCTTGTTGCTCTTTGTGATATAAGACCGGAAAGAATGGAAAAATTTGCATCAAAGCGTTGTTATACTGATTTTGATGAAATGCTTAATAATGAAGAACTTGATATTCTTGATATATGCTTACCAACATATCTTCACGCAGATTTTGCTGTTAAAGCTATGGAAAAGGGTATTAATGTAATTTGTGAAAAGCCTATTTCTTTAAAGGTAGAAGATATTGAAAGAGTTTACTCTTGCGCAGAAAGAAACAATGTTAAATTTATGGTAGCACAGGTTTTAAGGTTCTGGCCCGAATACGAAGTGCTCAAAGAAATTTATGATACACAGAAATACGGTAAGCTCCTTTCCGGTACAATGACAAGGCTTGGTTGCTATCCTCGTTGGAGCTGGGATGGTTGGATGATGGATGAAAAGCGTAGCGGTCTTGTTCCGTACGATTTACACATTCACGACCTTGATTTCTTGGTATATGCCTTTGGTCAACCAAAGGTAGACCATAAATTCCGTTCCAAATTACCGGATCAGGATTTTATTAGCCTTACATATAATTTTGGCGGTTTTTCAATTAATACAGAGGCTTCCTGGTATGCAACCTGCTATCCGTTCACCGCTCAATTCCGTTTTCAGTTTGAAAATGCTCTTGTTGTTAATGAGGGTGGCAAAATGGTTATCTATTTAAGGGATGACGAAAAAATTGACCTTTCACAAGAGGCAGAGGGTGACACAGGTAGTATTAACCTTCCTAAGAGTAATGCTTACGCAAACGAAATCAACTATTTTGCAGATTGCGTTGTTAATAACACTCCTGTTGAAAAGGTTAAACCGGAAGAGCTCAGATGTGTTGTTGAAATTCTTAACAGTTTGTAATAAACTTAAGCCACTATTTTCCGTAGTGGCTTATTTTTTTAACATAGTATTAATAAATATTTACAGTTAGATTACAATTATTGACTATAACAATAGCTATCATTTATAATATGGGTAGGCTATTTGAAAATGAGGTGATGTCTTGAGTTTTATTAAATTTAAAGAATACATAGAAGGCAAAGAAGAAATGTGTCGAAAAAACGACAGCATTAATCCTGAATTATTTAAAGAATATTCCGTTAACAAGGGCTTAAGAGATATTAATGGTAATGGCGTTGTCACAGGCCTTACAAATGTTTCTAAAATTGTATCAAACAAAGTTGTTGATGGTGTTAAAGAGCCTTGCGATGGTCAACTCTGGTACAGAGGCTACAGGGTTGAGGATTTAATTAATAATATTGACGAAAATGAGTTCGGTTTTGAAAAGATTGCATATTTACTTCTTTTGGGGGAGATGCCCAATAATGACGAGCTTAAAACATTTTCAAAGTATGTTGGTGAGTGCAGACAGCTTCCGCCAAACTTTACCCGCGATGTTATAATGAAGGCTCCAACACAGGATATTATGAATTCCATGACACGTAGTATTCTTACACTTTCTTCATACGACAAAAAAGCACTTGATACTACAATTCCCAATGTTTTAAGGCAGTCTGTTCAGCTTATCGCAGAGTTTCCGTTGCTTGCTATTTACGGCTATCACGCATACAACTATTCAGAAAAAGGGGAAAGCATGATTATTCATCGTCCTGACCCTAAGCTTTCTACTGCAGAAAATATTCTTATGATGTTGCGACCTGATAAAAAATATACCAAAACAGAAGCAAAGGTGCTTGACGCGGCACTTATACTTCACATGGAGCACGGCGGCGGTAACAACTCTACCTTTACAACCCGTGTTGTAACATCATCAGGCTCAGATACATATTCAACAATTGCTGCGGCAATGTCATCCCTTAAAGGTCCTAAGCACGGTGGTGCAAACTTTAAGGTTATGGAAATGATTGATGACATTAAAGAAAATGCAGAAGATTTTACAGATAAAGAAAAGCTTGAAAAATATCTTGCTAAAATTATCGATAAAGAGGTTTATGATAAAAAAGGTTTGATTTATGGTATGGGCCATGCTGTTTATTCATTATCTGACCCTCGTGAACGCGTTTTCCGTAGCTTTGTTGAGGACCTTGCAAAGGAAAAGGGCAGGAATGTTGATTTACAGCTTTACGAAAACATTGAAGAGCTTGCACCAAAGCTTATTGCTCAAAAACGCAGAATTTACAAGGGTGTAAGCCCTAATGTTGACTTCTACAGTGGTTTTGTTTACGATATGCTTGGTATTCCTAAGGAGCTTTACACAGCAATCTTCGCAATTGCAAGAATTGTTGGCTGGAGTGCCCACAGAGTAGAAGAGCTTATCGGCGCAGATAAAATTATCCGCCCTGCATACATCAGTGTTATGGAAGAACATAACAAATAATTTAACATATTGTTAAAGCTTGATTTTTTATATTGAATTTTTGCTCCGTTCATAATATAATACCAACGTGCAAAAACAATGTATATAAATATGAAAGAGGTATAAAAATTGAAAAAAGTTATTTGTAAAGTAACCTACGATACAGAATCAGCAGAGCTTATCAAAAAGGTTACATCAGGCGAATTCGGTGACCCTGCAGGCTATGAAGAATCACTTTATAAAACAGCAGACGGCAAATTCTTCCTTTATGTAAATGGCGGTGAAGAATCAATTTACCCCGAAGAAAACATTAAAAGAATGTCTGCTGCTAAAGCAGAAGAATGGCTTAATGTATAATTAGTTCAACAAAAAACAGTTACAGAACGAAAAATGTCTGTAACTGTTTTTTATTATATATTGCTCATTGTAATTATAATGCACACCACAAAATAAAGATGAATTATAACAAAGCTTTTGTTTTCTTTTATTTGCCTTAAAAATCTCTTAAGCTTATTATCGTTTAAATTAATCTCATTGGCTTTTTTACTGTTCTTTTTAACAATAGAGGGTAATAACCAGGCTAAAGTCAAAACCTCATAAAATGACGTATAAAGCAAGAATGTGTTGGATTTTGAAACCTCGATATTTAGCACTATCTGAGATAATATAATAATTAAACCCATAACGGTAAATGTTATTTTTATTATGCGGGATTTAAGCTTAGTGTATTTGTTTTCAAAGCCAATTTCCTGAGCGAGCACCCAATACAGCATGAAGAATGACATCATTTTAACTGCTTTTACTGAGCCGAGGCAGATTAAAATGAATGGAATTGAGGCGTAAACAATAAATTCGTAGGTCTCCCAGAATTTATTGAATTTTTTACGGAATTCGTCTGCATTTATTTTTGCGTTAAATACTTTACTTGAGAATTTTTTATCTGATATTTTTCCTTTTGCGTGTAAATCCTTTAACTCTTCAATTGATAATGGCGGTTTTATGAAGTAGTGACCCATATCAATTATCAATAAAAGTAACCACAAATAAAAGAATATTTCTGCAACGATTGAATTATACGGAACAATTCCTCCATTTAATTCTAAAGTGAAAACAGTTTCCTTGAATAATGGATAGGTGAGTATGAATGCAATTGCACAGCCTAAACCACCAACGGCACCGAAGGTACACTCCATTGCCTTCCAGGATTCAAGGTATTTATTATTTACAAATTTATTGATAATTTTAAAATCTGAGGTTTTGCCGTAATGCTTTATATATATCTGTACACCTTGTCCGCAAAGCCAGCCCAAGCCACCGAAAAGACCGCAAATAAAAGTGAATAGCAGGGAATAGGCATTAAGCTTTATTATGTTTATTATTGTAAGAGCAACAACAATACCAACCATTGCGCCCCAATACTCTTTTCGCGTTTTTGAGAAATATATTTTGGGGAACTTTACTTCTTGTACATTATGTGGTCGGTTAAGTTTGTTAAGACCTATAATTGCCGTTGCAGGTGTAAGAATGAATATTATAATTAATTCTAAAATGCTGTACACTTTGGAAACCGCATTAACTCCCGTTGAGAATATGGCACCGAAAACAGCAAACCATAAAAACCCTTTTACAAATAATGCTGTTAAGCCTTTTTTTAGGTCAACGGCAGGTCTTGCACTCATTGATATTGAAAGTGTTTCACCATAGGTCATGCAGCCACCAAAATACATTGCAATTGCACCTAAAGCAGAGAATATGTAAAAGTGCTCCTGCACAATAAAAATACCGCTGAAAATTGCCAACAATCCGCCGATTAATGTACCGGGAAGCATTGCGCCCTTTTCACCGCCGATTGTTGTACCTCTCATACCCCAACCATAAGACGCAGCAGGAATTATTGTAAGTATTAAAACAAAAGCTAAAACGATATCCATTAAAAGCCTCCGAAATACAGATTTTTTAATCTTTCCGTAATTATAGCCTTATTTTATCAAAATGTCTATTTATTTTTATTTTTGATTATGTTAAAATACTATGGAAAGAGGTGTATTTTATGAAAAATATAAATAATGGTGTATACCCAACAATGGTAACTCCTTTTACAGACGATAATAAAATCGACTATAATGGAGTTAAAAAAATCATTGATTGGTATGCTGAAAAAGGTGTAGACGGAATATTTGCTATTTGTCAGAGTAGTGAAATTTTCTTTTTATCATTTGAGGAAAGGCTCGAACTTTTAAAATTTGTTATGGCAAATAAGCCTGAAGGTATGTCTATTGTTGCATCAGGTCACACTTCTGACGATTTAGAGGTGCAGATTAAAGAGGCTAAGGCATTTATCGAAACAGGCATTGATGCATATGTTTTTATTTCAAACAGATTTGCTTCAGCTGAGGAAAGTGACGATGTTCTCTTCGAGAGAATGGAATATGTTGCAAATGCTTTGCCTGAGGTAGCTTTCGGTGTATATGAATGTCCGTACCCATATAAAAGAGAGCTTACACCATATCTTTTAAAGAAAATGGCTGAAAGTGGAAAATACACATTTATTAAAGATACTTGCTGTAATTTAGGCAAAATCAAAGATAAGCTGGAAGCAATAAAGGGTAGCCCCATTAAGCTTTACAATGCAAACTCTGCAACCTTACTTGAAAGTCTTAAATTAGGTTGCCACGGCTTCTCAGGAGTTATGGCAAACTTCCACCCTGATTTATATTCAGCCTTAATAAAAGCCAATAACGATGGTGATAACGAAAAGGCGGAGTTAATTCAGAATATTGTTGGTTTCTTCTCTGTTGCAGAGTGTCAGTGCTATCCTATAAATGCAAAGTATTATATGGGTCTTGACGGCTTAGACATTACTCACAATGCTCGTGTTCGTTCAGTATCTGAGTTTACAGAAACCAGAAGACTTGAAATTGAGCAAATGTATGCTTTAACAAAGAAATTACAAAAGGATTATAATATATAAATATTTAACTAAAGAAGGTCGTTGTATTTGCAATGACTTTCTTTTATTATATCTCTTTTCAAATTTAAATTTATTCTTTATTAAAAAAACCCCGTATCTCTAGATACAGGGCTTTTTGCTATACTTTAGTTAATCTTTTTACCTTTGCAGTAGATTTCAATATTTGAAACATCGCCATCAAGGTTGTATGATTTTAATTCGCCGTTTTCCCACTCAATATCAACAGTAACGTTACCCATAGCCTTAAGGCCTGTAACCTTACCTGTTTTCCAAAGGGTTGGAAGGGCAGGAAGAAGGAAAATCTTTCCTTTCCTTGACTGCAAAAGCATTTCTGCAACACCGCTTGTACAACCGTAGTTACCATCAATCTGGAATGGTGGGTGTGCATCGAAAAGGTTAGGATATGTTCCGCCGCCACGATATCTTACAGCCTTCGAAGGAACAGGGGAAAGTTGAATATCGAGGAGCTTTAATGCATGATCGCCATCCCAAAGACGAGCCCACATATTGATTTTCCAACCAAGGCTCCAGCCTGTTCCGTTATCACCACGAAGTTCAAGGGAACGTATGCAAGCTTTTGCAAGGTCAGGTGTTTCGTCAGGAGTAATAAGCTGACCTGGGTGTAACCCATAAAGATGTGATTTGTGTCTGTGGTTTGGCTCGTGTTCTTTGAGTTCCTTGTACCACTCTAACAATTCACCGCGTGAGCCTACCTTGAACGGTAATAGCTTAGCAAGCTTTTCCTCAAGCTCTGCTTTAAGCTCTTTATCAACATTAAGAATTGTAAGAACTTCAATCATATTACCAAACAACTCTTTAACAATTGTCATTGTCATTGTAGTTGTTTCACTTACAGATGCAGCAACGCCATCAATGAGGAATTCGTTTTCAGGAGATGTTGATGGTGCAAGAATAAGGTAGCCGTCTTTATCCTCAATAAGTAAATCAAGCATAAATTCTGTTGCTTTTTTCATTATCGGGTAAGCTGTTTCTTCAAGATATTTTTTATCTAATGTATAGAGGTAGTGGTTGTAAATGTGCTGACAGAACCAGCCGCCTGCCATCTGCCAATAGCCCCACTGTGTGTCACCGCTTGCCGGGTCGCAGAAACGCCAGATATCAACATTGTGGAATACGCAGAAGCCACGAGCATTGAAAATCTTCTGTGCGGGTACCTCACCGCGTACAGAAAGCTCTTTAACGAACTGGATAAGTGGCTGGTTGAACTCTGTAAGGTTACACATAAGAACAGGCCAGTAGTTCATTTCTGTGTTGATATTAACTGTATAGTTTGAACTCCATGGTGGGGCAATCTTGTTGTTCCAGATACCCTGGAGTGTTGTTGGCTGTGTACCTTCGCGTGAGCCACTGATTATAAGGTATCTGCCGAAGTTGAAAATAAGGGTATAAAGACCTAAATCCTGCTTGCCGTTTGCGTGTTGGATAAGGCGTTTGTGGGTTGGAATACTGCCCTTGTTATCTGTACCAAGGTCAAGTGAAACTCTGTTGAAATAGCCTGAGAAGGTATCAACGTGGTCTTTCTTCATATTCTCGTAAGCTTCAGCCTTTTTAACAGCCTCTGCAAGGTGGTTAAGGCAGGCGTGTTTATATTCCTTACCATCTAAAGTAGGGTGCTTGTTGAAGCCGTTGAAGGAGTTTTCTGTTGCAAAAACAAGAGTAACATAAGATGCATCAACAACAGAAATGCTGTCGCTATTAACTGTAACAGTACCATCGGAAAGAACTTTGATTGCGCATCTGAAAGAAATGCCCTGGAGCTCTTTCTTATCAGGGTAAAGTGAGCCCTTCATTGCCGCATATGTTTCCTGGTTAGCAGGGGAGTCTGACGGTGCAATACCATCAAGAATAAGGGTATCATTTTCCGTAAAAGATTTACCTTTGAGCTGTGTTTTCATTGATACAGTAAGGCTTACTTTTTTACCATTAAGGCATGTAATATTATCTATGTAAGCATCGTCATTAAATGAAACAAAGCTCTCTCTTTTAAAGTTATACTCACCGCGGGAGTATTCAACTGTGTTTACACCTGTTTCAAGGTTTAAAATTCTTGAATAATTTTTAAGAAAGCCACAACATGCATATGAAATACGGATATCACAAAGGGGCATATATGCCTGTGAACAGTTTGAGAGCACCTTGTCCTCAAGAAGACGCTTTGCCTCGTAGTATTTTTCGTCCATTGTAAGCTGGCGGGCTTTTAAAAACGCCTCGTATGCACCGTCTTTGATAGCGGTTTCCCGTGGAAAGCCTGTCCAGAGTGTGTCTGAGTTCATTGCAATAGTTTCGTTGCGGGTATCACCATAAACCATTGCACCTGTTGAGCCGTTACCTAAAGGCAATGCTTCAAGCCAGTTTTTGGCACTTTTTTTGTAAAATAAATTTTTGGAATCGTTTAACATTTTACAACCACCTATAAATTTTTGTTTAATTCGTATTCTACATTATTTTTTAACCAAAATCAATATATTTCAAGGCAAAATCAATACATTTATATAGTATAACTGTTGTAAATTTATAAATTATGTGTTATATTATTTTTATTCGTGGAAAGGAATGATATGGAATGAAAACTTTTCTTGGTAAATTCGATGCTTCCAAAATAAATATGGCATCATCTGTTGATTATATGGTAAAAACAATTACCGATATCTGTGAAAAAATTGGCCCTCGTGCCCCGGGTAGTGAGGCTGAGCTTAAAGCGCAGAATTACATGGGTGAAGATTTAAAGAAATGGTCCGATAAGGTTGAGGTCGAGGAATTTATTGTTCACCGTCAGGCATTTATGGGCTTTATTCCTTTTACAGTTGCAATGGCTATTATTGCAACAATTGTTTTCTTTACAGATTATCCGTTAATCAGCTTTATTTTAACAATTTTAGGCTTTATTCCGCTTGTACTTGAGTTTGTTATGTATAAGCAGTTCATAGATCCTCTCTTCATCGGTCATAAGTCACATAACCTTATTGCCACAAGAAGCCCAAAGGGTGAGGTTAAAAAGAGGATTATTCTCGTTGCTCATGCGGATTCACAGTACGAATGGATTCTTAACTATAAGCTTGGCGGAATAGGAATGAAGCTCTTCCTTATCCCCGGCGTAGTTGGTCTTATTATTTGTAGTATTGCAAGCCTTGTTAAAGGTATTGTTGTTGATTTCAAGGGTATTGATACACCTGCAACAAACACATTCTTCCTTGTTGTTGGTATTATTCTCTGCATATTTATCATTCCATATGTTGGCTTCCTTTTCTTACAGAGCCACACCAAGAGTGTTCCCGGTGCTAACGATAACCTTTCAGGCTGTCTTGGTTGTATGTCTGTTTTAAAGCACCTTGAAGAAGCAGGTGTCCGTTTTGAAAATACAGAGGTCCGCGTTATCCTTTCAGGCTCAGAGGAAGCAGGTCTTCGTGGTGCAAAGGCATATGCAAAGGCACATAAAAATGAGCTTAAAGATGTTGAAACAATCGTTGTTGCTTGCGATACACTCCGCGACCTTAAGGATATGGCTGTTTACGACAGAGACTTGAGCGGTACATTGAAGCATGATACACAGGTTAAACAGCTTGTTAAAAAAGCCGCTCTTAACTGTGGACACGATTTGCCATATGCTTCAATTTACCTTGGTGCTTGTGATGCCGCCGCATTTACACAGGCAGGCATTAAAGCAACAGGCTTTGCCGCTATGGACCCAACACCACCAAGATATTACCACACAAGGCTTGATACACCTGATAAGCTTTGTCCGGATGCATTGCAGGTTGGTGCAGAAATACTTCTGGAAACAGTTTGCCTTTACGACCAGGAAGGCTTAGAATAATTTAATTTTATGACCGATGCAATTACGCTTCGGTCATAAGTTATGTTTTAGTTGGAGAAGAAAATGAACTATATTATAATGGACCTTGAATGGAACAATGCCTATTGTAAAAAGAAAAAAGGTTTTATAAATGAGATTATTGAAATCGGTGCAGTAAAGCTGGACAGTAATCTCAGAGTTGTAGATACCTTTTCTATGTTTATCAAGGCTCAGCTTGGCAAAAAGCTTCATTCAAGAGTCAAAGAGCTAACAAACATTACAAATGACGATATAAGTAGCGGTACACCTTTTTCACAGACTATGGCGCAATTCCGCAAGTGGTCTGCGGGTAACGATAATGTAATCTTAACCTGGGGCGATACAGATATCCGCGTGCTTATTGAAAACTTCAGGTATTTCAATGGCATTTCATTTATTCCGTTTTTAAGCAACTATGTTAATCTGCAGAAGTATACACAGGCTTTTATGAATATTTCAAAGGCGGATCAGATTGGGCTTTCTGCTGCTGCGGAAAAGCTTGGTATTGATATTGAAAGTTATAGCCTGCACAGAGCTCTTGATGATAGCCTTTTAACTGCAGATTTATTCAGAAAAATATACAACGAGCATATGCTCCAATCCTACACCTTGGTTTGTGATACATCTTTCTATTCAAAAATCACATTTAAACCAAAGGTTATTACTGATATTAACAGTCCGCTTATCGATAAATCAAAAATGCGTTGTCTTTGCGATGTTTGTGGCGGTCAATGCGAAAGATTAAGCGAATGGCGCGTTATGAATCAAGCATTCAGGGCAGTTTTCCAATGTAAAAAATGCAAGAGGAAAATCCGTTTTACTATCCGCTTTAAAGAGTATTATGACAGAGTTGATATTAAATCTTCTTCTGTTCCGTTTATTGAAAAAAAGGAAATCAGCGTTGTTGCTGTTGAAAGCGGATCAGATAAAAATAACAATAATAATGTAGCAACGGAGGAAATACAATGAATACACCTATAAAGCTTAAGCCTGTTTTTAAAGAAATTGTTTGGGGCGGTAACCGTCTTAAGGATGATTACGGCTTTAAATCAGACCTCAACAATATTGCAGAGGCGTGGATGCTTTGCGCAAGAAACGATGGCGATAATATCATCGATAGCGGTGCTAACAAAGGGGAGAGCTTTACAAAATTTGTTACTGAAAATAAAGCACTTCTCGGCACTAAGGGTGAAAAATACACGGAATTTCCTCTTTTAATCAAGTTTATTGATGCAAAGGCAGATTTATCTGTTCAGGTTCATCCCGATGATGAATATGCCCGCATTCACGAAAACAGCTACGGCAAAACAGAGGCTTGGTATATTTTAGATTGCGATGAGGGAGCAGAGTTAATCTACGGCTTTAACAAAGAGCTTTCATCAGAGGAATTCAAAAAATCAATTGAAAATAACACATTCCTTGATTATGTAAACAAAGTTAAGGTTAAAAAGGGCGATGTGTTCTTTATTGCTGCAGGTACACTCCACGCAATTGGTAGCGGTATTCTTTTGGCTGAGGTACAGCAGAACTGCAACACAACCTACAGAGTTTATGACTACAATCGTCTTGTTGACGGTAAGCCTCGTGAATTACACGTTGAAAAAGCAATTGATGTTACTGATACTGTACCACCAACACGCAATGGTGACCCTGACAGCGCTCCTGTTATTAATGGTGATGCAACAGAGCAATCACTTTGCCAGTGCGAATTTTTCAAAATGGATACAGTTGATGTTAATGGTATATATACATTAAAAGTTACAGAAGAAAGCTTCGCATCCGTTCTTGTTTTAAGCGGAAATGGCAAGATTTCTGCAAATAATGAAAAACTTGATTTAGTTGCAGGCGATAGCGTATTCCTTCCTGCAGGCTGTGGTGACACAATTATTGAAGGCGATATCAAAGTTTTAGTAAGTACATTATAAGGTGAGTTAAATGTCTCTTCTGACAGCTCAAAACTTAACATTCGGTTTCTTAGACGGCGTCTTATTTAAAGGCGCCGCTTTTAAGGTGGAAGAAACAGACCGCATAGGCTTAATCGGTGCAAACGGCTCAGGTAAAACATCACTTTTTCGCCTGATAACTGGCAAATATTCACCAAACGAGGGTGGTATTGTTCGCGGTAAGGATGTTAGAATCGGTTATATGGAGCAGTACCTTGATTGCGACACAGATCAGACTCTTTATGGTGAGGCACTAACTGTTTTTAATGATGTTATTGAAATGGAATTTGAGCTTGAGGAGATTACCCACAGGCTTATGACAGACAGTAGCATTGAACTCATTGAAAAGCAACTGCGCCTTACAGAAGAAATTGAGCGCCGTGATGGTCTTGTTTACCAAGCTAAAACAAAGTCAGCTTTGTTGGGTCTTGGATTTAAAGAAGAGGAGCTCACGCAAAAAGTATCAAATCTTTCGGGCGGTCAGAGGTCTAAGCTTTCACTTTGTAAGCTGTTGCTTTCAAATGCCAATTTGCTTTTACTCGACGAACCAACCAATAACCTTGATGTGGACGCTATTAACTGGCTTGAGGAGTATCTTTCTAAATACAGAGGGGCATTTATTGTTGTTTCCCACGATAGATATTTTCTTGATAAGGTAACAACCTCAGTAATGGAAATTGCCCATCAGAAATTAATACACACAAACGGCAATTATACTGTTTTTCAGAAGCTTAAGGCTGAAAGAGAGCTTACAGTTGAGCGTGAATACGAGAAAACCATTACGGAAATCAAACGAATTGAAGGCATTATTGAGCAACAAAAACGCTTTAATCAAGCGCACAATTATGTTACAATTGCGAGTAAGGAAAAGCAGATAGAACGCCTTAAATCAACACTCGTTGTGCCGGAAAAAGCATTAAAAAGTGTTCATTTCAGCTTTAAAACAGAAACAAGAACAGGTGATGAGGTTTTATCTGTTGTAAATCTCAGAAAAGCCTTTTCCGAAAAGCCCTTGTTTCAAAATTTTGATTTATCCATTCTCAGGGAAGATAAAGTCTTTTTACTTGGCCCTAATGGTTGCGGTAAATCTACATTTTTAAAGATTCTGAACAAAGAAATCCCACAGGATGACGGCATAATCAGATATGGCTCAAATGTTAAAATCGGCTATTTTGACCAGAATATTGATAAGCTCAATTCCGAAAAAACTGTTCTTGACGAAGTATGGGATATGTTCCGTTTTATGACCGAAACACAAATCCGCTCAGCTTTGGCAATGTTTCTTTTTACGGGTGAGGATGTCTACAAAAAGGTGTCAACCTTAAGCGGTGGTGAAAGGGCAAAGCTTTCATTGTTAAAAATAATGCTTTCAAAACCTAATTTTCTTATTCTTGACGAGCCAACAAACCACCTTGATATCATTTCAAGGGAAGTGCTTGAAAACGCTTTGCTTGACTTTGACGGCACATTGTTGGTTGTATCCCACGACCGTTATTTTATAAATAAGCTTGCTACCAAAATAGTTCATTTAACACATAATGGTGCTGTTCTGATTGACGGTAACTACGATACATACGTTGCTTACAGAGAAAATCAGGCAGAAAACGCACCGAAAGCTACCCAAACCAAGCCTGTTGTGAATGATTATAAATTAAGAAAAAAGCAGGCAAAAGAGGAAAGGCTAATAAAATCACGAATAAATAAAATTGAAACTGAAATTGCCTCTTTAGAGGAAGAAATAGCTCGTATAGAAGAGCAGTTGCAGTTACCTGAAATATCTGCAGATTATGAAAAGCTTTTAGAACACACACAGCTTCTTAACGACAGCAAGGAAAAGCTTGACAGCTTATATGCAGAATGGGAAGAATTACAAATGTAGTAATATTTTTTCAATCACTCACATATTTTTTTGTGGGTGATTTTTTATGAAGCAAAAGAAAAAAGACTATTTAATATACACACTTGCATTTCAATTTATTGTTTGCGCACTGTTGTTTGGTGCATTCTACGGCTTAAAAAGAATAAATTCAGACATTTATTTAACTGTAAAAAGTGATTATTACGATGAATTAAACGAGAATTTTCCTTTTTTAGATACAATAAAAAAAGAACAAATCAATGAAGATATAAACAATAATAAAACACCAACAACAGAACCTGTAAAAGAATCGAAGCCGAAAATAAACACCTCAAAGGCTACCGGGGATTATACAACAGAGGCACCAACAAAAGTTGAAGAAACGGAGCTTTCTGCACAGATAAAAGCAGAGGGCGGGCAGGATTACTCAATAACAGATATTGACGAGGTACCTTCAAATGTTTCTGTAAACTCCTACACGCTTAATCAGAGTATGGTTTTGCCTGTAAGTGGTGAAATTTCTTCGGGCTTTGGTGTAAGAAATCACCCAATAACAGGAGAGCTGAGCTTTCACGCAGGTGTTGATATTGCCTCAGATTCGGGCACACCCATTTATTCCGCCTTTTCAGGTAAGGTTATTGTAGCTGATTACGATGAATGGAACGGCTATTATTTAAAAATACAGCACGATGGGGATATTATGACAGTATATTGCCATTGTAATTCCCTAAATGTAAAAGAGGGAGATAAAGTTGATGCAGGAGATATAATCGGCACAGTTGGTTCAACAGGCTCTTCAACGGGTCCGCATCTGCATTTTGAATTGAGGATAGATAATGTTTCATATGACCCGCAAACCGCTCTAAGCGAGGCTATAAGTGCAGTTTAAAATTAAAAATATCAGCGTTAAGATAAGTTTCAGCTTCTTAGCGCTGATATTATATTTTATCATTACGGATAATATAAAAATTTACTTAATAACGCTTCTTTGTGCCACACTCCACGAATACGTGCATATATTTACAATTTACCTTTTCAAAGGGAATATTAATTCCGTTAACATCACTCTTTTAGGTGGTAATATTAAAAGAGATTCGAGCGGTCTTAACAGCAACCTACAGGAAGCAATAGTCAACATTTCCGCACCGTTATTCAATGTGTTTTCGGGTCTTATTGCAAGCATTCTGCCATATGATTTTAAATGTTTTTCAGAGGTCAGCCTGACTATCGGCTTATTTAATCTTTTACCGTTTTTTGATTTTGACGGTGGGCATTTTCTTTATAATATTTTACTACATTATACGAGTGAGAGAAAAACACACACAATAACCAAAGTAATATCCGTTATTGTTGCCCTCGCATTTTCGGCGGTAAGTATTCATATTTTTGTTTTTAATAAGAAGAATTTCTTTTTGCTGATTTTTTCGCTGTATATGCTCTTTATAATTATACTCAAAAAATGACTTCATCACTTGATTATTAACGCCATATATTGTAAAATGAATTATATACAATTATATGGAGTTGAAACTATGCTTAAAGACAGAATTGAAGCCATTTTACCCCTTGTGCAAAAGCCTGCAAGGTACACAGGCGGTGAGCTTAACTCAGTTGTTAAAGATAAAAATGGTATAGACATACGCTTCGCTTTTTGTTTCCCTGATACATACGAAATCGGTATGAGTCATCTTGGAATGAAAATCCTTTACAGCCTTATAAATTCAAAGGATAACTACTGGTGTGAAAGAGTTTTTGCGCCTGATACTGATATGGAAGAAATTATGCGCGAAAGGGATATTCCTCTTTTTGCATTGGAAAGCAGAGATGCTTTAACTGATTTTGATGTTATAGGCTTTACACTTCAATACGAGCTTTCCTTTACAAATGTACTTAATATGCTTAATCTGTCTAAAATCCCTTTAAGGAGCAAGGACAGAGGCGATTCTCTCGATACACCTATAATTATTGCGGGTGGCCCTTGTGTTTGTAATCCTGAGCCATTGGCAGATTTTATTGACGCTTTCCAAATTGGTGAAGGTGAGGAAATGATGCTTGATTTTCTTGCACTCCTTGAAAAAGCAAAGAAAGAAAACAAATCAAGAAAAGAATTTTTAATTGAAGCAAGTAAAATTGAAGGTATTTATGTGCCGTCATTGTACCAAGTTTCGTACAATGAAGATGGTACAATAAGTGAAGTTAAGGCAACTGATGGTGCACCAAAGGTTGTTAATAAAAGGGTAATTGCAGACCTTGATAAAGTTTTCTACCCTGAAAAGTTTGTTGTGCCGTTTGTTGAGGTTGTGCACGACAGAGTTGTGCACGAAATTTTCCGCGGTTGTATCCGTGGTTGCAGATTCTGCCAGGCAGGCTTCTGGTACAGACCTATAAGAGAAAAATGTGTTGAAACAATCAGCAAGCAAAGTAAAAGGCTTGCATGTACAAGCGGTTACGATGAGCTTTCACTTTGCTCACTTTCAACAAGTGACTATACAAAAATCACACAGCTTTTAGAGGAGCTTTTAGGTTGGACAATCCCTGATAAAATCAATGTTTCCTTACCATCCTTAAGAATTGATAATTTCTCCGATGAATTAAAGGAAAAACTTGCCCTCGTGCGCAGGTCAGGTCTTACCTTTGCTGCAGAGGCAGGCACACAGCGTCTGCGCGATGTTATTAATAAAAATATTAGTGAGGAAGAAATACTTTCCACCTGCCGTAAAGCCTTTGTTGGAGGTTGGACAGCAGTTAAGCTGTATTTTATGATAGGTCTGCCCACAGAAACAGATGATGATGTTGTTGGTATCAACAAGCTTTCGCAGAAGGTTGTTAATGAGTTCTATAATAACCCCGATAAGCCAAAGGGAAAAGGCTGTACAGTAAGCGCAGGTGTTTCATCCTTTGTGCCGAAGCCATGCACACCATTCCAATGGGCTCCTATGGATACCAAAGAGGAATTAAAGCGCAAGCAACAGCTTCTTCTTGAAAGCTGTACAACTAAAAAAATAACATTCCGTTTCCACGATACAGAGCTAACCTTCCTTGAAGGTGTTTTTGCCCGTGGCGACAGAAGGCTTTGCGATGTTATTGAGGCGGCATATAACAACGGCTGTACTTTTGATAGCTGGGACGATAAAATTAACCTTGATGGTTGGGCAAAGGCATTTGAAGAGTGCAATATTGACACCGCTTTCTACACTAACCGTCAGCGTTCCTACGAAGAAATTCTTCCTTGGGACCATATTAATTCAGGTATTTCCAAAGCATTTTTAATAAAAGAAAATGAGAAGGCTTTAAAAGCCGAAACAACTAAAAACTGCCGTCAGCAATGTGCAGGTTGTGGCTCAAATAAATTGAATGGAGGTAAGTGTGATGCGCTCAGTGAGAATATGGTTCAATAAAAAAGATACCGCAAAATATATCTCGCATCTTGATATGACAAGATGTATGACAAGAGCATTCAGGCGTACCGATATTCCGCTTTGGTACACAGAGGGCTTCAATCCTCATCCGTACCTTGTTTTTGCACTTTCTCTGCCTTTGGGTGTTGAGGCTTTAAGGGAGCCTCTTGATATCCGTCTTAACGATGATAATTACCCAATGGAAAGAGTTATTGAACAGCTTAATTCCGTAATGGTACCGGGTATTGAATTCCTCGAAATCAAGGAGCCTGAATTTAAGGCAGTTGATGTTGTAAAAGGGGAATACAGTGTAGAAATCCCTTGCCAAAACCCAAAGGAATTGTGCGATAGAATAAAAGATACAATTGAAAATACAACTATTACATTCGAAAAGAAAACTAAAAAGAAAACCTTTAAAACTATAAATGTAACTGAACATCTTTCAGATTTCAGAGCTGTTTACCACGGTGATAAGGTAATGCTTTATTTCAAATTGCCTGCAGGAAATGATTTTACAATTAACCCTGTAAGCTTTTGTAATGCACTTTTTGAACTTATTGGTGAAAAGGATATTTTACACAGAATAACAAGGCACAGCCTTTTAATGAAGGATAACACAGAATTCAGATAATATAATTCTCCTATTCAACATAAACTTTATTGGTGAGTTTATTTGAAAAAGAAAATTATTGTTGCTATTATTATTTTGTGCTATTGCGCTGTGTTTTTCGTGGTGTATATGGGTTTGAATTCCGATAAACCAAATAATGCAGTTAATGTAGCCTCTACAGAAAAAGTACCCGTTATAATTATAGATGCAGGTCATGGTTCGTTTGACGGCGGTGCTGTTACAAATGATGGTTACCCGGAGAAGGATATTAACCTTTCCATTGCCTTGTATCTTAATGAATACCTGAATTTAATGGGCTTCGATACCATTCTTACAAGGGATTCTGACGAATCTTTAGAGGATGAAGGATTGAATACAATCCGCAAAAAGAAAAAATCTGATTTATACAACAGAATGGAGATAATGGAAAAAACTGAAAATGCTGTGTTTATAAGCATCCATCAGAATTCCTATCCTGTTGAAAAATATAGCGGGATGCAAGTGTTTTATTCACAGAATTTTTCAGAAATCAGTTCAGCTTTAGCAAAATCCATTCAGGAAAACACCGTGAGTTTACTCCAACCAAATAACCAAAGGCAAACAAAGCCTTGTGGTACATCTGTTTTTCTGATTTACAATGCTAAAAAGCCTGCCTGCCTTGTGGAATGTGGATTTTTATCTAATAACGAGGAAGCAGAAAAATTAAAAACACCCCAATATCAAAAGCAGATTGCCTTTTGTATTGCTACGGGTGTGCAGGAATTTTACAATAATAAGGAATGATAAAATGGCGAAAAGCAAAACAATATTTGTTTGTAACCAATGCGGATATGAATCTGCCAAATGGTATGGTAAGTGTCCCGGTTGCGGTGAATGGGATTCTTTAAACGAAGAGCAGATTATTACCGAATCCGTAAAAAATGCTAAAAACAGAATATCTGCTAGCCAAAGCCTTGCTTTGCCATTATCTAAAATAGATTCAAGCATTGAGCTCCGCTACGATACAGGTATTAAGGAGCTTAACCGTGTGCTTGGCGGTGGTCTTGTTAAAGGCTCACTTGTGCTTTTGTGCGGTGACCCGGGCATTGGTAAATCAACAATTTTATTGCAGATTTGCGAGAAGATTGCAAGAGGCTTTTCTATACTTTATGTATCGGGTGAGGAGTCTGCATATCAGATTAAAATGAGGGCAAAGCGCTTAGGTGTTACAAGTGAAAGCCTTGCTATAATGTGCGAAACAGATGCAGAAATTGTGTGCGAATACATAAAAACACAGAAGCCCGATATTGTAATTGTTGACTCTGTGCAGACAATGAATATAAGTGATGTTAATTCTGCCTCGGGTAGTGTTACACAGGTAAGAGAATGCACAAATCTTTTTATGCGCACCGCAAAGCAAAATGATATTTCAATTATACTTGTAGGCCACGTTAATAAGGATGGCAACATTGCAGGTCCTAAGGTATTGGAGCACATTGTTGATACTGTTTTATATTTTGAGGGCGAAAGAAACCTTACATACAGAATACTCAGAGCAACTAAAAACCGCTTTGGCTCAACCAATGAAATCGGTGTCTTTGAAATGACCAACAAAGGGCTTGTGGAAATCGAAAGCCCGTCACTTGCTATGATAAGCGGTAGACCTATTAATGTTTCGGGAACATGTGTAACCTGCCTTATAGAAGGCTCAAGACCAATTCTTGCGGAGGTGCAGGGGCTTGCCACAACCTCGGGCTTTGGTAACCCACGCAGAATGGCTACAGGCTTTGATTACAGCAGAATGGCAATGCTTATTGCAATACTTGAAAAAAGGGCAGGTTATTTCCTGGGAAATATGGACTGCTTTGTTAACATTGTTGGAGGTTTAAGGGCAGACGAGCCTGCTTGCGATTTAGCCGTTGCGCTTTCTATTGTTTCAAGCCTTAAGGATGCTGTTATAAACAGCGAAACAATTGTGTTTGGTGAAATCGGTCTTGCAGGTGAAATAAGAACAGTCAATAACTGCGAGCAAAGAATAAGGGAAAGCGAACGCTTAGGCTTCAAAAGGTGCATTATACCAAGGCAGAATATTAAAAATCTACCAAAGGATGCATTTAAAGATATAGAAGTTATTGGTGTAAGAAACATCCGTGAAGCCTTTGAGTCGGCTGTAAACTGATATGTGTGCAAGAATAAAAAAATGCCTTATCGGTGCAAAATATACAGAAGAAATCAAAGAGTTGCAAGATTTAGATATTAATGTGATCCCGTTATCCCATAACCCGTATTTAGATGAAGAAATAAATAATCACGCAGATATACTTGCCTTTAATTGCAATAACGAATTTTTACTTGTTGATGAGTACATAAAAGGGGAGATAGACCCCGTTCTGAGTGGGTACAAAATTCTTTCGTGCAGGGGGATTGAATCACCATATCCCGCAGATATAAAGTTAAATGCAACATTACTTGGTAACAGATTAATCTGTAATAAACAGTACGCAAGTAAGGAACTTTTGTCCTGGGCGGAGAGTAATTCCATTGAAATTATTTCAACTAAACAAGGCTATTGCAAATGCAATTTGTGTGTAGTAAATGACAATGCGGTTATAACCGAAGACAACAGCCTCTCCTCTTTGTTAAAAAATTGTCAAATCGATGTTTTGAAGATATCAAAGGGATTTGTTGGTCTTTCGGACAAGCACTACGGCTTCATTGGTGGTGCATCCGCGCAAATATCCCCAAACGAGATTTATTTCAGCGGGGATTTAAGTGAACATCCCGATTACCGGGATATATTAAGCTTTTTAGATATGTACAATGTTGAACCTATATTTAATAAATCCCGCAAATTATCTGATTTTGGCGGAATTATTTCTTTTAACTGATTATTTAATCAAATTAATTTATCTAACCTTTTCAAATTAATTATTAATGCTGTTTTAGCTATCAATACGCTGAAAGGCTTTAAATTGCTTGAATTTATACATTGATTATATAGTTTTATAAAAATGCCTGAAATTCCATCGAATAGAAATTTTCCAAACGATACTCAGGTCATTTCAAAAAAACTGAGTGGATGAGAAAGGAATGTTAAAAATGAAAAACCCCGAAAAGAACGCCGTGGCAAAGCTTGGTTATACAATTACAATGGTTGTGGTAACAACTGCAATACTAATTTGTATGAAAAAATATAAAGAGTGATTTACCTAAAAATTTTTATTGAAAATTATCTTAGAAAATGTAATAAATAAATTATCAAAGTATAGTGCAATAATATTTATATACCAAAGTATTTTTGTTGAATCTAATTGTGGACAACACTAAAGCTTGTACAATTAATATTATACGAAATATGTAATACGTAACAATTCGGCTCAAAAAAACAGACAAACCGCAAAACAAGCATAATTAAGTTATAAGCTATAAAAATTAATCACAAACCAACCATAAATCGAAAATAGACTCTAAATCACTATTTTTTATCCGAAAACCCCTAACCCCACTTATACAAAACTTTTATTTTGTATAAGTGGATATGTAAGAAAGGATGTTAAACACTATGGTAGAATTACTTGCAAGCATAATCGCTGTTCTTATATTTTTTAGTCCCCTTATTGCAGTAATATATATATTACATAAAATAATAAAACATAAAAGACATAAGAACACAACAAAAAACAATCGCACAATACCAAACACCATACACAACTCTAATATAAATAAGCAACAATCAGATGCTTATCCGGAACAAAACTGTGATGATACTTATGTTGAGAATATAAATAAATCAAATTCAAAAGATGATATCGACGAATACTATGAAAATCAGCATCTTCCCTATCGCAAAAAATATCTTTTAACTAATAGAGAATTAAAATTTTATAAAAGTCTAAAGTCGGTAGCTGACGAAATCGGTTTGGTTGTCTTATCTAAAATTCGTGTCGCTGATATCGTTGAAGTTCAACCAACTACGGACAAAAAATTTTGGCAAACATATTTTAATAAAATAAACAGGAAACATATTGATTTTGCTTTAGCTAAACCAGATGATCTGAGCATAGTAATTTTAATTGAGTTAGATGATTGGTCGCATAACGAACATCAATATGAACGAGACAGATTTATTGAATCAGTTTACAAAAACACCGGTTACACATTATTAAGGGTCAAAAATTCAGATGATTTAAAACTGAAAGTCGTAGAAACAATTAAAACTTTAAATTGATAATTATTAGATTTTATGAAAAAAGAAAATTTTATTGATATATTCCCGCCTTATGCTTTTGAATTTCTTAATTATTACAGTGTAATCAAAAACAGAGCTGATTTAACTGTTGTTGAATACGCTAATGATTTGGCAACCTTTTTCCGTTTTCTTAAGGTTTTACGCGGATTGGCAGATAAAGAAACTCCTTTTGAAGAAATTTACATAAAAGACCTTTCTCTTGAGCAGATTGCAAATGTTTCCTTGAATGACGCATATATGTTCCTTGTTTATTGCAAGGATAACCGCAGAAATAATGAGCGCACACGAGCAAGGAAAGCAACTACACTCAGAAATTTTTATAAATACCTGGCGCTTCAAAAGAAAATTATCAGCGAAAACCCATTACAGGAGCTTGACTCCCCTAAAATAAAAAAGACCCTTCCAAAGTACCTTACTTTAGATGAGAGCCTTGCTTTATTGAATGCTGTAGACGGCAAATTCAAGGAAAGAGATTATTGCATAATTACACTTTTTCTTAATTGCGGAATGCGTCTTTCTGAGCTTGTTTCACTTAATTTATCTGATATTCGTTCAAATAACACAATTGTTGTTACAGGTAAAGGTAACAAGGAGCGCACAATTTATCTTAACGATGCCTGCATTGACGCCATTAACGCCTACCTGCCCTACAGACCTGTTGATGGTGTGAAGGACAAAAATGCCTTGTTTATAAGCCGTCAGAAAGGCAGAATAAGCCCTAAAACTGTTCAGTACATTATAAAATCCACATTGGAAAAAGCAGGTCTTGGTGACAGAAATCTTTCCACACACAAGCTCCGCCATACCGCTGCCACACTTATGTACCAGCATGGTAATGTGGATGTACTTGCAATTAAAGAGATATTAGGTCACGAAAGCCTTAGTACAACACAGATTTACACACATATTGCCAATGAACAGCTTAGAAAAGCCGCAGATTCTAACCCTTTGAGCGCTGTAAAGGCTCCAAAAAGACCCGAAATTGCCATAAATAACCCGGATATTCCTGATGATTCAGAGGCTGATGGGGAATAATTTCAGGTATATTTCATAGGCTAAGGCACTTAAGGCCACGCTAAGGGCAATCACAAGCAAAAACAGACTATATTTTATTATATACTCCTTTAAAACAGGCTTGCCACTACCCTTTCCCGTTGCCGTAAACCAGAATATTTCCGAGGAAATATCAAAACAACCGGAGCAGGATTTTATTAATGTAGCCGTTGATATTGCGAAAATGGGCAGATGAACAAAGGCAAATGCTCCCACACCGCTTATGCCAAAATTTTCGTAGCATTGGGATATTACCACACCAAAAAAGCAACCCGAAATCAGTGGCGTAAGCAATATGAATGGTATACCAACACCGCTTAAGCCAACAATAAATGTAACAATCAGCATTGTTGCGAAAGGCAAAAACAGTCTGAGAAAAACTGTTATATACCCTGCCCTTTGCGGTGGAGCCAGAAAGTTTTTTATTACACTCTCAAAAAAGCTTTGCCATTCGCTTGATAAGCTACCCGATACATTAACACCTATTATGATTCCGCAAACAACAACTGTAAAGCAGACCACAGATTTGTAGTCCACTTTAAAGCTCATTGCGGAATTTATTTTTTTACCACTTATTACAACATGCTTTTTCAACTTGTGCTCTCCTCTACGAATTAGCAGAAATTATACCACCAACAATGCCACTTACGGCTATTATTGGAACAGTTAAAAGTAATGTGGGTGAAACATTAAAGCGCATCAGAGTTAATGTGCATATAATAAACAAACCCAGATAAAAGGCAGATGTAAGACTACCGCAGATAACCCCTTTTTGCCTGAGCTTTTTCTGACAGATAAACCCACTTAAAAAAGAGCCTGCACCAATGGAAATATACACGACTACCTTTGTAAACATTGTAAATGACGAGTTTTTAGTAACCAGAAGGCTTACAACAAGTAATATCAAAGCAGTAACCCCAAAGCCCTTGAGGGCAGATAAAAAGTACACAAGAGCAGGCTTCTGATTGCTTGATTTTTTTGAATTATTAACCTTTTTTGTTTTTAAAATTTTAGGCATAAAAAAACCTCCGCACACCTTTTAATAAATGGTATGCGGAGAGCTGTTTTTGTATGAATAATTAATTATTAGTTTTATCCTCTTCAGGAATTTCATCAACAGGAGTTTCCTCGGCAATGTTTTTAACAACCTTTTTGTCCTTCTTGCCTTTGCCGTTAACCTTTTCGTCGATAGCATCTTTATCTGCCTTAGCCTTTTTAGCATCCTGAGCAGCTTTTCTTTCAGCTTCCATACGAGCGTTTGCTGTATCGTTAGTGTAGATAGCAGCCTTTGTTAACTTGATTTTTGTTCTGTCTGCGCCTGTTTCAATAACGATTGAATCATCTTTAACAGTAACAATACGGCCCATAATACCGCCTGTTGTTGTGATTTCATCACCAATTTGAACAGAATCACGCATATTCTGCTCTTCCTTCTGCCTCTTCTTCTGAGGTCTGATCATAAGGAAATACATGGCAACAACCATAACAACCATAAGAATAAGTGAGCTTGCAGGATTCTGCTGTCCGCCTGCACCTGCAGTTAATGTAATAAAGTCAAACATAAATTTGTCCTCCCTAAAAATATCCTATTTATTATAACTTAAATCATATTCTTGTGTCAAGTAAATCAACGTATTTATTTTTGAATTCAGTAAATGTACCCTTATCTAATTCTTCGCGGATTCTTACCATAAGATTATTGTAGAAATACAGGTTGTGCAATACTGCTAATCTCATAGCAAGTACCTCTTTTGCCTTGAACAAGTGATGGAGGTATGCTCTACTGAATTTCTGACAGGTTGGACAATTGCACTGTGTGTCTATTGGTAAATCGTCTGTAGCATATTTTGCATTATTCATATTAATAATGCCGTTCCATGTGAACAAGTGACCATGGCGGGCATTTCGCGAAGGCATTACACAGTCAAAAAGGTCAACACCCCTGCTTACACCCTCGATAATATTTCCCGGTGTACCAACACCCATAAGGTAACGAATTTTATCCTTAGGCATAAATGGCTCAACAGCAGAAATAATACGGTACATATCCTCTTTTGGCTCACCAACCGCAAGACCGCCTATTGCATATCCGTCAAGGTCTAACTCTGCAATTTCCTTCATATGCTCAATTCTTAAATCATCAAAGGTTGCACCTTGATTAATACCGAACAAAAGCTGATTTTTGTTGATTGTATCAGGCAGACTGTTAAGGCGAGCCATTTCGTTTTTACAACGAATGAGCCATCTTGTTGTTCTTGCAATTGATTCCTTTGCATATTTATATTCAGCAGGGTTTTTTACACATTCATCGAAAGCCATTGCAATAGTTGAGCCTAAGTTAGACTGAATCTGCATACTCTCCTCAGGACCCATAAAGATTTTTTTGCCGTCTATATGAGAGTTAAAGGTAACACCCTCTTCTTTGATTTTACGGAGTTTTGCAAGTGAAAATACCTGAAATCCGCCACTATCAGTAAGAATAGGACCGCTCCAGCCTGTAAACTTATGAAGACCGCCTAACTCTTTAATAAGCTTATCACCGGGTCTTACATGCAGGTGGTATGTGTTGCAAAGTTGAACCTGACAATCTATTTCCTTTAAATCGAAGGCGGAAACACCGCCCTTTATTGCACCACAGGTTGCAACATTCTGAAAGGCAGGAGTTTGTACAACACCGTGAACAGTATGGAATTCACCTCTTCTTGCTGTACCCTCTGTTTTAAGTAATTTATACATATAATCTTTCCTTTTTATATTATCAACATACAATCCCCAAAGGAGAAAAACCTGTATCGGTCATTAACTGCAACATCGTATGCCTTTAATGTTTTTTCGTGTCCGTAGAATGCAGAAATGAGCATTATTAATGTGCTTTCAGGTAAATGGAAGTTAGTTAAAATACCATCTATACACTTAAATTCGTAGCCAGGATATATAAAAATATCGGTAAATCTGTCATCCTCTTTAATTTCACCACAGAACTTTGCTACGCTTTCTAACGTGCGGCAGCTTGTGGTTCCCACAGCAATAACTCTGCCGCCATTTGCCTTTGTTTCATTAATTAAATCTGCAGTCTCTTTGGGTAAATGGTAATGCTCAGAGTGCATATGGTGGTCTTGGATTTTCTCTGCCTTAACAGGACGGAATGTGCCTAAGCCCACATGCAGAGTAACATAGCCGATATTCACACCCTTGGATTTTAATTTTTCGAGGATTTCAGGTGTAAAATGGAGACCGGCAGTCGGAGCTGCCGCAGAGCCCAACTCCTTGGAATAAACTGTCTGGTAGCGCTCTTTATCCTGCAATTCTTCTGTGATATAATGTGGTAAAGGCATCTGTCCAATCTGTTCAAGAATACTGAAAATATTATCCTTTTTATCGTAAGAAAACTGAATAATGCGGTTGCCGTTTTCGAGAACATCTTTAACAACGCACTCCAGAATTCCGTTGCCGAAGGTGAATTCCGCCCCCTCTTTCGCACGTTTGCCCGGTCCTGCAAGTGTTTCCCACAAATCATTTTCAAGCTGATTAAGAAGAAGGAATTCAACATTTGCGCCTGTACTCTTTTTTGTGCCGTAAATACGGGCAGGCAAAACTCTTGTATTATTTAAAATGAGGCAATCACCTGCATTAAAGTAATCGCAGATATCATAAAAATGCTTATGTTCAATTGTATCGTTAACTTTTGAAAGCACCATCATTCTTGAATGGTCACGTGGTTCTATAGGTGTCTGAGCAATAAGCGCCTCGGGTAAATTGTAAAAAAAGTCGGATTTATTCATATTCAGTCCTTTTTCCAATATATTATAGTAAAATAAATAATCAAAAAACATTGACTAAACAAACTCAAGTATGTTATTATCAATAAGTTAAAATAGCGGTTTATATTATAAGGCATTTGCCCCGCAATTACAAGTGTTTTTTATTCGGAGGTAGACACAATGAAAAAGTATAAGGTTGGTATTATCGGCGCAACAGGTATGGTTGGTCAGAGATTTGCTCTTCTTCTTAACAACCACCCTTGGTTTGATGTTACATTACTTGCAGCATCTTCACGTTCTGCTGGTCAGACATACAAGGAAGCTCTTGGTGACAGATGGTGTATGGAAGAGCCAACACCTGAAAAGTACCTTGATATGGTTATCTACGATGCAGAAAAGGATATTGAAAAAATCGCATCTGAGGTTGATTTCGTATTCTGTGCCGTTAACCTTTCAAAGGCAGAAACAAAAGAACTTGAAGAAAAATATGCAAAGGCAGAGTGCCCTGTTGTTTCAAACAATTCAGCACACCGTATGACAGCAGATGTTCCTATGGTTGTTCCGGAGCTTAACCCTGAGCATATTGAAATTATTAAGGCGCAGCGTGAAAGATTAGGCACAAAGCGTGGCTTTATTGCAGTTAAATCGAACTGCTCACTTCAGAGCTATGTTCCTGCCCTCTTCCCTCTTCACGATAAATTCACTGTTAAAGATGTTGTTGTTTGTACATATCAGGCAATTTCAGGTGCAGGTAAAACATTTGAAAGATGGCCTGAAATGGTTGATAACGTAATCCCATTCATCGGCGGTGAAGAAGAAAAGAGTGAAAAAGAACCTCTCAAGCTCTGGGGTAAAATTGTTGGTAACGAAATTGTTTCCGCAACAGAGCCACACTTTACTGCACAGTGTATCCGTGTTCCTGTTTCTGATGGTCATATGGGTGCCGTTTTCGTAAGATTTGAAAACAAGCCCGATAAGGAAACAATGATTGATATGTGGAAAAACTTCAAGGGCAGAGCTCAGGAATTAGAGCTTCCATCTGCTCCAAAGCAGTTCCTTCACTACTTTGAGGAAGATAATATGCCACAGACAAAGCTTCACAGAAACCTTGAAAATGGTATGGCTGTTTCAATCGGTCGTCTCCGTGAAGATACACAGTACGATTACAAATTTGTTTGCCTAGCACACAATACTCTTCGAGGTGCCGCAGGTGGCGCAGTTCTTCTCGCAGAGCTCCTTTGTGCAGAGGGATATATGGACTAAATATGTTTTTAAAGGGAAAAATCGTATTAACCATACATTTTTCCCTTTTTTAAAATAAATTTTTGGGGGTCTTTCTATGAAAAAACCGATTTTTACCGGTGCAGGCGTAGCCATTGTTACACCATTTTATGGCGAGGACTTAAAAATTAACTTTCCTCTTTTCGAGGAAATCATCGAAAACCAGATTAATAACGGAACAGATGCCATTGTAGTTTGTGGCACAACGGGTGAAAAATCTACCCTTGTGTATGATGAGCACGTTGAAGCAATAAGAGTTGCCGTTGAAACAACTGCAGGCAGAATACCTGTTATTGCAGGTACAGGCTCAAACGATACTATTCATGCGGTTAAGCTTTCCAACGATGCAGAAAAAATGGGTGTTGACGGGCTTCTTATGGTTACACCATACTACAACAAAGCATCACAGGACGGTTTGATTGAATCATACACCTATATTGAAAAGCGCGTTTCAACACCAATTATTTTATACAATGTACCATCAAGAACAGGTGTAAATATTGCTCCGGAAACATACCTTGAGCTTTCAAAATTATCACTTGTTAATGGCGCTAAAGAAGCGAGCGGTGATATATCTCATTTAGCAAAATCTATTGCATTATGTGGTGATAACCTGAATTTTTATTCAGGCAACGATGATCAGATTACAGCATTTATGGCACTTGGTGCAAAAGGTGTTATATCTGTGCTCTCAAACGTTGCACCCCGTCTTACGCACGATATTGCTCAATACGGGTTAGATGGTGATTTCACAAAAAGCGCCCGTTTACAGCTTGAATATATAGACTTATGCAATGCTCTCTTTTGCGATGTTAACCCTATTCCCGTTAAAGAAGCAATGTGTATGATGGGCTATGATGTTGGAAGATGCAGAATGCCTCTTTCACCTTTGAATGAAGTAAACAGACAGAAATTAAAAGCTGTTTTAGATAAACATAATATGATTAAATAATAGCGCACATTTGTGTTATGTGAGGGATGTAAAATGACAAAAATTCTTTTAAGCGGTTGCTGTGGTAAAATGGGCAGATTTGTTGCCGACACAGTAAAAAACAGAAAAGATTGCGAAATTGTTGCTGGTATTGATATTGTTGACGATTCAACATTAGGATTCCCTGTTTTTGCAAACTATGATGAGGTTAATATCAAAGCAGATGTTATAATTGATTTTTCTAACATTTCCTTGTTACCCTCAATGCTCAGCTATGCCACAAAAACAAAAATTGCAGTTGTACTTGCAACAACAGGTCTTTCAGATGAGCAGATTAATTCAGTTAATGAGGCAAGCAAAATTGTGCCGGTTTTCTTCAGCTACAATATGTCTTTAGGTGTAAGCCTTCTTTGTGAGTTAAGTAAAATAGCCGCAAAGGTTTTAGGAACAGGCTTTGATGTTGAAATCATTGAGGCACACCATAATCAGAAGCTTGATGCACCAAGTGGTACAGCAATTATGCTTGGTAATGCAATAAAGGAAGAAATGCCCGATGCATACTTTGAATACGACAGACACTCAAAACGCGAAAAGCGCCACACAAACGAAATCGGTATTCACGCTGTAAGAGGCGGTACAATTGTTGGTGAACACCAGGTAATGTTTGCGGGCAATGACGAAATTGTTACCCTCTCACACTCTGCAAGGTCAAGAGCAATTTTTGCAAATGGTGCCGTTAATGCTGCTATTTTCATAGATAAAAAAGAAAATGGCATTTACAAAATGTCAGACCTGGTTAACGGTTAATATTTTTAATATTTTCAAAAGTAAAACATCACCACGATTTTTCGTAGTGATGTTTCTTTTATGCTAAAACATATTAAATTAATAAGCCTTTCCCCAATAAACAAGTTGTTTTGCGGGTTTGCCACAGCAGATACAGGTATCTGCAACTTTTTCCTGTGCGAACGGAATACAACGGGAGCCAACACCTGTTGCTTCCTTAACCTTATCTTCGCACTCTTCATCGCCGCACCACATTGCTTTTACGAAGCCGTCACCATTCTGCTCAAGAGCAGCTGTGATTTCTTCAAGCTTTGTGCATGTGTACGTACGATTTTTAATGTTCTGAAGTGATTTATTGTAAATTGCCTCAGCGAACTCCTTAAGTGCTGTTGCAATACCTTCTTCAAGGTTATCGAGAGAAACGAAAATCTTTTCGCGGTTATCTCTGCGAACGAGAACACACTGATTATTTTCGATATCCTTAGGACCAATTTCAAGTCTTACAGGAACACCCTTCATTTCGTACTCTGCAAACTTCCAACCAGGTGAGTTGGAACTATCGTCAACCTTGACTCTGAAAGCATCGGAAAGTCTGTCTCGAAGCTCGTATGCTTTATCAAGAACGCCTTCTTTGTGCTGTGCAATAGGAATAATTGCAACCTGAATTGGTGCAACATCAGGCGGTAAAACAAGACCATTGTTGTCGCCGTGTGACATAATAAGTGCACCGATAAGACGTGTTGTTGATCCCCATGATGTCTGGTGAACATACTGAAGCTTATTTTCCTTATCCTGGTATGTCATATTGAATGCTCTTGCAAAGCCATCACCAAAGTAGTGTGATGTTGCCGCCTGGAGAGCCTTACCATCGTGCATAAGTGCCTCAATACAATATGTAGAAACAGCTCCTGCAAATTTATCACTTTCTGTTTTAACTCCTCTGATAACGGGCATGCAAAGAGATTTTTCGCAGAAATCAGCATAAACATTAAGCATACGCTCTGTTTCTTCAATAGCCTCTTCTGCTGTTGCGTGTACTGTATGACCTTCCTGCCATAAAAATTCGCGTGTACGAAGGAAGGGACGAGTTGTCTTTTCCCAACGAACAACGTTACACCACTGGTTGTAGAGCTTTGGTAAATCTCTGTGAGACTGTACAATTTTTGCGTAGTGCTCGCAGAAAAGTGTTTCGGATGTTGGTCTTACACAAAGGCGCTCCTCAAGAGGATTGCTACCGCCGTGTGTAACCCATGCAACCTCAGGTGCAAAGCCTTCAACGTGATCTTTTTCCTTCTGAAGAAGGCTTTCAGGGATAAATAAAGGCATATACACATTCTCGTGACCTGTCTTTTTGAATTCAGCATCAAGTATTCTTTGAATATTCTCCCAGATTGCATACCCGTATGGTCTGATAATCATACAGCCTTTAACACTTGAATAGTCAACAAGGTCTGCTTTTTTTACAACGTCGGTGTACCACTGGGCAAAATCATCCTCCATAGATGTAATTGCCTCAACCATTTTTTTCTGATCTGCCATTATTCTTTCCTCTTCTTTATTTATTTTCTTCAATATATTTAACTAATTGCTCAACTGTTTTGATGCCTTCCAATGCTTCATCAGAAAGTTCTAACGAAAATTCATCTTCAAGGCTCATAACAAGGTCGACTAAATCGATACTGTCCATATCAAGATCCTTTAAAAGAACAGCATCAGGAGTAACCCACTCCTCTTCAACCTCAAATTCTTCAATTAAAATTTCTTTGAGTTTTTCGAATACCATAAATGCCACTCCAGTCAGATTTTAAATAATATTCAAAACACAAAAACAGTAACTAATAAATTATATAAATTTTGCTATTATTAGTCAATAGTTTTATAAAACAATTTATATAACCACTCTCTGCACAAGGCTATCCATTGATAAGCGGAGTTTTGATACATACCCTCGCAGGTTACATAGTCAGCAGTTGAAAATCCGTGGTTACCCTCGGAAAACAGGTGCATTTCGTAAGGGATACCCATATTCTTAAGACTTTCTGCAAATTTAAGTGAGCTACTAAGCGGCACAAGACCATCATCTGTTGCAGAGAAAATAAATGCAGGCGGTGTTTTGTCGTCTACCTTGTCATCCAATGTTGGCACTGTTGCGTGGTTTTTAAGCACTTCGCACTCGTTACAGATATCCTTTGTAATACAAGGGTAACCTAAAATCATTGCGGCAGGTCTTATTTTACCCATTGTGCCTAAAGCGGCAGCAAGGTGACCGCCTGCAGAAAATCCGCAAACGGCTATTTTTTCTGTATCAACAAGCCATTCGTCAGCATTATCAATAATCATCTGCATAGCCTCGTCTGCATCGTTTAAAGGCTGTGGGAATGCAGAGGCTTCATTTAATGAATAGCGCAAAATAAAGCAGTTGTAGCCCATAGCAAGGAAATGCATTGCAATGGGCTCAGCCTCGCGGTTCGAACACATTCCGTAGCCACCACCTGGGCAAACAAGCACAGCAGGTCTTTTGTACCCCGCCTTATGGTCGAAGGAGCTGTCTAAAATGTATTTAGTAAGCGTTACGTTTTCGTTTGTAAGATTATATGTTTCAGTTACCATATTATTCATTCACTTTTTGTTAATTTTCTTAATAATTTCTCTGGTGCTAAAATTGTATAAATAAGCACATTGGCACTTGCTTTTATGAGGTTAAAGGCAATACACACCCACAAAAAGCCTTCCATAAAGCCTCTTGCATCTATGTTCATAAATTCAGAAACAAGCCACATATTCATTGGTATCATAACAAGTGTCATAACAACCACACCGCAGATATCTGAAATAATTATACCCTTGATACCTTTTATAGCCTTACGTATAAGGTAAACAACCATAATCATAAGACCCGAGGATACAAGATGCATAACAAAGCCAATAAATCCGCTTGAGGAGCTGAAAAACAGTGTCTGAATAAGGCAGACAATAAAGAGTGAAACAAGTGAATAAACAGGACCTAAAATACCGCTACACACGAGAATCGGTACATCTGAAAATTCCATTTCATAAAATGGAGCCGATGGAAAAATCGGAAACCTTACAGTTGCCATAAGCACAAGAGAAAGAGCGGAAAGCACAGCCGCAATTGTGAGTCTCTGAAGCTTTTTAGTATTGTTGTTTTTGTTTGTCATAAAAAACACACCTTTCAAAAAAATTGCCCCGAAAAGACTCAGGGCAATTAAATATAAAAGGATAAGCTTTTATATGAAACATCTTTCATCCGGACTATACCGTCGGTTCAGGAATTACACCTGATCAGCCATTGGCTCGCAGACTTTACTGCCGGTGGGGACTTCCACCCCGCCCTGAAGTTTCGTAGTTATATTTTATGCAATATATGTAATTTTGTCAATAGCAATTCAAAATACAGTTTGACAATATTAAACAATTATAATATAATTATATTTGTATGTAAAACTATTTACTTAGGAGATTTTCAAATGGGTATTTATGAAGAATTAGTTGCCCGTGGCCTTATTGCCCAGGTAACAAACGAAGACGAAATCCGTGAAATGATTAACAACGGCAAGGCTAATTTCTACATCGGCTTTGACTGTACTGCAGACAGCCTTACTGCAGGTCATTTTATGGCTCTTACACTTATGAAGCGTTTGCAGATGGCAGGCAACAAGCCTGTTGCCCTCATTGGTGGCGGTACTACTATGATTGGTGACCCATCAGGCAGAAGCGATATGAGAAAAATGCTTACTAAGGAAGATATTCAGCATAATGCAGAGTGCTTTAAAAGGCAGATGGAGCGCTTCATTGAATTTGGTGAAGGTAAAGCAATTATGGTTAATAATGCAGATTGGCTCCTTAACCTTAATTATGTTGACCTTCTCCGTGAGGTTGGCGCCTGCTTCTCTGTTAATAATATGCTCCGCGCAGAGTGCTACAAGCAGAGAATGGCTACAGGCCTCAGCTTCCTTGAATTCAACTATATGATTATGCAGAGCTACGACTTCTACTACCTTTTCAAGGAGTACGGCATTAATATGCAGTTTGGTGGCGATGACCAGTGGAGCAATATGCTTGGCGGTACAGAGCTTATCCGTAAAAAGCTTGGTAAAGATGCTCATGCAATGACAATTACCCTCCTCACAGACTCTCAGGGCAAGAAGATGGGTAAAACAGCAGGTAATGCTGTTTGGCTTGATGCTAACAAAACATCACCATATGATTTCTATCAGTATTGGCGTAATGTTGGCGATGGAGATGTTCTTAAATGCATCCGTATGCTTACATTCCTTCCACTTGAACAGATAGACGAAATGGATAAATGGGAAGGTGCAGAGCTTAACAAGGCAAAGGAAATTCTTGCTTGGGAGCTTACAGCACTTGTACATGGTGAGGATGAAGCAAACAAGGCTCAGGAAGCCGCAAAGGCTGTTTTTGCAGGTGCAGGTAATTCAGACAATATGCCATCAACTCAGCTTGATGATTCAGATTTCACAGAGGAAGGCATCAACATTATTGATGCAATGATTAAGGCATCTCTTTGCGCATCCAGAGGTGAAGCAAGGCGCCTTATTGAGCAGGGCGGTGTTAGTGTTGATGATGTTAAGATTACATCACCACACCACATTATTCCCCTTGCAGATTTCGAAAAGGGCTACATAATTGTTAAAAAGGGAAAGAAAGTTTTCCATAAAATTATAAAATAAACGGAGGAATATATAATGAGCACACTTAATAAAGCTTATTGCAGAACATTCCAGAAGGTAATGAAGGTTTCCGTTAATTTCCTTGATTGGACACCACCACAGGTTGTTAAAGGCGCAGGCGCAGTTAAAAAATTACCTGAGCTTGTAAAAAATGAAGGTCTTGACAATGTTCTTATTGTTACAGACAAAGGTCTTATGAGCCTCCACCTTTTAGACGGTCTTTTTGAAGGACTTGAAAAGGAAGGCATCAAATACTCCGTTTATGACGAGGTACAGCCAAACCCAACAATCTACAATGTTGAGGATGCTCTTAAAATTTATAAAGAGAATAATTGCCAGGGCTTTATTGCTTTCGGCGGTGGTTCACCAATGGACTGCGCAAAGGTTACAGCCGCAAGAGTTGTTAAGCCTAACAAAACACCATCACAGATGCGCGGACTTCTTAAGATTCTTAAAAAGCTTCCACCGTTCTTTGCTGTTCCTACCACAGCAGGTACAGGCTCAGAAACAACAATTGCCGCAGTTATTTCTAACCCTGACACACACGAGAAGAATGCAATCAATGACCCATCTCTCCGCCCAAAATATGCTATTCTTGACCCCGAATTAACTCTTGGACTTCCACCACACATTACCTCAACAACAGGTATGGATGCCCTTACTCACGCAGTTGAGGCATACATTGGCGGCAGTAACACAAAGCAGACATTTGAGGATGCAAGAATTGCAACAAAGCTAATTTTCGAAAACATCGAAAAGGTTTACGAAAATGGTAAGGATGTTGAAGCACGCGAAAATATGCTTGTTGGCTCTTTCCACGCAGGCCTTGCATTTACAAGAGCTTATGTTGGTTATGTTCACGCAATTGCCCATAACTTAGGCGGTATGTATGGTATTCCACATGGCCTTGCAAATGCTGTTATTCTTCCATATGTGCTTGATTACTTTGGCGAAACAGCGTACAAGAGACTTGCTGAGCTCAGCGATATTGCAGGTGTTTCAGGCCCTGCACAGGGTGACAGAGAAAAGGCAAAGCGCTTTATTGCGGCTATCCGCGAATTAAATGCAAAAATGAATATCCCAACAGGCTTTGAGCAGATTAAGGACGAAGATATTCCGCTTATTGCAGAGCGTGCATTAAAGGAAGGCAACCCACTCTACCCTGTTCCAAAAATTATGGACCAGGCAGATTGCGAAGCACTTATTAATAGCCTTAAAATCTGAGTAAGTAAATATACTACAATAAAATACTCAATGTATTAAGAAAACCCTCTGTGAGTGAAATATCACAGAGGGTTTTATATAATTTATTACAGAAAAACTACAGAATAGAATTATTTACAACATATTGGTAATCGACGACATTAATGCTATTGTCACCGTTATAATCACCCGCCAACTTACACATATCGTCTTTGAAATTGCCTTTAGAGTACATAAAATCAGCTAAAACGGAACAATCTATAGCATCAACTACACCATCACTGTTAATATCACCACATACAATAATCGGATATTGGGCGTGAACCTCTCCTCTTATGTTATAAAAGGTTACAACAGAGCCTGTGCCATACATTTTGAAACCATTATATGTCATCGAAGGGCTTACACTTATTGTTCCGTTTGTAACAGATATTGTTGAAAGGCACTCTTCAACAGAGCTTTTCTTTGTTATAAATACTGAAGTATTAACACCATTAATTTGTTTTTCTTTACATACTGTTGCAGTATCTTTAATCTGAAAATCAACACCGGGAAGGTAATCCGGGTTTTCAGTGAAATCACTCCTGAAGGTAGAGAATACAGCAGAACCATCAGAATACTTGCTTGTTAAAACAAAATAATAGTATTGAGATCTATATCCATAATATGGATAATACGTATTATACCCATATGTTTTGACTCCGCCGGTACTCGAATAACCCTCCGGATAAAGGTTTGTAATATCAGTATTATATTTACAACCATATAAATCCATCACGATATTAAAGCCAATAACGTTAAAATAAATATAATTACTTTTGTTCACTTTGATAAATCGCGGTTGTTCAAGTATTGCTGTACTTGCATTATATTCAACATAATTGATGGCGTTTTCTATGCAATATTCAGAACAATATGTACCTGCAGGAGAATACACAACAGCCGTTCCCCTATTTGTTGGAATATTGCAAATTGTAGCTTTTTTACCCACAAGAGTAATGCAGTTTTCGGGAATATCATTAAGCTCCACAACATTTTCCAAAATCAACGAGTTGATTGTTAATCCGTCAAAGGCATTTTCAGCAACGTATGTTAAATTTTTAAAGGTAAATCTTTCAAATGTATGCTCTTTGGTGCCTGTAAAAGCCTGGGAACCAATAGCAGACGGATCAAACAAATCAAATTGATAAAGCAATGAACAACCATAAAACGCCCTGTCACCTATTGCAATACCTTTTGAAAAATTAGTTTTTTCAAGCTTTAAACAATCCATGAAAGACTGATCACCAACAGATTTACAAGCAGAAGACACTGCAATATTTTCTAAAGCTGTATTATTGTAAAAAGCATTCGCAGAAATACCTGTAACTTTATTCAAAGAAACAATTTTAATCGATGTACAATTATAAAATGCGCTTTCACCCAAAGTGGTAAGGCTCGGTAATGAAACCTCTGTTATTGATTGACAATTATAAAATGCGCAATCGCCAATGCTTATAAGCTTAAGATAATCCACCTTGTCAACGCTTGTATTTTCAAAAGCATGCGCACCTATTGTTGTTACCTCATCTGCATTACAAACATTCAAAGCCGTGTCACAAAAAGCATAATCACCTATAGAAACAGCACTTTGAAAATTTACCTGTGCAAGGGTGGAACAGCCTTTGAAATAGTTTTCAGGCACTTCTGTAACCTTATTAAAGCTCACAGATTGTAAACATGGCATACATTCAGCAATTGATTGAGCTTCACCTAAATCGGGGAGAGCCGAAATCTTATCAAGTAAAATGCTTTGCATACCCACACAGCCATCAAACATTGATAAATCAAACTGTGTAATGTAGTTTGACGAAAAAACCGCAAGGGATTTACAACCAACCAATGCATTTTCACCTATATTTTCTGCATTCTCTGAATATATTTTCTGTATAGAGCTACAATTCATAAATGCCCTATCACCTATATATGTGGTGTTAAACATATCAGCTTTAACTAAGGCTGAGCAACCATTAAATGCATCTGCGCCAATGTAGTTAACATTATCTGCTGTAATACTTTTCAGTGCAGTACATCCCATAAACGCGCCATCATATATATGGGTAACGCTATTTTCAAAAACAATATCTTTAACGGTAGTATTGCCCGAAAAGGCTGAACGAACAACACCTGTCAAATACTTTGAATTAATGTGTGCGGGAACATACACATAGTCTGCTGTGCCGTTATATGCAATAAGATTATTGTTATCGTCAACAACAAATTCATCTATATTTGTTGTTACGCAGGTATAGGTTTTGGTAACTATACCGCTTAAATTCAAGGTATCTGTAATTGAAAATGCAGAAATAGTTGATGTAGATGTAATATAAACAGGCTCTTTGTATTCTCTGTACGTTTCACCGTTAAGGGAATAAAATATTGTCGAATTTTCTGTTGGGCAAGAAATGGTAACCAGCATTGACCCTGCAAATCTACAGGAATCAAACTCAAAAACCGGAGAGCCCGACACACCTGTTATATCCACTTTAGTATCCGGGTAAACGCAATCACCTGAAATTTCACCATAGCATTTCTGCGATTTACTTTTAAGAGCCTCGCAAACCTCTTCGGTTGTGAGATTATTATTCTTAGCAAGCTCATAGGAAACTGCGGCACATATAAATGGCGATGCCATAGATGTACCGGAAGTCATTTTGTATGTATTATTCAAATATGTGCTTAATATATTTTCACCGGGAGCGGCAAAATCACATATTTTTCCGTAGTTCGAAAAGGTTGATATTCTTCTTTGATTTGAGCAGGACATTACAGATATTACCTCCTCAAAGCAACCCGGGGAATACAACGAAACAGCAAAATCAACGCCTGCATTACCTGCGGCGGCAACAACAACCAAACCTGCATTATATGGTCTTTTAACAGCATCGTGTAAGGTATCGCTTGATCCCTGCATCTGCACACTAAGGTTAATAACATCCATATTATCCTCAATGGCAGCATCAATTGCCAATGAAACCTGAGCGGCTGTGCCCGAACCCTTTGAGTTAAGGGCTTTGTATGCATAAACAGTTACATTGGAAAGTGTATTTGCAACAATAATACCTGCAACATGTGTACCATGACCTCTGTCATCGTAGGCGGTACCGTTGTCACTTATACTGTTAAAGCCTGTATCAACTACCCTGCCTGCCAAAAATTCGTGGTCGTGCTGTACACCTGAGTCTATTACACCGATATTAACCTTGTTTCCATCTGAATTCTTTTTTGCGGTGGAATAACCAAACAGATTAGATTGCACAATTGTTGGGTACTCAACTGCACTTTCGAAAACAATACCATCATCCACAACAGCCTCTGTCAAGTATAAGTCTTCCTCAACATATTCGACACATTTAAGCGAACCATAGTATTCGTATGCCTTTTGGAATGATTCTCTGTTATCAAACTGCAGAATATGTAAATCATTATAGCCATACACATAACCAACAGAATCAAGTGCAGGAAGTTTTTCTGTTGATTTTACAATCAATCTGTTTGTGGCACCTTTGGGTGTTTCTGTTGTTTCGTTTTTTTCTGTATTTTGGGCATCGTCTATTGCTTCATCATCTGCAATAACATCAGCAGAGCCGAGGTACTCTTCATCTTTATCTGATACAATAAACTCTGCATTTTCAACCAGTTCAACAAAGGAGCCTGTGAATTTATCTAAAGATACACAGTCCGTTTCATCGTAAGATGCAACAGACACTATATTGAAATTGCACACAATAAGTGTTAATGCAAAAATCAATGCCATTAATCGTTTCAAAATACCAACTCCCCCATAAATAGAAAAAGGTTATTTTTTTACTTTTCGCTTTACATTCTCAATTAATTTTGAAACAATCAACCTGAGAACAGAGGCGGCAATAAGCCCACCACCTATTGCAACGGCAACAGTTACGGTTGTAAGCAAAAACTGACCTGCTTCAACATATTTATCATTTAGGAGATTACTCATTGCATAGTACAATGTTCTACCCGGCACAAGAGTTATAATACCCGGTAAAATAAACACTGTTGCAGGAGCCTTTGCAATTCTTGCAAACACGTCTGAAAAAACAGCACAAACAAATGCACCGATAAAGTTAGAAATAAAAGGGTCCTGAGTAACAGCATCAAGTACACAATAGACTATGCAGACAAAAAGACCTACTACACCTGCATAAAGGCAATGCAAGGGTTTTAAACGAAAAAGTATTGCAAAGCCAACTGTACCTACTACACCTGCAACTATTTGTATAACAATCGGCATCATACAGCAACACCTCCGAAAACAATAATTGCAACAATAAAGCCAAATGCAACCATAACAGCAGTCATTACAGCCTGCACCAATTGGATAATGCCTGAAACAGTATCACCAAAAATCAAGTCTCTAACGGCATTACCAAAAGAAAGACCGGGTATAACAAGCATAATTGTACCAATCATTATTGAGTCTATATTGTTTCCTAACCCAAGGCGGTGAACAAACAAGCCTGTAAGCGCACCAATAAAGGAAACAACAACTGTGTAAAGCATCTGAGTGCCGAACTTTATTTTGTGAAGATTAAGGGCAGATACAACAAAGCCTGCAACAGCGGCGGCTAAAGCATCAGTTAAATCTCCTCCAAAGAAAACAGCAAATCCACCTGCGGCAATTGTGCCGCCAAGTAACGCCCAGAATCTGTTAAAGGGCTTAGATGTATTAATTTCAATAAGCTCACTGTCAATCTCTTCAAGAGAAACAGTACCGCTACAAACCTTTCTTGAAAGATTATTTATCTTATCAAGCCTATACATATTATTTGCGGTTTTATAAACGCGTCTTACCTGTGAAGCGGTTGTTCCGTCAGCCATTCTGACCCCTGCCATAACCATAGAGGGCAAAGCAAAAACATCTGTATGAACAGCACCATACGAAGAGCATATTCTTGTAACAGTATCTTCAATTCTGTGAGGCTCACCGCCACACTTTAAAATACTTTCACCAATATCAAGTGCTTTGCATAGAATATATTCTGCAGTATATAAGGCTGTATCTATATTATTAATAGTATGGGTAACTGTTGTACTTTTTTTGTTTTTCACAGGAAATAAATCCTTTTGAAGCATCATTATCTATTCTTTCTGTAATCAATATAATCTTGTAAAATTATTTCTGCGGCAACAGAGTCAACAACTGCCTTTCTCTTTTTACCGCGTACATTATTATCACTTAAAATTCTGTGGGCAGAAACTGTTGTTAACCTTTCATCCCAGAACATAACGGGAATTCCCGTTCTCACTTTAATCAATTCACCTAACTGTTCACAAGCATCTGCCCTGAATCCCTTAGAGCCATCCATGTTTTTGGGCAAGCCCACAACAATTGTTTCCGCCTTTTTTTCATTAGCCAGAGAAACAATTTTATCTGCAAGGGTTTCGGCATTCCATTCAACAAGAACACCAACAGGAGATGCTAACATTTCAAGCTTATCGCAAACTGCTATTCCGGTTCTTTTATCACCGTAATCAACAGACATTATTATCATATAATACCTCAAAAGTGGCTGATAGATTTTATCAGCCACTATATTTTATTTTAGTTGCACAAAATCCCTGCTACAGCGCAAGCCTATGCATCAACGTCCTCTGATGGCGGCACAAATGGTTTTTCCGTAGGCTTGGTTGTTGTAGGCTTTGTGGTCTTTTCTGGTTTAGTTGTTTTTTCGGGTTTTGTAGTCTTTTCAGGCTTTGTAGTTTTTTCAGGCGGAACAGTAGGCTTCGGCTTTGTGGTTGTTGGCTTAGGCTTAGTTGTTTCGGTTGTAGATGGCTCTGTTGTTGTGGTTGTAATAACATCAGGAACCTCCTGACCGATATGGTTTCTTAGAGCACAACCTCTACATTTAGACGGAATATTGTTGCTCTTATAGTAGCCGTATGATGTAGAACCACAGCTTTCTGAAGCAATATCACCTGAAATAAGGCAGAACCTTCTTGAAACAACACCGCTTGCACTTGGGAAAGACAAGTCATCAAGACCCTCGTGGGCAGAATTCATAACCTCTCTGTAAAGCTTACCTGCGGGGTTACCGGAAGAATTATCAATAGATTCCGGAATATCGTAGCCGTACCAGCAAGCAGCAACATAGTATGGTGTACCACCAACATACCAACGGTCGTATTCATCGGTTGTGGTACCTGTTTTACTGAAATTTTCAAAGCCTCTTACAGTATAACCGCTACCTGTACCTCTTGAGGAAACAGTTGCAAGCAATTCTCTCATAACACCTGCTGTTCTTTCAGAAACAACCTGGTCACCTTCCTCGTCACCGGCTGAAAGAATTATTTCGCTACCATCGTTATTTGTAACCTTATAATATGAATACGGCTTGTAGTAATAGCCATTGTTACCAAAAATAGCGTATGCCGCAGCCATTTCAAGGGTTGTAACACCCTCACTCATACCACCAACACAAATTGAAGAATAGTTACCATCGTAGTTAGGGTCTTCTTCATCTGTAACAAGGTGCGAGAAGTGTAAATCATCAACAAGGAAATCAAAGCAAGGAGAAATACCTAACTGACGAACAATCTGCGCAGGAACTGTGTTATGTGACTGCTGAAGCGCATACTGAACAGTAATAAAGCTGTTTGGTGAGCCTGCGTTACCACCATAGTTTACAGGCCAACGGGATGAACCCATTCTGATACCGTAGTTCTGCACCATTGTGGACCAGGTAACAAAGTTATTCTCAACAGCAGGAGTATAAACGGAAAGTGGCTTAATTGATGAACCGGGCTGACGCGGAGAATTACAAGCACGGTTAAGTCCGCGGAAGCTTTCCTTTTCGCCTGCACCACCAACCATCGCAATAACTCTGCCGTTATAGTCCATAATTGTCATAGCCGCCTGTGGAGCGGGATTTTCCTCTGTATCTTCAACATCCGGCATAGTTTTTCTGTTAACGAAAACATCCTCTGCCTTTTTCTGCACATCAAGGTCAACAGCAGTATAAATTCTGAGACCGCCGAAGAAAACCTTACGCCATGCATCGTTGTATGTTAAATCATACTCAGCCATTAAATCCTCAATAACCTGGTCAATTACATACTCAACATAATATGATGATTTGCCATCATCCTTTGTATCACTGATTTTTACATCGTCTTCTGTGTACTCTTTATCTTCGGTATCCTCTTCATCCTCAGTAACCTGGCTACCCTTGTAGTTATCACTATTGGTAAAAACAAGCTCAAAATCAAGGGCTTCCTCATATTCCTTCTGAGTAATAGAGCCGTTATCACGCATACAGGTAAGGCAATATCTCTGTCTGCCCATATTACCCTTTTCATCCTTTTCAAGAAGAGCATCAAGACCATCATCAGTAAGTGGGTCAAATGTAGCAGGAGCCTTTGTAATTGAGGCAATTGTTGCACACTCAGCCGCATTAAGGTCTTCAACATTTTTACCGAAGTATACCTCTGCCGCAGTTTTGATACCATAACAGCCGTTACCAAGGTAAATTGTGTTAAGGTAGAATTCCATTATTGTTTTTTTGTGGTAAAAGCGCTCAACATTAAGGGCATTTAAAATCTCGTAGAATTTACGGGAAACTGTTCTACCATTTTCCTTTGTAACGTTCTTGATAAGCTGCTGAGTGATTGTGGAAGCACCACGCTCAAAACCTGAACCAACAACGCCAAGAACAGTACCATACCAGTCAACACCCTGATGCTCCTCGAATCGCTTATCCTCAAGGTCGCGAAAGGCATCAATCATATCCTGCGGAATATCGTCATACTCAATCCAAACGCGGTTTTCTGCACCATGCAAGCGCAAAAGCTCAACTAACTCCTTGTTTGAATCGTATGCATAGATAATACTCGTCTGTGCCTGGTTTGCCTTGTACACATCAAGGTCAACCTTTTTGCCACCCTCAACATACTCAACCGCAAAGTTGTATACATAAGTAACGGCAATAGTTGCACAAATAAGCGCTATACTGCAAACAACAAAGGATATACGAAAGATCATCTTTAACACCGGGTGCTCTTTCTTCACCTTTTTGGGCTTTTTAGGTGTTTTGTTTGCGTTTGCCATAGGTTTTTCTTTCATCAGGAATCCTCCTTATGTGTAAAAAATACAATGTATAATTAATATTGAAATTCAATAAGTACTACTGAAAACAATAATTAAATTCAAGGTAAATTTGTAACAACAGTCTCCGCAACAGCCATATCAAAAGGTGTTGTTAATTTTATATTTACATCTGCACCTTCAACTAAAGCTACTCTGTAGCCACGGTCTGAAAATATGGATGCCACATCCGTATATTCTGCGAGCTCACTTTCAGAAAGGGAGTTAATAAGACTGTTCAGTTCATAAAGCTTAAAGCTCTGTGGAGTCTGCACCCTGTAAAGCTCAGCCCTGTGAAGGTGCTCTGTAAAATACTTACCTGTTGTGCTTCTCATTATAGAATCATACACAGGCATTACAGTTGTGCAAGCGCCATCCGTCTTTACAGCCTCGATATTATCTTTAATAATACGCGCATCAATAAATGGCCTTACAGCATCGTGAGTAAGTATCACATCATCCTCGTTAATCTTAAACTGTTCAGATAAGAAACGGCACCCGTTTTTAACAGAGTTGTTTCTGTTTTTACCACCCGGAATAACAGATACATTATCCATCGAAATGCCGTATTCAAGCAAGGTTGCCTTTGTATATTCTACCCAATCAACAGGGCAACAAACAACACCTGCCATAAAGGAGCCGAAATCCTCAAAATTTTGTATCGTCCTTACAAGGATAGGAACATTATCAACCTTAAGAAACTGTTTAGGCAATTCAGGGGAATTCATTCTTGACCCTACCCCACCTGCAAGAATCATATAATATAAATTCATTGTTTTTATCCTTTATTTACGATTTTTTCTTTTTACATCAAAGCCTTGTGTGCTCTCTTTTTTAAATAAGATTTTAAAAGTCATAAGAATCAATTTAAAATCAAGGAACAAGGAGTAGTTCTGAATGTAAATCAAATCCATTTTCAATTTGTTATATGCAGAAGTATTGTATTTACCAAATACCTGTGCGTAGCCTGTAAGACCGCCCTTAACCTTGTATCTGTTAACAAATTCGGGAATTTGCTCAGAATACTCTGCAACGTGCTCAATTCGTTCAGGTCTTGGACCGACAAGTGACATATCACCCTTTAAAATATTAAATAATTGCGGAAGCTCATCTAACCTGAAGCTACGGATAACCTTACCAACAGGTGTGATTCTTCTGTCGTTATCAACAGCAGGCTGTGGTCCATCTCGCTCAGCATCAACAACCATACTTCTGAATTTTAAAATATCAAAGGTTTTTAAATCCTTTGTGCATCTTTTCTGCTTATACAAAACAGGACCGCCATCATAAAGCTTAACAGCAACAGCAACGCAAAGAAGCACAGGCGAAAGAACAATTATGGCAACAAGGGAAACTAAAATATCAATAAATCTTTTAACCGCGCGCTGTTCAACTGTAAGACCACTTGAAGAGCATTTTATAATTGGTGAATCAAAGTATGTTATATCTGCACCACTGCGGATGAGAATATCCGAAATCTTAGGAATAACATAGGCATTTTTGTTTTGCTGATAACAATATTTAAGAATATCATTCCTTAGCCTTGCAGGAACATCACAAATAATAACACCCTCAAAGCGGTCTATACATTGTGAAATCTTATCAAAGCCCTCGTCAACATTAACTGATTCAGAAATAAGGAATTTATTCTCCAGCTTGCTCATTTTGAAAACAATTTCTGTAGCTAAATGGCTACCATAAACAATAACAAGCTTTTCAGGCGGATTGAGCTTGCGCACAACAAACGTGGAAAGAAAGGTCCACCCTACAAGGAGCACAATCTGCGTAAGTAGTATTAACAGCATACCTGTTATTGGCGCAATTACAGCCTGAATAAGACATATCTGTGCATATGCAATACCATTTGTAAACAACAGCGCAATTATTTCATAAAAAATTATTTCAATTTTTCGCAGTTCCTCTATTCTGAACAAGCCCATTATAAGACTCGTTACAAACATAACAACAAAATATATGCCGAAAATAAATATTTTACCCTTGCCGTAGAAGGAATGTTCAAACTGCGGATTATAAATTGCATCCCATATTAAAAAATATGCAATTGATGAAGCAACGCAAAACAAAGTAATTGCCGTTCCTCGCACAGTGTTGCGATATTGTTCAATCTTTTTCATAATACCTCACAATTTATAACGGACTTGCAAATCCGAAAATAGTTTGAATATATTTATAAAAAAACGGGGTGATTTTATGAATATACTCGAACTTTTAAGTAACGCTATATACTTAATTTTACACATAACAGACACAGATTTATTCCCGAAGCCATTATCAAAAGCCGTGGAAAAGGAGGCCATCGAAAAGCTTACTCAGGGGGATGAAGAAGCAAAAGCACTTCTCATAAAACACAATCTGCGTTTAGTGGCACATGTTGTAAAAAAATACTATACACAAAATGTTGACCAGGATGATTTAATTTCAATCGGTACAATCGGCTTAATAAAGGGTATAAACAGCTTTAAGCCCGATAAAAATGTTAAGCTTGCAACATATTGCGCCCGATGTATTGAAAATGAAATCTTAATGTATTTCCGTGGTAGCAAAAAGCAAAACGGAGAAATATCCTTTGACGAGCCTATTGATACAGACAGCGAAGGAAATGTTCTTACATTGATGGATATAATTGCCGTTGATGACACAATTATCGATGATATAGACACCAAAAATAAGCTCATTAAACTAACAAAAATACTTAAGGCAATGCCAGAGGGCAGAGATAAAACCATAATAATTCTGCGTTATGGTTTAAACGGAGCACCACCAATGACACAACGGGATGTAGCAAGGCTTATGAACATCTCCCGCTCCTATGTATCAAGAATAGAAAAAAGAATACTTGAGGAATTTAAAGAATTACTCTGATTTCTCGCTTAAGGTAATTTGGAAGCGTACCGGTGAGCCATTCTCATCAACAGTACAGATAACCGATGTGTTAAAGGTTTTATAAACATCTCTATCCGGACCGGTTGCCACACGCATATCAAAAAATGTAAGATGCAGATTAACCTTAACCTGAGACATTTTTTCCATAATAGACTGAACATCTTCAGGATGTATACACTTTATAAGCGATGAAAGACCTTCACCCTCAGGAAGCCCAAAAATATCGTAACCTAAAACATCTGAAGCATTGGGTGTTATGCTTATTCTGTGATTTGCAATATCATAAACAATCCATATAAGACCACTGTTAAGTATATCGTAAAACGCAACAGAAGGGTCAAGCTCAATAACAGCAGTAGCTTTGCCGTCTGTGGCTTTAAGTTCTTTTTTACGGCGACTTGCATAATCGTTAAGCATTGCCTCAAAGCCCTCAACGGGTGCATCGTTATGTGAAAACTCGTAGAAACCACCTTTGTAGAAAAGCTTTTTCTCATATTCTGTTATTTCACAAGGCACCGTAAGGTCTTTAACAAACTTTTTAAGAATAGCTAATGTATCGGCACAATACTTAATATTACCATTTGAACATATGGCATGTGCGATGTATTCAGACTTAACAACATATCTGTCAAAAACATCATATGTGTGGCAGTAGTTATGAATGTACTTTGAACCAAGAAGATATACGCCTAAGCTAAAGCCTAATTTATGAATGAAATCTGATATATTCTTCAATTTACCAACATTTATCTCATCAAGAACATTCTGAGGAATGAGAATAGCTAAATCTATACCTGTACAATCGTTTTCCTCTTTAAAAGTCTTAAGCTCCTGTAAAAGAGTTGCCAAATCACTGCTTCTGAATGTTGTATAAATAGAAATACGCGGAATTTCTCTGCCTGATTTTTTTAAGCTTATAAGCATATATAACAAGCTCTTTATAGAAACAATGCTAAGATTTTTTGCATTTTTATCATCCTTACTTATTTCATAGAAGGTTTCGGGAGAAATAATGCCTGAAGAATAATACGGAATATAGTCATAGCAAATAAGCTCGTTTGTTTTAGTATCAACAACAGGAATGAATTTGCGCTCAAAATCATCAGTATCTCTATTTTTATTAAAGGAATCATCATTAATATTAAATGAAGCAAGGTTCTGCATTGTTGAATTAAAGAATGCATAGGAGCTTACGCCATTCACTTTTGCAGTTTTTGCGGCATATTCAGACGCAATTGACAAGCCTTTGAAATCTTTACCATCATTAGGATACCTTGCAATACCCAAAGATGCAGTAAACACACCTGATTCTGCAGCTGTTTTGTACGGTTTTTTCAACAGATTATGAAGATTTTCAACAAAAACAGCAACCTCGGCCTGATTTTTAACATCTTTTACAAATAAATAGAATTTATCTGATGCGGCTTTACCGACTATTTTATCCTTACTTGAAATATTTCTGATTTTTGAAGCAAATTCTTTTATAAGAACGTTGCCGTATTCGTAACCAAAAATATTATTACAGGTGCTCATATTGTCAATATCAATATGAATAAACAGATTTTTTGATTGCGGATTGTCTTTAAGATAAGAATTAACATCTACCTCAAACTGCTTCTGCAAAGGCAGGCCTGTTAATGAGTCTGTAACACCAAAGCCACGTTTGATATCACCAAGAATTTCATCGTTATCGTATATATTGAAAACACCGTTGAGACCAACAAGCTCGCCATCTTCATCTGGAACGAAAATTATGAAGCCAACAGCAAGGTACTCAACACCCTCACGAATAACACGAAATTCAACACGGGTTTTGCGTTTACCTGACCTGCAAAGCTCAGCAAAGGCATCCAGATTAACCTTAGCGGCAAACCTTGCGGCATCGGCAGGATGACAAATCTTCAAGCACTGCGCAATAGCTTCTGTAAAATTCTTAGGAACATATGGAAGAAGCCAGGTCCACTCACCTCGCACGACATTAAAATAGCCTTTTTTTATGTTAGCCTCAAAAATAATATCGTGGCCTGCAAGAACAGCCTCCTCACACTCTGAGAACCAGCTGACCTCAACAACCTTTTCTTCCTGCTCCTGCTGTGAAAGCTGAACAAGCTTTTCGTCCACAGGCTTGGGCATTTCGCTTTTAAATTCACTCTCAATTCTTGCGAATTCAGGAAGAACCTTCTCAAAGCACTTAAGGAGCTTAGGTGAAAACTCACCGCAACCCCCTGCAAGAATCAAATCAACAGCATCCTCGTGGGTAAGTGCAGATTTATATGGCCTGTGGCTTGTAAGAGCATCGTAGCAGTCGCATATAGCAACTATCTGGGCAGAAATCGGTGTTTCGTCACCAACGAGACCCTCAGGATATCCCCTACCATCCCAGCGCTCGTGGTGGTAAAGGCAAATTTCCTGACAATATTTAAAATATTGATTATCGGCATCGATATCATCAAGCATATTAAGTAATGCGTTACCACGGGTGGTGTGGGTTTTCATTACCTCGAGTTCATCCTCGTTTAGCCTGCCGGGTTTAAGCATAATTGCATCAGGAATAGCAATTTTACCGATATCGTGAACAGATGATGCATAATAAATATACTCTGCCTGCTCTTTGGATATTTTGTACTCAGGGCAAAGCTCCATAACAGCATCAACCAAAGCTTTTGTGAAGAAACGGATTCTTTTGATGTGTTGACCTGATTCAAGATCGCGGCTTTCAATAGCGGCAACAAGAAGCTCAACAAGCTCATAGTTGATAGACTGCATCTTAGCACCCTGCTCTTTGAGCTTGTTTGCCTGATTAAGTATCCGTTTTGTGTGAATCTGTGAAAGGTTGTATATCTGGAATTTTAACTGACGTATTTCAGATATGTTCTGCAAGCGCCTGTAGGCAAGCTCGTAATCGAAAGGGTCAGGGAAAACATCATAAGCAAAAGATGCGAAGCCCGACTCTTCAAATTCGTACATTGCATTAAAGGTTGTAAATAAAACAGGCACTTCCGCAAACAAACCTGCATCAGATAATTTTGAAAGAATCCAGGTAGACTCCTTTGTATGTGGAATTTCATCAAAAACAAAAGCAACATTTTTGTTTGAATAAAAATCAATATCCGTCCACGAATCGGAAGAATATGTACAAAGACTTAAATTAGAATTCAAGTCAAGCATTTCAATTAAACGGCTATGCTTTTCTTTTGAATCTGTAAAAAATATAACTGAGTTGTTTTCCACGATACCACCTCATTCTTATCGCATCATAACACTTTAATACTATCATTTTGGCAAGCAAAAGTCAACAAATCACATTATAATGTAATATATTGTAACCTTATGTATTTTATATTGCATTTTCTTGACATATAGCAAATGTTTTGATAGAATAATGAAGTTAATTTTTCAATACACGGAGATGTACCCAAGAGGCTGAAGGGTCCGCACTCGAAATGCGGTAGGTCGTGAACAACGGCGCAAGAGTTCAAATCTCTTCATCTCCGCCAGAAAAGATCTTGATAGAAATATCAAGGTCTTTTATATTTAAATGAAAGTAGAACAAAAGATTTGAACTCTTTCTCGGCGAAGCCGAACACAATCGGATTAACGAGCTTTGCGAGTGTGAAAGGCAAAGCCTTTCAAATCTCTTCATCTCCGCCAGAAATAAAAAGCTCCCTGCTTAAGGGAGCTTTTTGTCATATTAAATTATATTTATTAACTTTTCGGTAACTTAACAGTTGCCTTGAACAAATCACCATCGATTGAAATATTCAATTCTCCGCCTTGTAATTTACACAAATCCTTTGCAATGGAAAGCCCAAGTCCGTTACCCTCATTTGTTCTTGATTCATCCCCTCTTACAAACCTTTCGGTCAGTGCTTCGGGTGAAATATTAAGTGGCTCCCTTGAAATGTTTTTAATTTCAAAATAACCAAACGAAGAGTCCTCATAAACAGAGGCATAAACCCTTGTTCCTTTTGCAGAATATTTTTTCGCATTACTGAACAAATTAGAAATTATTCTGTATGTCTTAACACTATCCGCATAAACAACAGGCGCTTTTTCGGGCTCTGTGAATTTAATTTCGTTTTTATTACTATCAAAATCCGGGGAAAACTCTACAATTGCCTGTACCGCAAGCTCTGATAAACTCAGCTTTATTTTATTAAGCTGAACATTACCCGTAGATGCCTTTGAGGCTTCAATAAGATCTTCAATTAATCTTTTCAGCTTGTCAGATTGGTTATTTATAACACCAATATACTCAACTGCTGTTTCGTCATTTATTTCGCACTTAGAAAGCAAATCCGAATAGTTAATCAATGATGTAAGCGGAGTTTTCAAATCGTGGGAAACATTGGTTATAAGCTGTGTTTTCATTTGCTCATTTTTTACAGCCTCGTTAACTGCAGATTGTAATTCATCATTGTAATTTTCAAGATTTTCTGCGAGAGTCAGAAGTGAGGAATCCACCTTGCTACCACCAAAATCTACTGTTGAATGTTCGCCCGATGCAATAATGATTTTATCAAGATTATTTAGATATCTAACAACAAAATAGCCGACTACACCGTTAAATGCCACCAGAAGTATAAAAGTCAATATAAAGCTGAATATTCCGTCAATAACAGTAAAGTAATTCGCAAGATATAGTACAAATGAAATAAAAAGATTCAGGGCAAAATACACAAAGATACTTAAAATAACCTTGTACTTAAAAACCTTTGGCTTGTAGGCAAATATTTCTGTAATTTTGCCTTTAATAAACCTATAGGCAAATGAAACCCCTTTAAAAATAAACCTTAAAAGGTTATAAATCAATGAGCCTTTAATAATTGATTTACCTGCTTTTTTTACTTTAACAAAAGAGCAGATTAAACCACTCAATAAAACACAAACAATACATACAACACAAACGAAAATAATTTTGAATTGCTGTAAGAATATAAAGTTATCGAAATAGTCCGTACCGAACCGAAGTGTATCGTGCAAGCAAACATACAGTGCACATAAGATGCCACCTACAACTGCAATCTGAATTTCGGCAGGTATTTTAAAAATAAGATTTAATTCCGCTTTGTTGCTACCTGTTTTCCTGCATACAAGTGACAGCCAGATAGCAAAGAAAACGATTGAAATAATCAATGATACCAATACAACAAACGCAAGTGTGTATGCATCCTGCTTTTCTGCATTTTTAAACACATTATACATTCTGCCGTAAACATCATCCGCTGCAAAGCTTTCGTCAAAATACATGCATAAAACGTTGTAATTATTCTTTTCAAAGCTTTCAGGTAAAAACGGATGCTCCAAGCCCTTGATATCATAATTGCCCTTATTTGCAAGAATATATCTATCGTTATTTTTAAGATTTTTAGGTATAGACTGAATATTTGAATATACAACTCCATCCAAATCTACAACATAATACTTAAGATTTTTTCTACTATCAAGACGAGCAAGGCTATCTAATGAAACAGTACAATTTGCTTCTACTATATTTTGTATAAAATCATCATATTCCTTTGAAATGTGCTCCTTCGCTTCACTCTCAGTTAAATTCAACTGAACAGGAATAACGATTTCATATTCAGTTTCGCCATCACGAATTACATCAGAATAATTATAGCTTTGATCAAAAGCAGAATCTCTTACAAGATTTTCATACAGTAAAAACTCCTGCCCTTTGGCATTTACAAGGATTTTTTGGGCTGTCTGTATGCTTTCAGGGTCAGTTATATTAACATAAACCTTTGTGTTATAGTCACTGGGTATTGTAACATCAACCTGACCATCGTAGTTATAATAGCTGTCATCCCAATTTTCCACAGCATATTGAAGCTCAGATGCTATAACAGATGCCTTATAATCAAGGAATTTCTGTAAAACATCCTCTACAACTGTATCCTTCTGCTTTTTCAGTCCTTCGGTAAGCTTCCCTGCATTATTGGTTGAAAGATTAAAGCAGATTGAAAAATCCTGATTAAATCTGTTCTGAAAACCGTAGGATTCAAAATATGTGATTTCTTTGTCATTAAGATAATAATCATCAAAGCCAACAACAATGCCATTTATGAATATCTGAAGCATACATGAAGCAGACAGACAAAATGTGCATAAGGCAATCAACCAGCACAAAAACTTTGTAAATAATGAATACTTAAATTTTTTCAACCTTGTATCCAAGACACCACACCACCTTTAAATATTTAGGTTCTTTAGGATTAATCTCTATTTTTTCTCGAATGTTTTTAATATGTACCGTTACTGTTTTTTCTGTTTTAAATGCAACCTCGTCCCACACAGCCTCATAAATCTGCGAGCTTGACAGCACCCTTCCCATATTCTTCATAAGGTACTCCAGTATGCTGTACTCTCTTGCAGTCAGCTTAACAGATTCACCATCTACCACAACCTCTTTGGTATCTGTATTAAGGGTTAAACCGCCTGTAACATATGTACTTTCCGTGTGAACAAGGCTACCTAAGGAAACATATCTTCTTATTTGTGAGCGCACACGGGCAACAAGCTCCAACGGATTAAACGGCTTTGTAACATAATCATCACCGCCAAAGCTGAGACCTGTGATTTTATCTGTATCCTCACTCTTTGCAGATAAAAGTATAATAGGAAAATTATATTTTTCTCTTATCTTTAAAGTGGTTCTCAGACCATCTAAACGAGGCATCATAATATCAAGCACAAGGCAATGCAGCTCGTTATTTTCTACAATCTCCAAAGCCTCAATGCCGTCTGATGCTGTCAAAACCTCATACCCCTCGCTTTCAAGGTAAATTCTTATAGAATCAAGAATTGCCTTATCATCGTCACAAACAAGAACACGGTACATTTTTCATTCCTCCAAAACAGGATTTATATCCTGATACAAAGATACAACACCTTTATCAATAAAAAATTCAAAAAAAGTAAAGAAAAAATTAAGATTACAATCATATTTTAATACTTAATTTTTTATGTTGCAATATAAATACTTGAAATCACATATTTTTACAGTTATTATTGAATAAAGGCTGGTGTTATTATGAAAGAAATAAAAATAAATTTTAATAATCCTTCAACTACAAATAACGGTAAATTTCAGGGCTGGGGTACAAGCCTTTGTTGGTGGGCAAACCGCGTTGGATATTCACCTGCTTTAACGCAGAAATCTGCGGAGCTTTTCTTCTCTGAAAAAGGACTTAATCTGAATATTATGAGGTACAATATAGGCGGTGGTGATGATCCAAGCCACAAGCACATTACCCGTACAGATTCTAATATCCCAGGTTGGCTTTATTACAACAATGAGACAAATTCATACAAATACAGATATGATGCAGATAAAAATCAATTGAATGTTTTAAAGGCATGTTACGAAGCAAACGAGCATCCGTATGTTGAGGTGTTTTCAAATTCACCGCCATATTTTATGACAATAAGCGGTTGCTCTTCAGGTGGAAAAGATCCCAATAAAAACAATCTCCGTGATGATTGTTACGAGGCTTTTTCAAATTACCTTGCAGATGTTACCGAGTACATAAACAACACCCTGCAAATCAAGGTCGACTCAATTTCACCAATGAATGAGCCGAACACTGATTATTGGCATTATTTAAGTGAAAAGCAAGAAGGTTGCCACTTTGATTGCGGAGAAAGTCAGAACAAAATTCTGCTTTTAACTGCAAAAGCAATTAAAGAAAAGAGATTAGAGCATATAGAAATAGTCGGCAGCGACGAAACCGCTACCGACAAAGCATTGTTATCATATAAAAGCTATTCACCGGAAGTAAAAAATACTCTTGACAGAATAAGCACTCACACATACGGCACCGACAAAGCAAAAGAATTAGGGATTCTTATGAAAGCTGAAAAGCGAAACTTCTGGATGAGCGAAACCGATTGGGGTGATGTTGCAGGAGAAGATGCAGCCGAAATGGGTGCCGGTCTTTGGCTTGCAAAAAAAATCATCAGCGATATAAACACCCTTTCCCCCTCTGCGTGGGTTTTGTGGCAAGTTATAGATTACCACAAAAGCAAAGACGGATATTGCGGTAACAAGGATTCGGGCATACCCGATAAAACTAATGGCTTTTGGGGTCTCGCCTTCGCTGACCACGATACAGAAGAAATATATTTAACACAAAAATACTACTGTATGGGTCAATTTAGTAAGTACATAAATATTAATGATAAAATACAGCATATTGATGATGACATCTTATGTGCTGTTAACGATAATGAAATAAAAATTGTTGTAGTTAATGATAAGAATATTGAAATACCATTAACATTTAATTTTAATGAAACAAACAGATTAATTAATAGCGTAAAAGCCATCAGAACAAGTGGTAGTTTTGAAAATGGTGAACAATGGCGTGAATTACCGAAAAAAATAATTGACAACAACTGTTTTGGTGCAATATTAAAGCCAAACTCTGTTACAACATATGTTTTCAAATAATAAAACTCTGTATTACAGGACAACACTTGTAATACAGAGTTTTATCTTAAAAATCCAAATCAACAGGAATATAATTATCTATTTGCATTTCATCGGGAGAAACCACGCAGTCAACCGCAACAACATTTACACCCGATTTATACGCTTTGCGCAATGCATCACCGAAGGCTTTGTGAGTTATATCGTTTGGTTTTAAGGTGTTAACACCCTTCATTTGTACAACAAAGAGAATATATGCCTTATATCCCTCGTCTATAGCACAAACAAGCTCATTTATATGCTTAATGCCACGTTCGGTCGGTGCATCGGGAAAGGATGCAACACCATCATTCTCTAAGGTAACGCCTTTTACCTCTAAAAATATCTTATCATCACCGGATTCAATATAAAAATCAAACCTTGAGTTTTTATATTTATATTCTCGTCTGATTACGGAATCTGCACCAAAAACTGCACTATCTTTAAGCCATTCCGCAGCAACATCGTTTGGTATCTGTGAATCCATATTGATTAAAAAAATACCATTTTCAGTTTGTTTTTCAACAGCTATAAGGTCATATTTTGTTTTTCTTTCCGGGTTATACGAAACGCTTAAATATACCTTTGCATCAGGCACCAGAAGCTCCTTACAACGGCCCGTGTTCTTTACATGGACCATTTCTTCTTTGCCCTCAACAATAACATGTGCAATAAATCTGTTAGGTCTTGAAACAAAACGACCTTCAATAACTTTTCTATATTTCATAATTCAATTTAATACAACATCAAATACAAGCATCAGGCAAAAACCCACAAGTAAGGCATATGTTGCACCGCGCTCGTTTCCGTGAGAATGGGTTTCAGGAATGATTTCATCACTTGTAACATAAAGCATTGTGCCGCCCGCAAAGGCTAAAGCAAATGGCAGAATTACAGTTGAAAGGCTAACCGCAAAATACCCTAAAAGAGTACCGAAAACCTCAACAAGACCTGTTATAAAAGCGCTTATAAATGTGCGTGTTGGTGATACTCCTGCCGCAAGCATAGGGGCGATTATAACCATACCCTCGGGAATATTCTGCAAGGCAATACCGCCCGCAATAAGTAATGCTTCCGCATCGTTACCTGAACCAAAGCCAACACCTGCCGCAATACCTTCAGGGAGATTATGAATAGCAATTGCAGTAACAAATAAAAGCACTTTATTAAGATTCGCATTATTTTTATGCTCTTCACCATCAACACCAACAAGCTTGTGCATATGAGGTACTAATTTATCTAACAAATTAAGACAAACAGCACCTGAAAAAATGCCGATTACTGTAATAATTATGCCATATTTTCCGCCATATTCCACAGAGGGAATAATCAAACCAAGAACAGCTGCCGCAAGCATAACACCGGCTGCAAAGGAAAGCACAATATCACTGAATTTGTGGGATATTTTTTTAAACAAAAAGCCAATTACAGAGCCGAAAATTGTAGCTCCGCCAACACCTAACGCGGTCAAAAAAACCATTTGCATATAATCACCTGCTATTATTCAAAATATAGTTCAAAAAGCATTTACAACCAAGATAAATATCCTTATATGTTTTTTCAAAATCACCGGTGTACCAAGGGTCTGCAACATCCTCCTTCTGCTCTGTAAAATCCATTAGCTTATAAATCTTAGAGTCTTTATCGTCTTTTAATATTCTATGCATATTGCGGATGTTTGCGCTATCCATTCCGACAAAATAATCGTAATTTTCATAGTCTGCATATTTCAACTGAACAGCCCGTTTACCATCGCAGCTTATGTTGTGTTTAGAAAGCTGGTGTTGTGCAGGAGGATAAACGGGATTGCCGATTCCGTTCCATATTTCCTCTGTACTTGTAGCACTTGAGCACACAACAAAATCATCCCGAATATTCATATCAGAAATCATCTTTTTGAATATAAACTCCGCCATAGGGCTACGGCAAATGTTCCCGTGGCAGACAAACATAATTTTAATCATTTTATCACCCGGATTTATAATAACATATCTTTCAACAGAAATAAATATTTAAAATCATTTATTGTTATTAATATGTTTATGTGCTATAATCTTCAAAAAGTTTACGGAGAATAAAAATGGTTTCTTTACTTGTTATTATTTATATTGTTTTTATTTCTTTAGGGCTTCCCGACTCAATGTTCGGTGCTGCGTGGCCTGTTGTTCATAAGGATTTGGAAATTGCAGAAAATTTTGCATCCTATTACGGAATTATAACAGGTGTCTGCTCAGGCGGTGTAAGCTTTATCGCGGGTTATGTGCTCAGAAAATTCGGCACTCCTAAAGTTACAATTGTTTCCATTTTGTTAACTGCAATCGGTCTATTAGGTATAAGCTTTTCACCAAACATTGTTTTGATGATGGTGTTTACGGTGATTATGAGCTATGGCGCAGGTGCAATAGACACAGGACTTAACAACTATATTTCTCTTCACTTCAAAGCACGTCACATGAGCTGGTTGCACTGTTGTTGGGGACTTGGTGTTACAATAAGCCCTCTTGTTCTTTCGTTCGTACTTGATTCAGGTAATTCCTGGCGTGACTCATACAGAATTATTTCAATAATGCAATTTACAATTGCTCTTGTTGTTGGTATATATTTGAAAAAATGGATTGATTTTGATAAAAAACATTCTATAGCAATTGAAGAAACCAAGGATAACGAAACAAAAGAAAAGTTAAATATTTTTAAAATAAAAGGCTTGATTACAAGTATTTTATCACAGGGCTTTTACTGTAGTATGGAGTTTTTAATAGGCACATGGGGCGCAACGTATCTTGTAAATGTATTTAACTACGACCCTGCTGTTGCTGCAAAATGGATTTCTCTTTATTTCTGTGGTATTATGTTGGGAAGATTGGTTTCGGGCTTCGTTTCCATAAAGCTTAGTGATAATTCACTCATAAGAAGTAGCATTATAATTTCATTAATTGGTATTCTTACCCTGCTTTTACCACTCGGTCAATATTCAGGCTTTGGTTTGTTATTCATAGGCTTTGGCTTTGGTCCCATATTCCCAAGCATTCTACATGCCGTACCCGACCGCTTCGGCAAGAAATTTTCTGCAGATATAACAGGCTTCCATATGGGTGGTGCGTACGGCACAGGGTTTTTAGTTCAATTGATTTTCGGCTATGTTGCCACAGCAACAACATTCAAAATCACACCTTTTGTTCTTTTGATGTTCTGCGCACTTCTTTTCATAATGAACGAAACAACAATCAAGAAGGTAAAATCAAATGAAAACAGCTCTGATTCTTGAGGGCGGTGCAATGCGTGCAATATATAGCGCAGGTGTGCTCGACTCATTAATGCAAAACAATATAGAAACAGATTTATGTATTGGCGTTTCTGCAGGAATTTTATTTGGTATAAATTATAAATCCAAGCAACCTGGCAGAGTTTTGCGGTATAATTTAAAGTATTCTACAGATAAACGCTCTGCAGGATGGCGCTCGGTTTTAAAAACAGGTAGCCTGATGGATAAGGAGTTTTATTTTAATGACCTTCCCTACAAACTCGATCCGATGGATTTAGAAACATACAGAAATTGCGAAACTGAATTAAGAGCGGTTGTTACAAACCTTAAAACAGGCAAGGCAGAATATCCATCAATATACGACCTCGCAGATTATACTTGTATGGAATATTTAAGGGCGTCAGGCTCTTTGCCTTTTGTGTCAAAAAATGTTTTAATTAACGGCACTCCATACCTTGATGGCGGTGTTGCCGACAGCGTTCCTGTTGAATATTGTTTAAATAACGATTATGATAAAATTATTGTTATACTCACCCGCCCGTACGGATACAGAAAGAAAGGAACAATAAAATTAACAAAGTTTTTTTACAAGGATTATCCTGACTTTTGTGAAACACTAAAAAACAGAAACAGAATATATTCTGAACAATATGAATTAATTGAAAAACTTGAAAAAGAAGGTAAAATATTCGTTATCAGGCCATCAAGTGTTATAAAAATCAGTGCAACAGAGAAAAACCACAAAACAATTAAAGCATTATATTCATTAGGTAAAAGTGATTGTGAAAATAAACTGCAAAATCTTTTTGAATATTTAGAAAAATAAATTCAAAAACCTCTTGATTTTCCACAATGCTTATAGTATAATACACAAGCATTCGGGAGCATAGCTCAGCTGGGAGAGCATCTGCCTTACAAGCAGAGGGTCATAGGTTCGAGCCCTATTGTTCCCACCAAAATAAGGTATCCACTTTTGTGGGTACCTTGTTTTATATGCTACGATATCAGGGCTCGAACCTATCTCGGCGAAGCCGAACATAATCGGTGTTTGCGTAGCAAATTAAAGGCGGAGCCTTTCGAGCCCTATTGTTCCCACCAAAATAAGGTATCCACTTTTGTGGGTACCTTGTTTTTTATATAGCAGATAAATAAGAGCTCGAACCTATCTCGGCGAAGCCGAACATAACCGGTGCTTGCGTAACAAATTAAAGGCTGAGCCTTTCGAGCCCTATTGTTCCAATAAAAAAAGGAAATCCATCTTGTATTGTATGGGTTTCTTTTTTATTGTTTAATATTCACTTTTTATATCCTGATACAACATATTTCTCTTCATCAGAAATCACTATATCAACAAGCACATATTCCCCCATCAACTCAGCAAGTGCTTCTGCTGTGGGTAGTATGTTCGATATATTTAACGCATCACCAGAGTGACATTTAATAATATCCTCCCTGCTTGCGCCGTGGGAAATGGTGAGCCTACCACCTGTCTGCAATTGAGAAGATAAATTTTCAAGTAATTTATGAGGATTAACAAAGTGTGGAAAAGCATTAAAAACAACAATGCAATCAAAAAGTTTACCAAAGCTATACTCTTCTGCATCACCACAAAGAATATTTTTATCAACATATTTAGAACGAGCTTTTTTCACCATTTCCGGTGATATATCAATCGCAGTAAAATCCACAACACCGCGTTTTATATACTCATCAAAAAGAACACCCGTTCCACATGCAACATCAAGAAGAGAGACATCATTTTTGACACATGCAAAATCAAGAATCTGTTTTACAACAGAATCGTTATGAAAATTCATTTCATCCCAAGAAGATGCATGCTTATCAAAAAATGAAATCACATTTTGTTTATTCATATTACATCTCACTTTTTGCTGATTTAAAATGTAACTCTCTCATACCCTCAACCTCATCGCATATGGGTTTGAGATTACAAGTAGTGCAATCAAACACAAGATTATTCATAACTTTATTTAGCGTTTCGGTAATTTCTCTGTTTTTCTCAGCAATACGCTTATATACAGAGTAATCAACGCTTGGATCTGTTATAAACAGCATTTTAACACCCTTAACAGAGGGTATTTTTTTATATTCCGAAATAAGAAGATTACCGATTTTTTCAAAGCTAAGACCATTTTTCAATGCACTTTTTGATACTCTTACACTCTCTTTAAAGGACGATGAAGCAGAGCGCATCATATAACCATCAGGAAAGCAATGGTATTTAACAAATTCAATCTTTTTAATTAAATCATAGCTCTGTTGAGCATCTTCTGTTTCGCAAATCTGAACAATTGCAATACGACTGAAAGTTGTTGAAGAAGAGATTGACGAAATATCATCACCCACTACAACAATTGCATCGTCAACAACAGCTGATGTAACAAGGCTGAAGCCTGTGCCGTTAAGCTCAAAAGCAGTATCACGTTGCAAAACAACCTGATTATAACCTAAATCCGCCCACCGTTCAGATTCATTGAAACGATAGGCTGATTTTTTACTTTTTTCAATTGTTGAATTAACTTCGTTTATAAGAGAGTCAAAAAAATCCATTACAGCTTTTTATCCTTTTTCATTTTGTCATAATGCTTTTGAAGAATATCATAGACCTTGCGTACAAGCTTCATATCAAGGTTAAACCAATATATAACAAAGGTTAAAACAAAAAGAGCAAAAAGAACTGCCAATATAATTAATAAAACATTCATTTCAATTCTCCCTTGCTAAGCCCTTCTGGCGTGCATATTCTGCCGCACCCAACGCGCCCATAAGCTGTGGGTCAGTAGAAAGTTCAACAACCTTAATTTTAAGCACCTTTTCGATTGCTTTTTTCAAACCGTCGTTTTTTGCACATCCGCCTGTAAGCGTAATGCTATCAGTTGCGCCCGCTTTCTTAGCCATAACAAAACACCTTTTTGCAACAGCAAGCTGAATACCTGCGGCAATTTCATCCATAGGCTTACCCTCACCAACAAGTGAAATAACTTCACTTTCGGCAAAAACAGTACACTGTGCAGTAATTGGAATTGTGTTTTTTGCCTCAAGGGAAAGCTTTGAAAATTCAGGAAGTGTCATTTCAAAAGCATTTGCCATTGCTTCGTAAAATCTGCCTGTACCTGCGGCACATTTATCGTTCATAGCAAAGTTTTTAACTGTACCATCTGTATCAATGGAAATACCCTTTACATCCTGGCCACCAATATCAATAATAGCCTTAACTTCAGGGTTTGTTACGTGCACCCCCATTGCGTGACAGCTGATTTCTGATATATTCTCATCAGCAAATGGCACCTTGTTTCTGCCGTAGCCTGTACCTATAAGATACGTTAAATCCTCAGCTGAGGAAAGACCCTCAACCTGTGCTACCGCGTCATTCAAGGCAATTTCTGCGCTTGCTACGGGGTTGATTTTGCTTCTGTTTGTCACCTTAGCAACAATTTCACCATTTTCATTAAGAATAACACACTTTGTATATGTAGAACCTACATCACATCCGCCAAAATATCTCATAATCTATCTCCTTACCAAGCTAAATCATCTTCAAAATCAAGAAGAGATGCATCAAGCGGCTCTTCCTGAAGAACTGTTTGCATATATTTGTTTACCTGCTCGCGCATATCGCGGCGGGATATAGTACGAGGGTCCATAAGATCCTGTTTTACCCAAATAAAATTAATGTTGCGCTCACGAGCCTGGTCGTCAAATACACCCGCAAGACCATCCATACCTTTGCATGAAATCTGATCATACATAATAACTGTATCAGCATTATATTCATCAACTATACGCCATAACTCATCCACAACATTGCGGTAGCCACCTTTTGTGTGCTTACGCATAATTGAGCGCTGATATGTTTTTGCAAGGTCTTTAAGTGATTGCTCCTTGTCTTCGGTATTAATTTCGAGGTAGGAAATCATAGTTTCCATATCCATCACAACATTCATACCCCAACAGTTTTCGAGCCAGTTTGCAAAGCTTGTGTAGTAATTTGCCGGACAACTCCAAACAACTGTACGATGACGCATTTCTTTGGATACAGGCACTCTTTTCTCATATGCCTTCATCATAATTTTATTAACCTTTTTATCTACCTTAAGGAATCTTTCATTCGAGCCACCTGAAAGATTGAAATAAAAGATTCTGTATAACCAGAAGCATGCACCTGTCATCTGCGGATATGGGGTTTTATTAATATCCCACTTTTGACGTTCATATTCAAGTTGTTCGTTATATTGCTTCATTCGTTTGAAATAAGCATCCCAATCAAACTTTTCACCTGTCTGCTTTTCAATAAAGCTGATAAGCGCTTTAATTTCATCTACAGCATACTCCTGGACATCTTCTCCATCGTAACGAAGAGGCACGCCAAAGAAATGTGTTGGTAAATTAAGTCGTCTGTCAAGGAACGAGGAGTTCATAATAGAACCATCACAAGGCATGTTTGTACCAATCATACAGCAACCCATTTTGGGATAATCGTCTTCAATAGCAACACCAGCCTCAGCACTCGGCAATGGGCAAACATCGGCAGGCACACCAAAACTTTCGGTCACTTCAAGGTATGGTGGAGTAATCTGCTGATCTACCATTGATGCAAGGAATATAGGGAGTGTCTGCAACGGAACAGGAATAAGATTCGGAAAGCCTGTAAATACTTCGTTAGGAACAATTTCATCCATCAAAACAATACGTTTGGATAATTTATTTCCCGGATTAATTTTCTCATCTGCCCTGAAAGAAATATTAATAAGATCAGTAGTATGCTTAACAATCATATTGTAATGCAGATGCGCCATACGAAGCTGCGGGCCCCGAAGACCTGCTACATGCCTATCTATAAAGGATGGTGCTGCAAGATATGATGCCATCCAACGATAACGCCACAAGCCCTTAACAGTTGATATAGGTGCTTTAAGCACCATTTTAATCATATCTTTCCAGGTAACAAGCCAACGATAATAATCATACATCGTATCCTTGAAACCGCGCCATTCTCTGTGCTTGAGAAGGGCTGTATGCTCTTTATATAATTTTCCGTAATCAGCCATTCTCTTTACCTGCCTTTTCTTTTTGGATTTTCTTTATTTCAAGACTTTCAACAAATGCCTGTACGCGTGTACGCAGCTGACCTGATGCAGAGGCTGTATATTGCCTATCTACAGCGGCGGTTGGTACGCCGTAATCGTTACTCATAACATATGATGCAAGTGCTCTCTCATAACCCCAATATTCGCAGAATTTAAGCTGTTCATACATTACTCCGTCTGCGTGGTATTCATCCACAAGAGCTTTGATGTAGTCTCTGCGCTCCTGCACCTTTTCGTGGCTCATAAAACGAGGGCATTGACTCGTTTTAAGGTAATGTTTACAAATCTGTGTCAAAACATCTTCATCTTTATTAATTACAATCTCCTGCCTACCGGGCAAAGCGCCAAAGCAATACCTATCTGCAACAACAAGAGCACCACTATCCTCAATAAGTGATGTAAATTCAGGGTCATCCATTTCAGAGCCTACAACAACAATCTTTGCTCTGAAATTCTTTTTAGAATCAGGCTCACGTGTTTTTAATTCTTCAGCAGTTTCCCTGAGCATCGGAAGAATCAAAGCCTTAGGGCAACAGTATGTAATAAGGTTAAGAATATGATACTCATAGCCTGTTATACGAGGATTATCCTCTTTTCTGTACTCACCTATTTCTGTCATAAGGCGGCAAACCTCGTTATGCTCCTCAACAGCTTTAAGAAGAGATTCATCAGATGTATCAACGCCATATACAGATGTAAGCATATCAAGAATTTTTATCCTTGTCTGTTTAACATAGTGCTTGACTGTATGCTCCTCAATTTTAAAAGGAGAATCAAGGAATGTGAGGAAAAATTTATCGTTCGGAACTAAATCAAGCAATTCAAAATGCTCTGCCGCTCTGTTCATTTCAGAACAAGTTTCAGAGGATAAAAGCGCATTAAGAAAGTTATAGCCTCCCTCAATCGCTCTTTCTAAAATTGCTTTTGAATAACCGCAAAGGAAGTTGCTCATATAATATGTAGCAATATCCATCGAGCCTGTACGGGGAGCTCTGAGCCTTACAGAAAAACAATTACCACAGTTGAGAAGAACCTCTGGTATGTGGTAGCAAGTATAACCAAGAGCAATACCGCCATCGTCTTTAGCTTTTTGCACAAGGTCATTATTAGCTTCCTGCAAAAGCTTTTCAAATGTATAAAGATACTTTAAATCTTTCATAATAAAACCTCAAATAATTAAATAATATCTAATTCGCAAAGAGCTTTGCGTGCACCTTCAACAATTTCGGAATTCTCAGGTAATTTTGTAATGTTTTTACCTTCAATATCGTATATAACAAGATTTTTATCACTCTTTATATACGATAAAACAGGTATTCCGTTTGTATTAATATGCTCTATAACACTTTCATCCGGAAGTCGATTTATAATTGCACCGATTTTTTGATACATAACAAGCTCGTCTGCAACAGATTTAATTGTAGAAATTACCTGTGTACCCTTTTTACTTGCATCAGTAATAAGAAGTAGATGCGTAACCTTTTCCATAACTCTACGGTTAATCTGCTCGATACCCGCTTCACCATCAATAACAACATAATCAAAATCTGCAGAGAGGATACTAATTACTTCTTTAAGGTATGAATTTATTTTACAATAACAACCTGCACTTTCGGGTCTGCCAACCGCAATAAAGGCAAAACCATCAGTTTCAACAAGTGCATCGAAAATTTTATATTTTGCATCACCAAGAAGCTCAATTGCTGTTTTTGTATCTCCATCTTCAACAGATGAAACAATCTCTTTCCTTATATCGTCAATAGTTGTTTTAACCTCTATACCCAATGCAGTTGAAAGACCAACAGCAGGGTCTGCGTCAATAGCAAGAATTTTCTTGTCGGGATAATTTTCAACAAGAAGTTTAACTATTGCGGCGGAAATCGATGTTTTACCAACACCACCCTTGCCGGAAAGCGCGATAATTGTAGCATTTGAGGACATTAACATCACCTGAAATTCATTATATTTATTTTTATTACATTATAACATATGGAAAATATGTTCGCAAGGAGAAATATTATTCATTAATGTAGTAATTTATTTTCAAAGTAAAATACCGCACACTTTAAGGAGTGTACGGTATTTTTTAACATAACTCTTTTTCAATTTTGTAATAATATTTGTCATATTCATCCTCGAACCACCAATAATTTTCATAAATTAAATCTTGTATTCCATCAAGCTTCTTTGGCATTTTATTTTTAAAATACTTTGTTTTTATCAACTCAAGAAGTTCAATCGTAACAGGCATTTCATTGCTTTTTGTCACTAAAAGAGTTTCATCGAGCCTGTTGCCATAGTTAGTTAAATATGAGTAAATTCCGCCAGATGCCATTTCCTAAAGGAACAATTCAAGAAGTTCATCACCGTCCATAATCTCATCTTCTGCCGAATCATTCATTGTAACGAGAGATGGTTTAATTTCACTAATCACAAAAGGCTTTAATTTTTGCCAATCAGCAGTTAACCCTCTGAATTCAAACAATTCCTCGTAGTTATCGATTTCATCACAAATCCTAATCAGGTATTCCGTACCTTTTTCAATTTCACCATTATTTATATAATACTCACCCAATCTGAACCACAAGGTAACATCATCATAAATGTACTTAAGATGTTTATTTTTAGCCACTTAAGATATATAAGATTTACAATATCAATTTTATTTTTTGCTCACAACTCATCAACATAATTCATCAATATCAGTTGCAAGTTGTTCCGAATAAACAAGCAAATAATTTTTGGACATATAATCACTTCCTTGTTTTAAATTGTACTATAAAGTTACAATAAAATCAAAGCGAAGCCTTGTACATCATCAATTCCGCAAGGAATTGCATATCATCAAAACTTTTGATTATATTATCGGTATTTCTGTTATTCTTAACTTAGAACAACCATAAGGATAAAGAGTAATTTCTTCTTCGTCAGAAACGGCATCTAATGATTCGGGTACTCTTGCGCAAACATTTTCATAACCGTCTTCAAGACCCCAATTAATTTTTCTGGCTTTAGCTTTAATTACCACCGGCGGTTCATCACTCGAAAAGGTAATATTAGCAATATTGTTTCTGAAAACAGTAAAAATATTACCGGTTAATGCATAATTCCAATCAGAAAGCGGTAACAACTCGTAATCACAGTACGGATACTTTCTTTCAACACCGTCTCTTGTAAATTCATACATTTTCTTTTCAAATTTGATAGGTATCGAAAAAACCAAAGAGCCACATTTGATTGTATTAAGGCCACTTGGTCTTTCTTCTAAGTAAGGTGCTGTATCAAAAGTGATAATTATCTCTTTATTTTCATTAGCTTTAATTGGGAAATTCAAGTTTATATCTGTAACAGACTTATTATTTACTTTAACATTTTCAGCAAAAGAAGGTATACGGATTTTAAATATAAAATCACTTTTTGAATTTATTGTGTATTTAAATGAATTTGCAAACGGATAAACAGTTTCCAAAACAATATGCTTATCCTCGGTTTTTAATTCTGACGGCAACGGTATTACGCTTATTACTTCGTTATTGTCAAACATAAATGCCGAAAGAGCAAGTTTTGGGAAACCTTGGTTAAAGTTTGCCGTACAGCAACCAAAGTTCGGCTCAAGTCCAAACAAATGAGCTTCGCTGCTGTTCGTTCTGAAAAGAGATTTACCGGGAAATTTTTCACAAGCAATCTGGTTACTCATTTGTACATATTGATGAGTCCACATGTCATCGCTTACAGTTGCAGGCAACGCATTGAAAGCTACAACCTCTAACCGTTCAGCCCACTTATTATCGCCTGTAAAAGCAAACAAAAGCTCGTAAGAGAACATTTCCTCAACAACAGAACAAAGTTCGGTTCCTTGAATTGCACTAAGACCCGAAAGGCACTCGTCACCGGTAAATGTTTCAACCGGTGTTCCGTTATATTCCTTTAATATTTTATACAGATATTCCGCATTATCAGTGTAATTAGCATCGAAAAGATCACAATACAGAGCTTCATATTTCAACATCATCATAAGATTTACAATATGTGTTTCAAATCTCCAACGATTTAACGGTCTTTTCCATAATTCTATAAAATTATTATAATCCGCACCTTGATTTTTTAAAATTTTCGCAAGCTCCAGAAGCCATGATTCATTGCATCTTTTATAAATAAAATTAATTGCGATTAAGCCTTCATACCAACGGAATTTCCCCCAATTAAAAAGTCTGATTTCCCCTTTCATCAATAAATCATAATAGTTTTTCAGAACATTATAAATAACATCAGGTATTCTGTCATCTTTAGAACATTCATAATAAACTGTAAGAACCTTTGAAATCAAAAGAACTGCCCACGTATCATATTCTTCCCTTTCGGAATCTTCACACGGGCAAATCCAACCGTCTGGTTTTTGAAAAGATATTATTGAGTCAATATATTTTTTGGCCCTTTCAATCATATCTTTGTTTTCTAAAAGGTATGCCAGAGGAATAAAACCATCCAACCAATACGGCACTCTTTCCCATCCCTCTTTGGAACCGCCAATCCAAGCACTTTCCTTTATATCAGGCCAGATTTTATCAAGGTTACCGCTTAACCCTGCAGCCTGTATTTCTAATTGTTTTTTTAACCAACCCTTTGGTTTGATTTCGTTTGTTGTAAACAAATTCCATTTTCTCACATCAACACCGCCGAAAATTATTTATCTTTATAATATCACACAAAAAATATAACGTAAATAAAGAATATCATATTTTATATTGACAATATCACACACTATTAATATAATTCAGGTTGGTGATTAAAATGTCAGGAATTGATTTGGATAAGCCTATAAACTACAAACATTCATCATTACGCTTTTTTAAAGAAGGAGAACGGCATGTTTCGCGCATTTGTAACGACGATGTCCTGCTGTTAGTTTTTGATGGTATTCTGAATTTTCAGGAAGATGGTAAATCATATAGTATTAAAGCCGGTGAATATCATATTCAAAAACATAATTCCAAACAAACGGGTGAGAAACCAAGCAAAAAACCGAGTTATTTTTACGCTCATTTTATGGCAGAGTGGGATAATTCAAATTACACTCTTTTATCTGATGGTAAATTCGATTATTCTAAATGCAAATCATTAATTGATGAACTTGATTTTTTATCACATTCTTCTGCACCTTATATAATACAAACTGCAAAGTTTTATGAATTATTATCAATACTTTTCAAACCCATGGCTGTAAACACACTTGCAGAAGAAATTGCCGATTACATTACTAAAAAAAGCACAGGAAATTTTTCAATTCAAGATTTATGTGATGAGTTTCATTTTAGTAAAAATCACATAATCAACAAATTTAAAAAAGAATTCGGTGTTACTCCAATAACATATTTAAATATGGTTAAGATTAAAAAGGCCGAGTATTTAATGGAGGTTACATCTGATTCTCTTGATAAAATCGCATTAGAATGCGGTTATAATAATTATTCTAATTTTTATAACCAATTCTGCAAACATAATAACATTTCACCTGAACGTTGGCGAGAAACTAAACGTCATATTTAATACAGACATCAGATATGCTGCGTTGCTTAACCATTACTTTAAATAACGGTTATGTAAGAGCTGATTGATATGTTAATCAGAGATTTTTGGGCAATAAAAAAGCTGAAAACCCTTGATTTCTCAAGGGTTTTCGGGGAGAGGTTCTAAAGTGAGACCTCATCATGGCAGTACGTCCCATTTTAGAACCACCAATATTTGTTTTTTATCCCCAGTGCAGCTCATAATAATACCAATTATGTGTGATTTGTTTTACGAAACACCAATCAGTACCATTATTAGGCTTTCCGAAATATGTTCCCCACATATCGAACATATCTTTTTTCTCTTATATAATATGAAATTTATCTTCACCAATAAATGGATTTACAGAAGACTTCGACTTGCAAAAAGGAATAACCTTTTCCGTCACCACATAATAATCTTCCCCTACTACAAGAATC
>JAZSCV010000071.1:0-38520 GCA_045530855.1 Acutalibacteraceae bacterium
TAGCTATGGCAGTAGATATTAACAAAAAGCTTTCTCTTGTATTTATCATTGTTGGTCCTGCCCTTTTTGCCACACTCGTTTTTATAGGCTCAAAGGCTCACCCAAGATTTGAGCGTATGTTTAAAAAGTATGATAAATTTAACACTTCTATTCAGGAAAATTTAATTTCTATAAGAGTTGTTAAAGCTTTTGTACGTTCTAAACACGAAAAAGAAAAATTCAGAATTTCAAACGACGAATTAAAGGCGGCTTCAATATTTGCTGAAAAACTCATTATTTTAAACGGACCTGTTATGATGGTTGCAGTTTATACCTGCATAATTTCAATCCTCTGGTTTGGCTCAAAGCTTATTTTTGTAGGAAGTATGCAGTTAGGCGACCTTATGAGTTTTATTACTTACGTTCAGCAAATTCTTATGTCTCTTATGATGATTTCAATGATTTTCGTTATGTCTGTTATGGCAAGAGCTTCTATGAAGCGTGTTTGTGAGGTGCTCGACGAAGAGCCTACTATTAAAGATGATACCGCCGACGAAAATTTAAAAGTAGAAAATGGTGATATTGAATTTAAAAACGTTGTTTTCAAATATAACGAATCTGCAGAAGAACCCGTGCTTTCTAATATCAATCTTTCAATAAAATCCGGTGAAACCATTGGTATTCTTGGTGGTACTGGTAGTGCAAAATCTTCACTCGTTCAATTAATTCCTCGTCTTTACGACGTAAGCGAGGGTGAAGTTTTAGTCGGTGGCAGAAACGTTAAAGATTATAAAATTCATAATCTTCGTGACAGTGTTTCTATGGTGCTTCAGTCTAACGTTCTTTTTTCAGGTACCATAGAAGAAAATCTTCGCTGGGGTAACGAAAACGCTACTATGGAGGAAATAAGAGAGGCAGCAAAAATTGCCTGTGCTGATGATTTTGTTATGAGCTTCCCTGAGCAATATAACACTGATATGAGTCAGGGTGGTGTCAATGTTTCAGGTGGACAAAAGCAACGTCTTTGTATCGCACGTGCAATACTCAAAAAACCGCGTGTACTTATTCTTGACGACTCAACAAGCGCAGTCGATACAGCAACCGACGGCAAAATCCGTGAGGGGATGAAGAACCTTTTACCCGAAACAACAAAAATAATTATTGCTCAGCGTATCAATTCAATTCAGCACGCTGACAGAATTATAGTACTTGATGACGGTAAAATAGACGATATAGGCACCCACGATGAGCTTCTTGCTCGCAACGAAATATACAAAGACGTGTATATTTCACAGCAAGAAAGCAAAATGGAACAATAAGAAAGGAGAGTTAATATGGCTGAAAAAATAAAATCCCACAAGCCGGAAGGCGGGCCCGGCAACAAAATGAAGTTCGGCAAGCCCAAAAATGCAGGCAAAACAATTAAAAAGCTACTCTCTTATGTTGCAAAAAGCAAAGGTCTTCTTGCATTAGTTGTTTTAATGGTTCTGATTTCTGCGGGTGCCAACATTGCCGGAACATACCTTCTTTCACCTATTGTTGATGAAATAGGCAATCTCCTCTCTACAGGCTCTGACGATATGAGCAAGCTTATAGGCTACATTGCCGTACTTGGTTTTATATACATCCTCGGTGTATGTGCCCAATACACGCAATCGAGAATTATGCTTAATATTTCTCAGAAAACACTTAATGTTCTCAGGAAAGACCTTTTTGATCATCTTCAAGATTTACCCATTAAGTTTTTTGATACTCATACTCACGGTGAGCTTATGAGCCGTTTCACAAATGATGTTGATACAGTCCGTGAAGCAATAAGCCAGGGTCTTATTCAGACACTCTCTTCCTTTATTACTGCGGTGGGCATTTTTGTTATGATGCTTTCCATCAGCCCTGCCCTTACCTGCCTTATTATTCTTATGCTGTTTATTATGCTTACTGTTATTAAATTCATAGGTAAGCGAAGCTCCAACTATTTCCGCAAACAGCAAAGTGAGGTAGGTCACCTTAACGGCTACATTGAAGAGCTTATTGAAGGCTTAAAGGTTGTAAAGGTTTTCTGCCGTGAGGATATTACTAAAAAAGAGTTTTCAGAAATTAACGAAAGCTTCAGAAAAGCAGGTACAAAGGCTCATACATTTGCAAGTATTCTTATGCCTATAATGGGTAATATTTCATACTTCAATTTCACGTTAACTGCCGCTGTCGGTGCTTTTATAATCATTAACATCACTCCCGATGCTTCGGGCTTAATGGGATTTTTCACAGGTGGCTTAAAGGGTGTTCTCACAATAGGCTCCCTTGCTTCATTCCTTCAATACACCCGTCAATTCTCAAACCCGATTACACAGGTTTCTCAGCAAATGAACAACATTTTTGCCGCTCTTGCAGGTGCAGAAAGAATTTTCGAAATAATTGACACACCGCCTGAAGAGGACAATGGCTATGTTACACTTGTTAATGCAAAGCTTGACAGTGATGGCAATATCCACGAAACAACAGAAAGAACAGGCATATGGGCATGGAAGCATCCACATTCTGCAGACGGTAGTGTTACCTACACTCAGCTTAAGGGTGATGTGCGTTTCCACGATGTTACATTCTCATACGATGGCAAAAAAACTGTTCTTAAAAATGTTTCCCTTTACGCAAAGCCGGGTCAGAAAATTGCTTTTGTTGGCTCAACCGGTGCAGGTAAAACCACCATTACAAACCTGATTAACAGATTTTACGATATTCAGGAAGGTAAAATCACCTATGACGGCATAAATATCAAAAAAATAAAGAAGGATGACCTTCGCCGTTCTCTTGCAATGGTATTGCAGGATACTCATTTATTTACAGGCACAGTTGAAGATAACATCCGTTACGGTAAGCTTGATGCAACACACGAAGAAATTGTTGAAGCCGCAAAGGTTGCAAATGCCCACAGCTTTATTTCAAGGCTTCCTGAGGGCTACAACACTATGCTTACAGGTGACGGTGCAAACCTTTCTCAAGGCCAGAGACAGCTTCTTTCAATTGCCCGTGCCGCTGTTGCAAACCCACCTGTGCTTATTCTTGATGAGGCTACAAGCTCTATTGATACCCGTACAGAGCGCCTTATTGAAAAAGGTACAGATAAGCTTATGGAGGGCAGAACTGTTTTTGTTATTGCCCACAGACTTTCCACCGTGCGAAACTCCAATGCTATAATGGTGCTTGAAAATGGTGAGATTATAGAAAAAGGCGACCACGATACACTTTTAGAGCAACAGGGTAAATACTACAAGCTTTACACAGGACAATTTGAGTTGTCATAAAAACATAAAAAGCGGATAGCAAGCAGTAAATAGCTGTTTGTTATCCGCCAATTTATTATTGTAAATATTAAGATTTTGTAATATTTATTGAAAAATCCGCAAAAATGATTATAATTAAACCAATAAACATAAATTAAAATTATACATTTTTGTGTGGTAATAATATGGAACGTTTTTTGAAATCCCCAAAATCCCTTCAACAGCTTGAAAAGCTGCGTAGCTTTTTGCTTAGCGATAAGTGGATGGGTATTCTTTTTGTAATCACGCTTATATTTGCATGCTTACACTCCTTCTACCCTAAAGAACAATACCAGATATGGGGCACAGTTGTTTTAGCCTATATCACAGGCTTTGTTTTCGTTGTATCGGGTGATGTATTCACCATGATAATCCCGTCGCTGTTTACATACTGCATCGCAATACGGTGCTACAACTCCCTTGAAGCCTTTACAAGCATTTTCTGGGTAGGCATACCCTTAGTAGCAATGCTTTTGTTTAACATCATTGTCTACTACAAAAAGCCAACAACAAAGGGCACACAATTCTGGCCTATGCTGTTTGTTTCATTTGCGGTTATATTAGGCGGTATAGGTGTAATTTCCGCAAAAGACTATTTCTCAGGCGCCTCCATTTACAATATGCTTGGCATAGGCTTTGCAATGGTGCTTGTTTATTGCTTCTTCTATTCAAAGATAGAGGTTAATAAAAATTATTCTTTAATTGAAAAGCTTACAGATATAATGATTGTAATAGGTCTGTTTATATCTGTTATGACCTTCCTGCACTATGTTATAAATGTAAATACCGTTATAGATAAAGGCGGTATTTTCTACATTAGGTGGCGCAACAATGCTTCTACCATTCTTATGATGGCTATGCCTTTTGCCTTCTTTAAAGGCAATAAAAAGCCATATGTTGCGGTGCTTGCGTTTATATTCTACATAGCAATGCTTCTTACAGGCTCTCGCGGTGGTATGCTTTTCGGCTCAATCGAAATTGTAATGTGCCTTGTAATGTTCATTCTTTACGATAATCGCAGAAGGCTTGCATACATTCTTATTTGTCTTTGCTTTGTTTTTGTTGCACTTGTTTTCCTGCCGGAAATTACATCCTTCCTCAACTTTACAATACAAAGGCTTTTCAAGGTACTTAACCAATTCCTTTTAGGCGGTCCTGATACAGAAACACGAGTGCGTCATTATGCAAGAGGTGTTGAGGACTTCTTTAATCACCCTATTCTCGGCACAGGCTTAGGCAACCTTACAAACCGCGATATTTTCAAAAGCAAGCCCGGCTCACTTTGCTGGTATCATTGTGCACCAATACAGGTTATTGGTAGCTTCGGTATAGTTGGTATTATTACATTTTCATTCCAATTTGTAAAAAGACTTACTTTAATATGGAAAAGAGCCACTCTTTTTAATATGACTATTTTCCTTTCCTACATCAGCCTTGAATTAATGTCACTTGTAAATCCCGGTGTCTTTTGCCCGATGCCATACCTTTTCCTTGTGATAATTTACCTCATTGTTGTTGAAAAATGCAACGATGCTGATTCTGAGCCACAGGTAAAGGTGCCGATTCTCAAAAAATTCAGAGAAAAGAGAAAGGCTAAAAAGCAGGTTTCTAATTAATAAAAACTTTAAAATTTAATAAAAAATTATCCGAGATTCGCATTAAACGAATCTCGGATTTTTGTTATAGTTTAATCTTATTTGTACATTGGGCCGTATGCTTCGCAAGCGCGGAAATCTGCGCTTTCAAGCTCCTGTGTGCCGAATGCATTCCAGCATGCAGGACGGAAAATCTTATCCTCATCAACGTTGTGCATTGAAACAGGGATACGAAGCATTGATGCAAGAGTAATGATATCTGCACCGATGTGTCCGTAAGAAATAGCACCGTGATTAGCACCCCAATGGTTCATTACTTCATATGCAGAAGTGAACGGACCCTTACCTGTAAGCTTTGGAGCAAACCATGTGCATGGCCATGTGTAGTCTGTTCTCTTCCAGATGATATCTGAAACCTCATCAGGAAGTGCTACTGTGTAGCCTTCGCAAATCTGGAGTGTTGGTCCAAGGCCCTTAACAAGGTTAAGACGGATCATTGTTGCAGGCATTTCTGCTCTTGTAAGGAAACGGCTTGAATATCCGCCGCCACGGAAGTAACCGTTATCTGCTGCGCACCACTCTGTAGCTGCATTGATTTTCTTGATATCCTCTTCAGTTACATCGTACCATTCTTTTATGATACCGTTACCGTCTGCATCCTTAACCTCACCGCAAGCATCAAGACAGCAAGCACCTGAGTTGATAAGGTGAATAAAGCCCTTTGACTCTGCAGCCTTACCTTCAAGGTCGTAGCCTGTAACTCTCTTTGTTGCTTCAGGGCTCCAGTATGTACGAACATCTGCAAACATCTGTGGACGGTTTGTAAGGAGCTTCATAAGGAGCATGCTTACGCCGTTAAGTGTATCATTTTCTGTTGCAAGAATATATGGCTCACGAGCGCCGTTCCAGTCGAAGCTTGTGTTGAGCATTGCTTCTGCAAAGTCTGCATTCGGATAGAAGTCTGTCCACTGTCTCTGACCCTGGAAGCCTGCTGCAATAGCATTGTGGCCAACCATTTCTTCTTCGCGGCCTTCGGGAAGATTCTTGTTGCCGTTCATAAGATCTTTGATGATGCACATCATCTTAACTGTGAACTCCCAATCCTTTTCCTTCTGCTCATCGCTCTTCTTAACGAAGTCAGGGTTCTTATCGAAGCCAACCTTACAGTTTTCCTTAACCCATTTGTATGCTCTCTGATATTCTTCTTCATCATAGATGCCTTCGCTCATTCGACGGATAATTTCTACCTCATCGACTGATTCTACACGCATACCAAGATATTCTTCGAAGAAGTCTGTATCAATTGAAGAGCCTGCAATACCCATACAAATTGAACCAATTTGAAGGTATGATTTGCCCTTCATTGTTGCTGCAGCAACTGCTGCTCTTGCAAAACGAAGAAGCTTTTCTTCAACGTCTGCAGGGATTTTTGTATCGTCTGCATCCTGAACATCCTTACCATAGATGCCGAAAGCAGGAAGACCCTTCTGTGCATGTGCTGCAAGAACTGCTGCAAGGTAAACTGCACCCGGGCGCTCTGTTGCGTTAAAGCCCCAAACACCCTTGATTGTTAATGGGTCCATATCCATTGTTTCTGAGCCGTAGCACCAGCAAGGTGTAACAGAAAGAGTAATCTGAACGCCTTCCTTCTGGAACTTGTTTGCACAAGCAGCTGCTTCTGCAACTCTACCGATTGTAGAATCTGCAATAACAACCTTTACAGGCTCACCATTTGAATATTTAAGGTTTTCTGTAAAAAGCTTTGCGGCTGATTTAGCCATATTCATTGTCTGCTCTTCGAGAGATTCACGAACCTTAAGAGGACCGCGTCTGCCGTCAATAATCGGACGGATACCGATTACGGGATATTCACCGAGAAATCTGTTCTCTGCCATAGTATTGTCATCCTTTCATATGTACAAGGTACAAAATATTACATCTAATAGTATATCATAAAATCTGTTCTTTTCAATTATTATAAAGTAAAATTTTTTCACTCTATTCTGTTCAAAATGACAAAAATCACGTTGTTTTTTTGCCTTCACACTGTATTTTTCTCATTCTCAACCAGTTAATAAATCCATACAAATCGTTCACTAAGAACACACAGAAGCATACTATTACAGAAATATATGCTTTATCTTCTTGCGCAGCCATAAACCACATAACAATAAGCACTATGTCATTCAACGCGTACGCAAGAGGGAAATACGGAGTGCGCATAAATGTAAGGTATGCGGCAAAAAACGATGTAAACACAGAAATGGTGCTTGGTACAATATTTGCCGTATTAAGTGCTGACAAAATAAAATAAAATAGTACAGTTACTATTATAGTAAGTGCTATACCGCTCCCGAATATTCGGTATGTCAATTCCCTTACCTTAACCTGTGACTTTTTCTTTCCGTATGGATTTTTCAACCAGGAAACCAACGAAAATACTGCCATAGGTGCAGTCATTCCCGCGTAGGTTATCATTTCTCCATAATATGAAAAGCTATATGAAATTATTGTGTAAAGCAAGCTGAAAATAATCATTAAAACATTACCAAAGGGATTGCCCTTAGCAAGAAAAATAAGTGAGGTAACACCTATAAGTGAAGCAATAAAATTCATTGCACTTTCACTACCGAAAATCGCATGAAACACACTTATTACCACAACGGAGCTTACCCACAGGGCTATTTCTCCTTTTGTAAAGTACGATAAATATTTTTTCATAAATTCTCCCTAAAAAACAAGCATCCGTCACACATCTTCTAAGACCTAACGATGTGAAACGAATGCTTAATTTGCATTCACTACCCGGTGGCAGTTAAATAATTTTATTAATCAGCATAAAGAGGATATTTGCTACAGATTCTTGTAACATTTTCTCTTATATAATCTGCGCTGTTTTCGAAATCTGTTGCGGCAAGCTTGATATATTCTGCAATATCAACCATATCCTGTGCCTCAAAGCCTCTTGTTGTAACTGCGGCTGTCCCAATACGGATACCGCTTGTAACAAACGGTTTTTCAGGCTCTCTCGGAATTGAGTTTTTATTAACTGTAATGTAAACCTCGTCAAGACGATGCTCAAGCTCTTTACCTGTAATACCGAGACTTCTTAAATCAAGGAGAAGAAGATGGTTATCAGAGCCCCCTGAAACCATATTTACACCTTGTGCTGCAAGTGCATTTTCAAGAGCCTTACAGTTAGAAATAACCTTTTTTCCGTACTCCTTAAATTCAGGCTTAAGTGCTTCACCGAAGCAAATTGCTTTTGCAGCAATAATGTGCATAAGAGGACCACCCTGAATACCGGGGAAAATAGCCTTATTAACCTTTTTGGCAATTTCCTCATCATTTGTAAGAATTATACCGCCACGAGGACCGCGTAAGGTTTTATGTGTTGTAGAAGTAACAACGTGTGCATATGGTACAGGTGATGGGTGTACTCCTGCGGCAACAAGGCCTGCAATGTGAGCCATATCAACCATAAACAATGCATTTACCTTGTCTGCAATTTCGCGGATTTTCTTGAAATCTATTGTTCTTGGGTATGCAGAAGCACCTGCAACAATCATTTTCGGTTTGCATTCAACAGCCTTCTTTTCAAGGGCATCATAATCAAGGAAGCCGTTGTCATCAACGCCGTAGCTTTCAAAATTAAAGTATGAACCGCTTACATTAACAGGTGAGCCATGTGTAAGGTGACCGCCATCTGCAAGGCTCATACCAAGCACGGTATCCCCCGGCTGAAGAAGTGCAAAATAAACACCAAAGTTTGCCTGTGAGCCTGAGTGTGGCTGTACATTTGCGTATTCACAGCCGAAAAGCTTTTTAAGTCTGTCAATTGCAAGAGATTCTGCAATATCAACATACTCACAACCGCCGTAATATCTCTTTGATGGGTAACCCTCTGCGTATTTATTTGTAAAAATGCTTCCGCTTGCAGCCATAACTGCGGCAGATGCGTAGTTTTCACTTGCTATAAGCTCTATGTTTCTGCTCTGACGAACCTGCTCCTGACGGAAAGCCTCAAAAAGCTCACTATCAGCATTCTCAAGGTAAGCAAAGTCTTTTTCAAGATAAGAATTCATTTTTCTTCCTCCTGTTACTCGTAACTTAATTGAAAACAAATCAAAATAATAATACAACAATTTTCTTTGCATTTCAACCGATATGAAGTATTTTATAACAATATTTCAGATATTTTTAATATGTACCGAAAAGAACCGTTTGAACAGACAATTTTTTGGAATTTTTTATATTGCTAATTCACAAAATAATGATATAATTACTATGAGTATTAATATGAAAAAGTATGCTCTTTTACGAAAAGGTGATTTCAGATGAATTCAAAGGAACTCAAAAAACAAATTGAAGAATTAAAAAAAGAAACGGGTACAGTTATTCTTGCACACACATATCAGGACCCTGATATTATAGACATTGCAGATGTTACCGGTGACAGCTTCTTTTTAAGCAAAAAAGCCGCGGAGCTTAAAGCAAAAAGGGTTGTTATGTGTGGCGTGCGTTTTATGGCAGAAAGTGTAAAAATACTTTCTCCTGAAACAGAAACAATTCTTCCCGTGCCATCAGCTACCTGCCCTATGGCAGAGCAGATTTCTCCCGAAAGAGTGCGAAAATACAAGGAAGAAAACCCACAGGCTCAGGTTGTTGCTTACATTAACACCACTGCGGCACTTAAGGCAGAATGTGATGTTTGTGTAACAAGCTCTTCTGCTATAAAGATTGTGGACAAATTGGATGCAGATGAAATCCTTTTTATTCCTGACCAGCATCTCGGCTCTTTTGTAAAAAAGAAATTACCGCATAAAAATATTACTTTATGGGATGGCTACTGTCCTGTACACGCTCAGCTTACAAAGGAAGATGTTTTAGAATGTAAAAAAGCACATCCGTCTGCAAAATTCGCGGTACACCCCGAATCACCTGCAGAGGTTGTTGAGCTTGCAGACATGGTTGGGGCAACAAGTGAAATTATTTCATATGCAAAATCTACTCCCGGTGAGATTATAATAGGCACCGAAAGAGGCGTTGTTGATTACCTTGCCCTTCACGAGGAAAACGGAGAGCGTTTTATTCAGCTTTCTCCGCAAAAGCTTTGCTGTGAGGATATGAAAAAAATCTCTCTTGAGGATGTATATAAAGCTCTTAAAGGTGAAGGCGGAGAAGAAATTACTCTTCCCGAGGATTTAAGAAAGAAAGCATTAACAGCTATTAACAGAATGTTGGAATTGGGGTAATAAAATGAACCTTTCCGAAGTAAATAAAAAATACACAGTAGTTATAGTGGGCAGCGGTATTGCAGGGCTCTATGCATCACTTAACTTCCCTCAGGATACAGATATTCTTCTGCTTTCCAAAAAAGAACGCCACCAATCAAACAGTTCTCTGGCTCAGGGTGGTGTTGCCTGTGTGCTTGATTTAGAAAATGACAGCTATGAGCTTCATATTGAAGACACACTCATTGCCGGTAAAAGAGAAAACGACCTTGAGGCTGTTACAGAGCTTTGCACAGAAGGTCCTGCCGATGTTTTAAAAACCATTGAATACGGCGTTGAATATGACCGGGATGAAAACGGAGAGCTTATAAAAACCCTTGAGGGCGGTCATTGCAGACGAAGAATTGTTCACCATAAGGACACATCGGGAAAAGAAATGGTAGACAAGCTTATGCTTCAGGTTGAAAAGCTTCCTAATGTAACTATTGCAGACGAAACTATGGTTACAGCTATGGACCGCATAAAGAATGGCTTCAGAATTGAAATTATGAGCAATAATCAGCACAAAACTGTTTATGCGGATTTTTGCCTTTTAGCCTCAGGCGGTATAGGCAGAGTTTACAAATACACAACAAATCCATCTGTTGCAACAGGTGACGGTATCCGCTTTGCATACGAAATGGGTGCATCTATAAAGAATTTAAGCTATGTTCAATTTCACCCTACCGCATTTAACGGTGCAAACCGCGAGCAATTCCTTATAAGTGAGGCTGTGCGCGGTGAGGGTGCATACCTTCTTAACTGTAACAAGGAAAGATTTATGGACAGGTATGACCAGCGTCTTGAATTAGCACCAAGAGATGTTGTTTCCCGTTCAATTATTATGGAATCAAGGCGTTTGGGTAGTAATAACTTCTACCTTGATATACGCTATAAGGGTGAGGAATATCTTAAAAATCGTTTCCCCGGTATATATGCCGGTTGCCTTAAGCAGGGTGTAGATATTTCCAAGGATTTAATTCCTGTATTTCCTTGCCAGCACTACCTTATGGGTGGTATAGAGGTTGACCTTAACGCAAGAACAACACTCCCCCGCTTGTATGCCGCAGGTGAGTGCTCCTGCACAGGTGTTCACGGCAAAAACCGACTTGCAAGTAACTCCCTTCTTGAAGCACTTGTTTTCGGTAGAAAAGCCGCTGAGGACATAACAAGATGCATCAAAGCCGGTTTTTATAGTGTAAGTGTTCCTGAAAATGAGCCTGTTTCTGTAAAAACAGGTGCACCCTTACCAAAGGGCACCCGTACAGAAATACGCGACATACTTCAAAGGGCATATTTTGTTATTCCCGATGAAGGTGCCATTCACCAAAGCAAAAACAGAATTGAAAATATATTAAACAGACTTAAAAACGGCAAATTTGCCGTAACGGCAGATTATTGCGAGGCTCTTTCCCTTGCAACAATTGCCTATATAATTCTCAAGGAGGTAGACAAATGATTTTACCACAGTTTTATGTTGATGATCTTATTAAAAATGCTATTAAAGAGGATATCAACTACATAGATGTTGCAACAGATTATCTTTTAGATGAAAACGAAGAAAGTGAGGCATACTTTGTTGCTAAGGCAGACGGTGTGCTTTGCGGTATAGATGTTGCAATGCGCGTTTTTGCACTCCTTGATGACAGCTTTTCCTGCTCCGTTTATAAAAAAGACGGTGACGAAATTAAAAAAGGCGATATAATCGCAGAGTTCAAGGGCAAAACAGTTAAGCTCCTCAAGGGTGAACGAACCTCCCTTAACCTTATTCAGCATATGAGCGGTATTGCTACAATTACAAACTCCTGTGTTAAAGAAACAATAGGCACAAAGGCTACTATTGCCGATACAAGAAAGACTCTCCCGGGGCTTCGTTCATTGCAGAAATATGCTGTAACCTGCGGTGGCGGAAGGAATCACCGCTACAACCTTTCCGATTGCGCAATGCTTAAGGATAACCACATCGATGCGAAGGGCGGTATTACCCCTGCTGTAAAAGCACTCCGCGAAAAAATCGGTCACACAGTAAAAATTGAAGTTGAAACAAGAACTCTTGACGAGGTTAAAGAAGCACTTTCTGCCGGTGCAGATATTATTATGCTTGATAATATGGATAACGACACAATGGCAAAGGCTGTTGAAATTGTTGACAGCAAGGCGCTTTTAGAAGCCTCAGGCAACCTTACAAAGGAAAGACTTCGCAGTGTTGCAGAGTTAGGTGTTGATATTCTTTCAATAGGCGCACTCACCCACTCTGTTGAAGCCTTCGATATCTCAATGAAAATGAAATAATTTTTCCAAACCAAACCTTAGTTTTTTTGGAGGATAATATGTTAGATAAATTAAAAAAGCTTTTGAAAAAGACAACCTTTTACAGTTGGTTTACTTTTACATTACCTAAACTGCGCTATGTAAAGTGGTACAGAAAGCTTAAAATTGACGAGCACGCAATTCTTTTAGAATCACAACACGGCACAGAGATAAGCGGTAATATTTTCTACCTTATTAAAGAGCTTGCAACCAACAAGGATTACAAGGATTTTAAAATATATCTCAGCTGTCGCGTTGGTAACAAAAAGAGATTTATACAAACCTTAGAAAAATATAATATCAAAAATGTTGTACCTGTTATTCTCTCAACAAAAAGCTATATGAAGGTATTGGCTTCTGCCAAATATCTTTTTAACGATAATACATTCTTACCATTTTATTTGAAAAAAGAAGGTCAGGTTTACCTTAACACATGGCACGGCACACCATTAAAGACCTTGGGTAAGGGTATTCGCAATGCTATGCACGGCATAGGTAATGCGCAAAAGAATTTTGTTTGTGCTGATTATCTTCTCTACCCTAACAGATACACAATGGAGCATATGGTTGAGGACTATATGCTTGATAACATCGCCCTCGGTGAATGTGTGCTTGCAGGCTACCCCAGAAATACCGCATTTTTCAATAAAAAACGAGGCGCTCAAATCATTAAGGAATTAGAGCTTGAAGGCAAAAAAATATATGCATATATGCCCACATGGCGTGGCTCTGTCGGTGATATTGACGTTAAAGCAAATATATATTTTCAGTATTATTTATATGAGCTGGATAAACAGCTCAACGACGACGAAATCGTTTACCTTAACCTTCACCCCATAGCAAAAAAGAATGTAGATTTCAAAACACTTAAGCATATCAAGAAATTCCCTGCAAAATACGAAACCTACGATTTCCTCAATTGTGCAGAGTGTCTTATAACTGACTATTCAAGTGTTTTTTATGACTATGCTAACACAGGGAAGAAAATAGTTCTTTTCACCTTTGACCAGGAGGACTATTTTGCAGACCGTGGTGTATACAAGCCACTTTCCGACCTTCCTTTCCCTAATGTGAAAACAGTTGACGAGCTTCTCAAAGAAATCCGCTCAGGCAAAGAGTATGACGACAAAGCTTTCCTTGAGGAATATTGCTCTTACGATTGCCCCGAGGCAACTAAGGCAATTCTTGACTTTGCTTTATTCGGTAAAAAATCAGAACATCTGGAAGAGGTGACCTTCAACCGCAACCACAAGAAAAATATTCTTTTATATATCGGTAACCTTGACCAGAACGGCATTACAACTGCAGGACTTAACCTGCTTAAGCACCTTGATACAGAAAAGCACAACTACTTTGTATCTTTCCCTGCAGAAAAAGGTAAAAAGCATCAGGATACTATTGCAAGCCTGCCCGAAGGCGTGTGCTACTTCCCTATACAGGGTGTATTTAATCTGGGCTACTTTAAGAAGAAAATATGGCTCAGTTTCAATCAAAAGCACTTCCCGATCAATCCTATGATGTCTTTATTAAAAGACGAATGGCAATTAGAGATTCAACGTACCTTTGGCGGTGCTCCCTTTGACAGCGCATTGCAATTCAACGGATACGAAGCAAAAATGATTCTTCTTTTCTCACAATTCGAATGTAACAATGCTATTTTCGTACATAGCGATATGGTTAAGGAAATTGAGCTCAAGAGCAATCAAAGAAAATCTGTACTCGAATACGCTTACAAGCACTACGATAAGGTTGCCCTTGTTACAGAGGATATTGAAGACTCTACGGCAAGCTTCGTTTCCAAAAAAGATAATTTTGTTCTTGCACATAACATAATTGCATATGACGAAATTCTTGAAAAAGGCAACGAGGAAATCCGGTTTGATAAAGACATCACACAAAGCAATAAAGAATTAGACGAAATCAAAGCAATTCTTGAAAGTGATGCTAAGGTTATTATCAGCGTAGGTAGATTTTCTCCCGAAAAAGACCACAAAAGAATGATTAACGCTTTCAATAATGTGTGGAAAGATAATAAAAACACATATTTTGTTATTATTGGCGGTATACAACGCGATGATATATATGATGACCTTTGCGAGTATGTAAAAACCTTGCCTTGCGGAAATAATGTTATTCTTATTCTTTCAATGACTAACCCATTGCCTATTGTTAAGGCTTGCGACGGATTTATACTTGCATCACATTACGAGGGCTTCGGACTTGTGCTTGTTGAAGCAGATATTTTAGGTCTGCCTGTTGTTTCTACAGATATTACGGGTCCGCGTACATTTATGCAGAAGAATAACGGTACACTTGTTAAAAACTCTCTTAAGGGTGTTGAGGAAGGCTTCAAGATGCTTATTGACGGCAAAGTACCTTTAATGACAAGCGACTACCACAAGTATAACGAGGATGCACTCAAAGAATTCAACAATATAATTGAATAAGTATATAATAAAGGACATCGTATGGCAAACAGTCATACGATGTCTTGTTATTTAAAAGGATTTATTTTTCTAATATTGATTTTATAACAGGCTCAATAACCTGTGCCATTCTGTAAAAGCCTAAATCATTAGGGTGGCAACAATCACAAGTACATGCGTGGCGGTCCACATCACCAAAGAAGCTTTCTCCGTCAATAAAATAAACATTCTCGTCGTTTGAATTTTTTGCGTTAAGATAGGTGTTGTAAATAACCTCTCTTCTTTCTGCACCTTGAGGGTCGTAGTCAAAATCGGGCTTCGTCATAAACACAACAGGCAATGCAGGATTTTTCTCCCTGATTCTTTTGAAGAAAGCCTCGTGAGTTTTTCTCAGATGCTCAACATCAGGCGCGTTGTGGTCATAGTCATACACAAAAATGCTCATAGGAATTGTGCTTATATAGTCGGCTATTTCCGGTTCACCCTTTGCCCCACCTGAAAAACCGAGGTTATAGTAATCAACATCAAGGTGCTGACTTATGAGAGCGTTATACACATTTGTTACACGGCAACAGCATCCACCCTCTGTAATAGATGAGCCGTAATAAACTATAGGCGGATATTTGTATGGTGTTGGCGGAAGAATTTCCGCATCATCTTCAATTGAAATGGTAAAATCAGCAATTACCTCATTTCGCGGTAGCCAGATTGTTACATCTTCCATTTCACTATCTTTAAAGAAATCCGCCTCACATTCCCTGGTTTCATAGTCCTGAGGATGCAAAAGACCTGCAAAACGGGCAGTTTGCCTATTGCCTATCATAACATTTGCCGATTGGCAATCAAAAATGGACATACCAATATCCCAGTTAAGTGTTTCAAATTCCATTTTTAATGTTATTTTAGGTGAATTTGTGCGAAAGCAAAGCCTTGCACCGGGACAACGTCTGCCAAGACCTGCAAGCGACGGCACAGCTTCCCTCACAGACTGCGGAAGCCTTTCAAGCTTGCCTGTTTTTTCAAAAAAGGGTACACCGTGTACCTCTATGGGTTTGTCTTTGTAGCTGTATGTTTTCATATTATCACCGATTAGAATTAAGCGCTTCGCAGGAAATGAAAAACTATGTTAGTCGCAAAATATTTGAGATACTGCGAGGGTGGCAAAAACAAGTTATTCGCAAAACCGTTAAGAAATAATAAATTTCAAGATTTTGATGAAGAACGACGCTTTAACACCCGAAGCTGTATTGAGATACTGCGAGGGTGGCAAAAACAAGTTATTCGCAAAATATTGAAATTTATTTTCCAAGTTCGAGGGTGCGAGTATATGCCTTCTTAACCGCATTCATTGCGCTGGCGCGGAAGGCACCTTCTTCGAGAGCTTTAACACCTTCAATGGTGCTACCTGCGGGAGAGCAGACTGCATCCTTAAGCTTGCCGGGGTGCTCACCTGTTTCGTTGAGCATTGTTGCAGAGCCAATAAGTGTCTGTGCGGCATAAAGAAGTGCTTTATCTCGTGGTAAACCACACTCAACGGCACCATCTGCAAGTGCTTCGCAGAACATAAAAACAAAAGCAGGTCCACAGCCTGAAACACAGGATGCGGCATCAATTTTATCCTCGTCAATTCTGTCAAGAACACCCGCATATTTCATTGCACTCAAAAAGCCGTCAAGGTCTTCTTTGGAAACGAAATCATTAAGTGTATAAAGTATCATACCCTGACCGACAGCAACAGGCATATTTGGCATAATTCTTATTATAGGGCAATCCACCTGTGCCATTGCGCTTATGGAAGCAAGGCTTACACCTGCCGCCATTGAAACAAGTGTGAAATCGGTAGTCCTGTCTTCAAGAACAGGTGCAATTTTCTCAAAAAGAGTTTTAAGCATCTGTGGTTTAACACCTAAAAAGATATAGTCGCAGTTTAAAACAATATACTCTGCATCAGCAATGTTTACATCTGTTTCCTCTGCAAAAGCATTTATTTTCTTTGTATCTGTATCAAAAACAAATATATTTTCTGCACCTACAGATTTTAACGCAGCTTTTGCAAGGGCTCCGCCCATATTTCCACAGCCTAAAAAACCAATTTTTGCCATAATATCACCTCAACGGATTTGTCCGTCACCTTTGATAATGAATTTATATGTTGTAAGCTCCTTAAGTCCCATAGGACCTCTTGCGTGGAGCTTTTGTGTTGATATACCCATTTCACAGCCTAAGCCAAATTCACCGCCATCGGTAAATCGGGTTGAAGCATTAACATAAACCGCCGCACTATCCACAGACATTGTAAAAAGCTTTGCATTATCTCTGTTTTCTGTAATAATTGCCTCACTGTGACCTGTTGAGTGAAGAGAAATATGCTCTATTGCCTCTTCAACAGAGGAAACAACTTTAATTGCAAGTATGTAATCAAGAAATTCTGTATCGAAATCATTTTCACCTGCAGGTGTGCCATCAATAATCTGTATTGCTTTTTCGTCAAGACGAAGCTCTACAGGCTGCAGACCCTTTGCAATACGAAGACCGCAAAGTCTTTCCTGAAGTAGTGGTAACACCTGGTCTGCAAGGCTTTCGTGAAGAAGCACAACCTCGCAGGCATTACAAACAGATGGCCTGCTTGTTTTTGCATTTTCTATTATATTAAGCACTTTTTCATAATCTGCTTTTTTATCAACATAAATGTGGCAGATGCCTGTACCTGTCTGTATACAATGTACTTTAGCATTTTCTGTGCAAGCCTTTATAAGACCTGCGCCACCACGGGGGATTAACAAATCAACATAGCCTACCGCATTCATAAGCTCGTTGGCACTTTGCCTTGTAGTATCCTGCACAAGGTTTATAAGTGTTTCGGGGAGCTCTGCTTTCGCAAGACCCTTGCGCATTGCCTTGACTATTGCATCTGCAGAAAGGAATGCCTCTTTACCGCCACGAAGTACGCAAACATTACCGCTTTTGAGGGCAAGAGCCGCCGCATCAGAGGTTACATTTGGTCTGCTTTCGTAAATAATTGCAACCACACCCATTGGCACCGCTGTTTTTTCAACAACAATTCCGCTTGGTCTTACAACTGTTTCAAGCACCTCACCAACAGGGTCAGGAAGGGCGGCAACCTGACGGATGCCCTCTGCCATTCCTTCAATTCTTTCGGCAGAAAGTGCTAATCTGTCAAGCATAACATCGGAAATTGTTCCCTTTGCTCTTTCTAAATCCTTAGCATTCTCAGAAAGAATTTCTTCTGTGTTTTCTATTAAGGCATCTGCCATATTCAAAAGAGCTTCGTTCTTTTTTTCTGTAGAAAGAGAGCAAAGAATGCCCTTTACACTCTTTGCCTCTTTTAAAATTTCTATTGTTGACTTCATAAAATCATCTCTTTTTCGAAATAAATCTTGTGCCGACCTTTTCACCATCAAGTATTTTATAAAGGACTGATGGTGCAGAGCCATTAGCAATTATAACATCTGTACCTTTTGCCACACATCTTTTTGCGGCGCTGATTTTTGTTGCCATACCGCCTGTACCTAAACCGCTGTTGCTTTTTCCGCCTAATGCTTCAATTTCAGGGGTAATCTCGGTTACCTCTTCAAGCAAGCGGGCATCGGCAGCCTTATGTGGGTCTGCTGTATAAAGACCATCAATATCTGAAAGCAAAACAAGTAAATCTGCATGCATACTTACTGCAACAATTGCACCTAAGGTATCGTTATCACCAACAGAAATTTCGTCGGTATTAACAGTATCATTTTCGTTAATAACAGGTAACACACTAAGTTCAAGAAGCCTGTTCATAGTGGTTTTTATGTTATGGTACCTTGTAGGATCTTCAAGGTCAAGACCTGTTAAAAGAATCTGCGCAACTGTGTGATTATATTCAGAAAAAAGCTTATCGTAGGTGTACATAAGTTCGCATTGGCCTACCGCCGCCGCTGCCTGCTTTGTTGCCATATCGGATGGTTTTTCTTTCAATGAAAGCTTTCCTACACCCATACCTATGGCACCTGAGGACACAAGAATAATTTCGTGTCCTGCATTTTTTAGGTCGGAAAGAACCTTGCAAAGCTCTTCCACGTGCCTTATATTAATACAACCTGTGCTGTGGGCAAGTGTTGATGTGCCCACCTTTACTACTATTCGCATTTGATATCACCATTAAAATTACTCTGTTGTTTCTGTTCGTGATTTAAGCTTCTGTGCTCTTGTTACCGCAAGGTCCTCCATCATCTGATCTTTAATCTTACCGTCTACATTAAAGAACATCAATGAAACCGCCTTGCCAATTCTGCCTATTGCAGGAGCAAGGGCAAATACTGTCCAGATAGCCTGAAGCATTGTTGGGTCTGTTTGCGGAATAACAACTCCGTGGGAGTTGAGAAGCGGCTCGTATTTTATAGCTGCAATAATAACACCGCTGAGAATTGTTGAAATATTGTTTGAAACAAGTGTAATGTAACCCATTGCGGCACTCATCATACCTTCGTTTCTGATACCTGTTTTCCACTCAACATAGTCATAAAGGTCACCCTGAAGAGCGGTGTTACAGTAACGCTGAACGCTGTTCATTGCACCTGCAAGTGTAAGGAATATAACAACAATGATTATATTTATAATATTGTTATCCGTTGGCTTATAGCCTACAAAGAACATTATGAGGTAAATAATACCACAATAGCCGTAGGATAAAACTGCAAGGTTTTTAAGGCCGATTTTTCTTGTCATTTTTGTGGCAAAGGGAAGAACAAAGTAGCTTGGTAAACCTGTAAAAAGACCTGCAATAGCGGCATTTGAAAGCTTGCCTGTACAGTTAAGCCAGAAATAGTTTGCAACACTCTGACCTGTACCCTTACCTACACCGAAGAAGTTCTTTATCATAAGAACCCACATAGGTCGGCAGGATGCAACCTGTTTAATAGATTTGAAAACGCTTGTGCTCTTCATTTCCTCACGGGATGCAAGTGGCACACGCTCACGAAGGCTAAAGAAGCCGTACACACGGAATATTACAACAAGCGCCATAAATATGATGGCACCACCCAGATATATGCTCCTTGTGGGGATTGTTCTTGGCAGATAGTCTACAAAGAACGGGAAAAGTGACGGAAGCCACACACCCAGAAGGTCAACATATGTATCTGTGGCAATAAGCTTGTTTCTTTCGTCTGTATTTGGTGTAAGGTTATAAAGCACCGCCTGATATGCAGGTGTATAAAATGAGTTGGAAATTGAACCAACATAACGGATAATTAAAAACAACAAAAGCAATGTTGCCTGTGAAAGACCATCAGGCAAAAGGTATGGCATTGCCGCCGAGAAAAGCCAGAATGGGAGTGTAAGAATAAGGTATGGCCTTACTCTGCCCCAACGTGTTCTTGTTCTGTCAAGAATAGGGCCTGATATTGCATTATCGAAGGTATCAAGAATACTGCAAACAGACTGAGCCACACTCAATGTAATAGGGCTTACATGCTGGAAGGTTGTAGTATAAAAGAATTCGTTATTTCCGTTAAAGGTTTCCCAGTTTTTATCACCTATACCGGAAATTATATAAGCCGCCATTTCTCTGGGGCCTAAATATTCTTTTTGCTGTTGCCTTCTTTGTTTTTCTATATCTTCTGCCGAAACCTCGGGCTGAACGAAAACTTCTTTAGTTTTTTCTGCCACAAAAGCACCGCCTTCCGTTTTTTATCTTTATCAAAAGTTTATCATAACTAATATATATTTTCAACGAAAAATCAAAGAGCTGAAAGCACCTTGTTAAGCCTTGATGCGGGTAAACCAACCACATTGAAGTAGTCTCCGCTTATGCCTTTTACAAGCAAGCCGCCTTTACCCTGGATGCCATAACCTCCGGCTTTGTCATATGGTTCAACAGAGGATATATATTTCTCTATCTCCTCTTCAGACAAATGAAAAAATGTAACATCTGTTTTTTCACTAAAGGTTACTTTTTTGCCATCTGCAAAAATTGTTACACCTGTAAAAACCTGATGTGTTTTTCCGCTGAGAAGAGTTATCATTCTTCGTGCATCCTCTTTGTCCTTTGGTTTACCAAGGATTTTATTATCAACGGCAACCACTGTATCTGCAGTTATTATAATTTCATCCTCTGCAGAAATGAGCCTTGCCGCATCGTTTTTTATGTTTGAAAGGTACTCAACCGCTTCTTTTGCACCTATTCCCTCAGGAAGTGTTTCGTCGCACTCAGCAGGGCGAATTACCACTTTGTCTGAAATAAGACTTATTATTTCTTTTCTGCGTGGTGATGCAGAAGCAAGTACAATTCTTCTTTTTTCTAAATTCATTTTTCACCTCAGGAAAGCTTTTCTGCAACGGCTTTCAATGTATTAAGCCCGTATGTACAGCCCTGCTTTGCTTCTTCAAGACCTTCAAACTCCAATGTTACATAACCATTGTAACCACTTTCCTTTAAAAGCTTAAGAGCTTCAAAAACAGGTACATTTCCGTGACCTAAAATTACACCCTTAAGGTAATTTCCGTTACGGGTTTTAAAAAAGCCATCGGGAGAAAGCATTTCTTCCTTCGATTTTACACAGAAATCCTTTGCGTGAGCATAAAATGCATACGGAGCCATTGTTTTTACTGCATCAACAGGATTTTCATCTACACAAAGGAAGTTACCTATATCAACAAGTGTGCCGAAGTTTTCAAAATTTACTCCTTCAACAATTGCCTTTACTCTTTCACTATCCTGACTGAAGTAGCCGTGGTTTTCTGTCATTGTTTTAATGCCTTTAGTCTGTGCATATTCGCTGACTCTTCTGCATCCCTCAATTATTCGAGGAAGTGCATCGTTAAAGGTATATTTTTCTGCGTCTTCACCCTTGTAACCACCTGTAGTGTCGTGGCGCATACCCTTAACACCTAAAGCCTCGGCAACATCAACCTCGTATTTTAATCTGTCTATCTCTTTATCTAAATCACCATCGCAACCATATATAAAATCGGCACCGATAGAATACTGCACAATAGGAATACCTACTCTGTCTGCCTCTGCTTTAAGAGATTTTGCATATTCGATTTTATCCATACCCTCAGGGGTGTTGATTTCTGAAAACTCGAAAGCCTCAAAGCCTAACTCTGCCGCAAGGGAGATAAGCTCTTTCTCTGTCTTTTCTCCCTTTGATACAAGTGAAGAAAGACTGTAACTGCATACTGCAAACTTCATTTTAAAAATCCTTTCCAATATTTTATCATTGTGTCTAAGCCTTGTGAGTATTATGATATTAGTAGTCACTTCACAAGGAGGCGATGTAAATGAAAATTCAGGCTGACGGAGAAGAGAAAATCTCCGTAACACTAACAAAAGCAGATATGTGCGATTTTGACATAACCTACGACGAGTTGGATTATTCAAATATTGAAACGCGTCGCGTAATCTGGACAATTCTCGACGAAGCAAAAAAGGTATTAGGCAAGCAACTCAATATTGACAACCGTTTACTTATTCAGGTAACACCTGCCGATGACGGAGGCTGTTATTTACAATTTACACAGCTTCCTGAATGTACAGACAGCAAAAAGAAACGATTGATTATGAAAAAGGAGGCAGAGCCTGTACTGTTTTGTGCTTTTGATGTTGATGCTTTTATGGATAGCCTTAAGGTTTTGAAAAAAACCTCTCAGGCATTTAAAAGCTATGAGCTTTTTCAATATCAGAACAATTTTTTTGCCGTAATTCAGCCAAAATTATTATCTGCTGAACTAATTATATTTTTACTTTGTGAATTCGGTACTGCTTCTGTTTCCTCAAAAAGAGAAATAACGGAGCTTTATGAGTACGGAAAAAAATTATCTTAAGGAAGAAATTGCTTTTTCTATATCGGAGGCGCCGAATATGTAGCTGCCGGAAACGAGCACATCTGCACCTGCATCTATACAAAGCTTGGCAGTTTCGGGGACTATTCCCCCATCTACCTGTATCATAAGAGATGGATTAACCTTGTTTGCTTCTTCTCTTATTGCTTTGATTTTCGGGAGCATATCCCCCATAAAAGACTGCCCGCCAAAGCCCGGCTCAACAGTCATTACAAGCACCATTGCAACATCTGAAAGGTATGGGAAAACCGCATCTGCAGATGTTTTTGGCTTTACAACAAGTGCCGGTAATACACCGGCGCTTTTTATTTTTTCAATAGTTGCTTTTATATCGCTGTTGCTTTCTACGTGAAAGCTTATTAAATCTGCACCGCCGCTTGAAAATGCATCTATGTAATCATACGGATTACTTATCATAAGATGGCAATCAAGAAACATATCTGTTGCTTTTCTTATGGATTTCACAACGGGAGGTCCTATTGATATATTAGGCACAAAATGGCCATCCATTACATCAACGTGGAGCATATCTGCCCCACCGATTTTTACCTTTTCAATATCCTCTCTTAAAGCGGCATAGTCTGCCGAAAGTATAGATGGTGAAACTTTAATTGTATTTTTAAAATTCATCCTCTGACACTCCCTTTAATATCTCAACGGAAAGCTCTCTGTCCTTAGCAATCTGTTCACTTAATTCGTCTAAGGAATTGAATCTGAGCTCTCCCCTTATTTTCTCAACTATAAACACCTCAGGGTGCATACCGTAAAGGTCACCCTCGAAGCCTACTATGTTTGTTTCACTTCGTTTTTCGCTAATACCCTCAATTGTAGGGCGCACACCGATATTTGTTACAGACGGATATCTTTTGCCGTCAACAACAGTAACAGATGCATAAACACCAAACTCAGGCACACAAAAATCCTTCATAAAGAATTGGTTAATTGTGGGAGATCCTAATATTCTGCCTCTTTGATCTCCGTGCTTTACTTCAAAATCATAAGAATAAAATCTACCAAGCATATCCCTTGCAGATTTCATATCCCCCTGAGAAATTGCCTGCCTTATACGGGTTGAGCTTACAGGCTCGCCCTCGTAATCTATTTCATCTGCAACAGTAAGCTTGATTTCTCTTTGAGCGCAAAGAAGCCGAAGTGTGCTGACATCGCCCTGTGCGCATTTTCCGAACCTGTAATTAAAGCCACAGGCAAGGGAGCGGGCATTATATTTTTCCACAAGAATTTTATCCACAAATTCTTCAGGAGAAAGTGAAGAAATATCATTGAAATCAATGTATTCCGCTTCTATTCCCCAGGAGTTAAGCACTGCCTTTTCCTTTTCATGTGTCATAAGAATACCGGGGTTTTTACCCGATAAGGCTACCTGCGGATGCTCCTTGAACATTAAGGCAATTTTTCTTTCATATTCGGTTTTTTCAGAAGTTATAACTGCTTTGTGGCCTATATGCAAGCCATCAAAAGCACCAAGAGCTATAAATGCTCCCTCAAACCGTTGTTTATTCATCTTTCTACATAAACTCTCTTTACTGTCAGGCTTTCGGAATTTTCTTTCAACTCACCTAAGCCTAAAAATTCGTTGTTGCCGTAAACTCTGTAAAGCCCCGGCAATTTTAAGCCTCTTACCCTTTGTGCCATTAAATCTCCGCCATTTCTAAAGCGGATAGCCTGATTTTCGGTGACGTTTACGGCAGGATATTCTGTAAGAAGCCTGTCTACAGGAATAATTGCTTTTTCAATTTCTCCGTTTTGTGAAATTTCAGTTAATTGCTCTAAAGTGAAGCATTGGCCTAATGTTACACCGCAGGCATATGTACGCTCCAGAGAGGTCATAACCGCACCTGCGCCTACAGCATTACCAATATCACTTATAAGTGTTCTTATATAAGTACCGGCAGAGCATTCACAGTAGAGTGTAAACTCACCATTCTCTTCGCCGATTTCCAACTCGTAAATTTCGCATTTACGAGGCTCTCTTTCAACCTCTTCCCCTTTTCTTGCAAGCTCGTAAAGACGAACACCATCTTTTTTAAGAGCAGAAAACATAGGGGGAAGCTGCATAATTTCACCCTTGAAATTATGGCTTACACTAAGAATTTCTTCCAATGTAACAGTTTTATCCGTTGTTTTTAAAACCTTGCCCCATATATCAAGGGTATCGGTTTCAATACCTGTTTTAAAGGTTGCCTTATATGCTTTTTTATGTGTGGGCAAAAGCTCAATAAAGCGTGTCGCACCGCCTAAGGCAATAGGTAAAACGCCTGTTGCATTAGGGTCAAGTGTACCGGTATGCCCCGCTTTCTTTTCACCCGCTATTTTTCTAACCTTTGCTACCGCAAAGAAAGAGGTTATGTTTTCACCTTTGTGTAAAGGAATAATTCCCGTCATTATTCAAGACCATCCAAAGATTTTTTTACTGATTCAAGAAGAAGTTTTTTCGCTTCCTCATAAGTGCAATCAGGACGACAACCTGCCGCGCCCTTATGACCGCCACCACCTAAACGGCGGCATATTTCAGATGCATCAATACCATCATCTGTACGAACGGAAATGCTTAATTTACCATTTTCCTTTTCCTTTATAACTGCACCTACAAGCACACCTTCAATCTGCCTTGGCAATGCAGTAATAGAATAGCATTCGTGCTCTGATGAACCGCTTTTTTCGTACATATCCTGTGTAATTGTAATAATGGCGCACCTATCTTCAAAATGATATTCAAGAGTTTCTCTTGCAAGCATTTCAAGCTCAAGGAAGCTTTTTGTTTTAGTTTCAAACATAAGCTTGTTAATCAAGCCTGAATCAACGCCCTTTTCCATCAGCTCTGCCGCTGTTTTGAAGGTTTCGGCTGTTGTGTTCTGATACCTGAAGCAGCCTGTATCTGTAGAAACACCTGTATAAATACAATTTCTTATATATTTATTAACATCAATAGGTAGCGAGCATGCTAAATCGTAAATGATTTCGCATGCTGATGCCTTGTTAACAAGGTATGTGTTTTTTGCAAAAAATGTATTTGACATATGGTGGTCTATACACAAATCAATTTTTTGTGTATATTCCTCTGCCAAATCCCCCATAAGCATTGCATCTGCTACATCCACACAAATGATAAAGGGTTTTTCTACCTTATCATTTTCAAAGCCATCGGTCATATAAAAAAAGTCGCTTGTAACCTCATCGGCACAAAGGAAAGCTCTCTTTTTCCCCATAAGCTTTAGTGTTTCGCAAAGTGCAAAGGCACACCCCAACGTATCGCCATCGGGGCGTTCATGTGAAATCACGAGGAATTCGTTATTCTCTTGCAATAGTCTTAAACACTCGTTTTTTTCAATAACCATATAAGCACCTTTTCGGAATTTAATCCTCTGAAGAATTACTTGATATTTCCTCAAGCTTTTTGACAATATTCATACCATATTCGATAGAATTGTCTGCAACAAACTTTAACTCCGGAGCCTTGCGAAGACCTAAGCGCTTGCTTATTTCTCTTCTTATAAGACCGGTTGCACCGGTGAGGGCTTTTGCGGCAGCCTTTGCCACATCCATACCCTCAACGGCACTTACATATACTTTAACATATGAGGAATCGGAAGAAACCTCTGCACGTGCAACACTGATAAGATGGTCAGAAACCCTTGGGTCCTTGAGCTCTCTTACAATTGCAGAAATTTCGCGTCTGATATCCTCAGCTGTTCTGTTTTGTTTGTATGTTCCCATAGATTAATCTCTATACTCCTCTACAATATATGCCTCGAGAATGTCGCCCTCTTTAATATCGTTGAACTTTTCAAGACCAATACCACATTCGTATCCTGAAGCAACCTCTTTCTGATCATCCTTGAATCTCTTAAGAGATGCAATTTCGTCTTCAAACACAACAATACCATCACGAACAACACGAATCTTGGAGTTACGTGTAATTTTACCATCTGTAACATATGAGCCGGCAATTGTACCTGCGCTTGAAAGCTTGAATACGTTTCGAACCTCAGCCTTACCCATTTCAACATCGCGGTACTTAGGTGCAAGCATACCCTTAATAGCTGCTTCAACCTCTTCGATACAGTCATAGATAACTCTGTACATTCTCATTTCAACGCTGTCTCTTTCAGCATTCTGCTCTGCAACAGGGTCGGGACGAACATTAAAGCCGACAATAAGTGCATTTGATGCATTTGCAAGCATAACGTCTGATTCATTGATAGCACCAACGCCACCGTGGATAACCTTAACACGAACCTCTTCGTTTGAGAGCTTTTCAAGGCTCTGACGAACGGCTTCAACTGAACCCTGAACGTCTGCCTTAACGATGATATTAAGGTCTTTAAGCGCACCCTCATTGATAGAATCGAACAAGTTATCGAGAGTAACCTTCTGCATTGAACGGAATGCTTCTTCCTTCTGTGAGGACTTTCTCTGTTCAACAAGCTCACGGGCAAGTCTTTCGTCACTTACACAGTCGAAAGCATCACCGCCAACAGGAACCTCTGCAAGACCTGTAATTTCAACAGGAACAGATGGGCCTGCTTCATCAACCTTTCTGCCCTTATCGTCTGTCATTACACGAACTCTACCAACTGCAGTACCTGCAACAATAATATCACCTGATTTAAGTGTACCATTCTGAACAAGTAATGTTGCAACAGGACCACGGCCCTTATCAAGACGAGCTTCAATAACAATACCCTTACCTGCACGATTCGGGTTAGCCTTTAACTCCTTCATTTCTGCAACAAGAAGAACGGATTCAAGAAGAGTGTCAATATTCATTTTTGTTTTTGCAGAAACAGGCACACAAATAACATCGCCGCCCCATTCCTCAGGAATAAGCTCATGCTCTGTAAGCTGCTGCATAATTCTGTCAGGTGGTGCATCAGGTTTATCCATCTTGTTGATAGCAACAACAATTGAAACACCTGCTGCCTTTGCGTGGTTAATAGCCTCAATTGTCTGTGGCATGATACCGTCGTCTGCAGCAACAACAAGAATAGCAATATCTGTTGCCATAGCACCTCTTGCACGCATAGCTGTAAATGCGGCGTGACCCGGTGTATCAAGGAAGGTAATATCCTGACCGTTAAGGTTAACTCTGTAAGCACCTAAATGCTGAGTAATACCACCTGCTTCTGTTTCTGTAACAGATGTGTTTTTGATTGCATCAAGAAGTGATGTTTTACCGTGGTCAACGTGACCCATAACGCAAACAACAGGGCTTCTCGGAAGAAGATCTGTTTCATCATCCTCGTGGTCATCAATAATTCTGTCTTCGATTGTAATAACAACTTCCTTTTTAACCTTTGCACCGAGCTCTGTTGCAACAATTTCTGCTGTATCATAGTCGATAACCTGGTTAACAGTTGCCATCATACCTAAAGCAAAGAGCTTTTTAACAACCTCCGCCGCTGTTCTCTTAAGCATAGCTGCAAGGTCTGCAACAGTAATTTCCTCAGGAACAGTAATTACAAGAGTCTTTTTAGCGCGTTCTGCTTCAATTCTCTTTAATCTTTCTGCTTCTGTTTCCTTTTTCTTGGAGCGCATGCCCTGCTGTTTTCTGTACTGCTGACTCTTCTGCTTTAACTTCTGCTTTGTCTGTACATTTTCGTTAATAGAGTGAACGGGAGCAATATTTTCATATCTCTCGTTGTACTTTTCAAGCTGAACATTATCTGCTCTTGTGTCGATAGTACGCTTTTCGCCCTTTGTTCTGGACTGCATAGGTCCGTCGTTTTTCTTTTCGTGCTTTTTGAAAGGATTAAGACTGCTTTCGCCATGCTTTTTCTCTGCAGGTGCTTCTGCCTTTTTGGTATCTGTCTTTTTATTATCCTTTTTAGCCTCTTCTTTTTTAGGCTCTGCCTTTTTCTCTGCCTTAGGAGCATCCTTTTTAGGCTCTTCTTTCTTTTCTGCCTTAGGAGCTCCCTTCTTAGGCTCTGCCTTCTTCTCTGCCTTAGGTGCTTCCTTCTTAGGCTCAGGCTTCTTTTCTTCTTTTTTCTGCATAGCAAAGTATGCATCAAAGCTCTGTACGGAATTTTCCTGTGTGAGCACATCAAAAAGTACATCTAACTCTTTAGTATCAAGAGCAGTTGATGACTTTTTAGGCTCTGCAAAAAACTTTGCAAGAACATCTGTAACTTCTTTATTTGATAAGCCAAAATCCTTGGCTACTTCGTTAACTTTGTATTTAGTTATCATCTTATTCCTCCCCGAATTTTTGAAGTATTTTTGTAGCAAATCCGGTATCTGTTATAGAAAAAACAGCTGATTTTCTTCCGATGCCAACGGCAAAATCTTCCATTGTGCAGGTTGTTCTGATAACTGGAATATTTTTTCCGTTATAGGAGCAGGCATGTCGCATTTCTCTTTCGAGCCTTTCTGATGCATCTGAAGATAACATCACAAGCTCTGCTGTGGATTTTATTATTGACTCCTTTACAACATCGTGGCCGCAAAGAAGCTTGTTTGCTTTTCTGCATATGCCTAAAAAACCCATTGCATCCTTTATATTCAATTCTGCCACAGTCCTCTCAAATTATTTAAGCTCTCCTGCCATAGCATCGTAAACATTTTCCGGTATACTTGTTTCAAGGGCTCTTTCAAGACGCTTACCCTTGCGAGCTTTATCAAAGCAGGCTTTGTTGGGGCAAATATATGCACCCCTGCCCGATTTTTTACCGGTTAAATCAAGACTGATTTCGCCTTCCGGACTCTTAACTGCACGAATAAGCTCTTTTTTAGGCTTCATTTCGTTACAGCCAAGACATTTTCTCATTGGTATTTTCTTTTCTGCCATTTTATTTAACCTCACGAATTCTGAGGAATATAGAAACCGCTTTCAGGCTTAATGTCGATCTTCCAGTTTGTAAGTCTTGCTGCAAGACGAGCATTCTGACCCTTGTTACCGATTGCAAGAGAAAGCTGAGTATCAGGAACTGTTACGTGACATGCATTTTCCTTTTCTTCGTCAATCTCAACTTCAAGAACATCTGCAGGAGCAAGTGCCGCCGCAATGAACTTTTTAGGATCTTCATCGTAAACAACAATGTCAATCTTCTCACCGCCGAGAGCTTCAACAATTGTGCCTACGCGTGTGCCCTTAGGACCGATACACGCACCGATGGGGTCAACATTTTCGTCCTTGGAAACAACAGCAATCTTTGTTCTTGAGCCTGCCTCACGTGCAACGGATTTAATTTCAACAATACCATCGTAAATTTCAGGAACCTCTGTTTCGAAAAGTCTTTTTACAAGACCTGAATGTGTTCTTGAAATCATAGCCTTAGGACCTTTTGGAGTGTCCTTAACACCTTCAATAAAAACTTTTACAAGCTGGCCTTCTGTAAGTACCTCGTCAGGAATCTGTCTGCCTTTAGGAAGAACAACAACTGCCTTGCCGATTTCAAGTGTTGCATTACCTGTCTGTGGGTCGATGCTCTGTACCTTACCTGTAACAAGCTCCTTCTGCTTTGACTCAAACTCTTTAAGCATAAGGCCTCTTTCAGCATCGTGAATATCACCGCGGATAACGTTTTTCGCTGTTGTTGCGGCAATTCTGCCGAACTGCTTTGTTTCAAGAGGAATTTCTACGAAGTCACCAACAAGAACTGTTTTCTTGTACTTTTCTGCTTCTTCAGGAAGAATTTCTGTAAATTCGTTTTCAACAACCTCAACAACCTGTTTTCTGAGGTATACTCTTAATTCGCTCTTTTCAGGATTACACTCAACGAAAACAACATCTTCGCCGCCGTATTCCTTTCTTACTGATGTGATAATTGCCGCACAAACCTTTTCAAGAAGGTAATCTGCAGGGATACCTCTCTCCTGTTCGAGCATTGCAATTGCTTCAAAAAATTCTTTGTTTTTGTTTGTGGGCTTTGCCGCTTTGCGTGCCATTTTTCTTACCAATCCTTTCAATAGTAATTTATGTGAAATGTTTTATAAACTGATTATGGATAGCAGTTGCCAGATGCCAGGGCTTGGCAGGAAATTCAAAATTCAAAATTCAAAATTCAAAATTTCGGGACCTGCGGTCGGAAATTATAAATAAATTAAAGTAGTGCGACAGCTATACCTCCATAGTGTAGGGGGCAAAACTAAGCTATTCGCCAAAATTTCCTTAATTATGAAATTTAAAGATTTGGATGAAGAACGAGGCTTTGTCACCGAAGCTGTATGCAGATACTGCGAACAGATTAAAACAAGTTATTCGCCGATTTTACCTTAGTTACGAAATTTAAAGATTTGGATGAAGAACGCAGTTTTAAGCTGTGAAGCTGTATACAGATACTGCGAACAGATTAAAACAAGTTATTCGCCAAATATTTAAATTTCAAAGTCGTCTAATTTAATCCAGGCTATTTCCTTCTTCTCCGCCGTCATCGTTGTTTCATCGGGGAACTCTATTGTAACTGCACCTGTTTCGCTGTAATCAATAAGAACACCTTTGAATTCTCTTTTGTTCTCATATGGGCGGATAAGTCTTAAAATAACCTTTTCGTCCATAGCGTAATCAAAGTGGAAATCTCTTGTGAGCTTTCTTTCAATACCCGGTGAGGAAACCTGAAGATTGTACTGACGGTCAACAGGGTCTGCCTCGTCAAGAGGTTTGTCGAGAGCATGGCTCATATTGACACAATCCTCAATGCCAACGCCACCATCTTTATCTATAAAGATTCTCAGGTAGTAGTTAGCACCCTCTTTTTCAAAAACCACATCCCAAAGAACAAGACCAAGCTCTTCGGCAATGGGTTGTGCAATATCCCATACAAGGGAAACAGTATTTTTTGCCAAATCAGCACCTCTTTTTGAAAAAACATTAACAATAAATATGAGAGCAGGTTGCCCTGCTCTCACTCGGTTGAATATTCGTACAATGGAAATATAACACATTACTCCCGATTTTGCAACAGTTTTTGCAAAATTTTATACTATAATATATGTTAGATTATGTTTTTTATTCACAAATTTGAGAATATCCCCCTTTTCAGGGCATATTCTATTTGTAAAGATGTGTGGTTTGTGGTATATTAAGGACGGAGATAGCTATTGCTTCTATCCAACCGAAGAATAACAGATAGAGAACTACCCAAACACCACGTCAAAGACGAGCTTCGGCGCGGTCCCCACCTCTTCGCCGGAGAGGTATAGCTGTCGTACAACAATCAGTTTATTGCAACTTTTTGCCTTACGGCAAAACGGCACCTTCGGTGCCGAGAATATCCCACCATTTCGCCCGAGCCTGAATGTAAAAATTAATATATCACCCGTAATATATTTAAACTAAAACAACAGTACCATTGTGAAATGGTCCCCCCTTTTTCGAAAAAGGGATAGGCTATCGCATAACTTCAACTTATTTACAATCGCAACGCAGTTCCGAAATTTTGAATTTTGAATTTTTAATTTTTAATTTGTTTTACAGAGGTGATTTTTTGTCAAAAATAATTGTTGCAGGTGGTGGGCACGGCGGTGTTACTGCTGCCATAAAATTAGCAGAAAACGGCTTTGATGTTACACTTTTTGAAGAAAAAGAACCCGAAAATTTAGGCCTTGCACAAACTGATGCAGTTGATATGGCTTCTCTTAAATTTGCAGGAATCCCCGTGGCAGATTATTTCAGAAGAGGCAGAAATGAAATAACCTTTGTACCTATGCAAAAAGAAGCAGGCAGTCTTACACTTCCCACACAAGACGAGATTTCATTGTTGGTAGACAGAAAAGAGCTCATTGAATATCTTTTCTCCTTAGCTGCAGAAAAAGGTGTTGAAATCCGTTATGGTGAAAGAGTTTTATCTCCTCTGCTTTTAGGAAACAGAGTTGCAGGCATAAAAACAGATAAAGGTGAATATTATGCTGACCTCGTTATTGATGCTTGTGGTGTAAACTCACCTGTAAGGAGCAATTTGCCTGAGCACCTTGGTGTAAACCGCCCTATTGAAAAATACGATATTATTTACTCCTACAGAGGATATTTTAATCGTGTGCCCGACACTCCCGAACCTAAAACACATTACAATGTTTATTTCAAAGACAACGGAAATGTTGGCTTCTGTTGGCTTGTTACGGAGTTTGACAGAGTCGATGCTCTCATTTGCAGATTTTACAATCCCGACGACGGTGAAATTTTGAACACTCTCAACACATTACATGAAGAAAACCCTCATATGGGTCTTGATATGGTTTATGGTGGTACACGAGGAATTATACCTGTTTGCCAACCCCTTGCAACATTGGTTGCAGACGGCTATGCTGCTGTGGGCGACAGCGCATTTATGACAATTGCCCTTAAAGGCTCAGGACTTGGCTACAGCATAAGGGCAGGCAAGCTTCTTGCAGATGCGGTAATTCAGGATAAAAACCATTGCTATAATCAGGAAACCTTGTGGGAATACGAAAAAAACTTCTTTAAAGAAATCGGATTTAGCGCTTGCGGAATTGCCATTCTGAAAAATATGCTCCCATTTATGACAAAGGAAGATGTAAACAAGCTTTTTAAAATGAAGCTTATTACTACAGAGGAGCTTTCAGCCCTTTGGAATAGTCCTACAGATGCAATATTCAATGCGAAGGGGCTTGCATCGCTTAAAGAAAAAGCTAAAGCTGTAAAGGATGAGCCTATACTTCGTGAGGTTTTAGGAAATCTTCTTGTATGGCTTACAAAATATGCAGTTTTACAAGCCTCTTTTCCAACAAAATACGATAAAAACGATGTGCTTGAATGGAATGAAAAGTACAATAAATTTTTTAGCTCCATAAAGAAAAAAGACTAATTATAAGAAAAAAGCAAAACGTAAAAGAACCTTACACTCAATTAAGTGTAAGGTTCTTTTTAGTTATTAATCTACAAATTAAAAAGCAATTTTTTCTTCAATGTAGCTTTCAAGCTCGCTGATAGGAATACGAACCTGATCCATAGTATCTCTGTCACGAACAGTTACGCAACCATCTTCAACACTTTCGAAGTCATAAGTAATGCAGAATGGTGTACCGATTTCATCCTGACGGCGGTATCTTTTACCGATTGAGCCTGCATCGTCATAGTCAACATTGAATTTCTTTGAAAGCTTTGTGAAAATCTCTGTTGCCTGATCGTTAAGCTTCTTTGAAAGAGGAAGAATTGCACATTTGAATGGTGCAAGTGTTGGGTGGAAACGAAGAACTACACGAGTGTCGTTTTTCTCTGCGTCAACAACCTCTTCATCATATGCTTCTGTAAGAATTGTAAGGAAAAGTCTTTCAACACCGAGAGATGGCTCAACAACATACGGAATGTATCTCTCGTTTGTTTCAGGGTCAAAGTAGTCAAGGCTCTTGCCTGATGTGTTGATGTGCTGTGTAAGGTCATAGTCTGTTCTGTCTGCAACGCCCCAGAGCTCACCCCAACCGAATGGGAAGAGATACTCAAAGTCTGTTGTTGCCTTTGAATAGAAGCAAAGCTCCTCAGGGTCATGGTCGCGAAGACGAAGGTTTTCTTCCTTGATGCCTAAAGAGTAGAGCCAATCACGGCAGAAGCCACGCCAGTATTCAAACCACTCAAGGTCTGTACCGGGCTTGCAGAAGAATTCAAGCTCCATCTGTTCAAACTCACGAACACGGAAAATAAAGTTACCCGGTGTGATTTCGTTACGGAAGGATTTACCAATCTGTGCAACACCGAAAGGAATTTTCTTTCTTGATGTACGCTGAATGTTTGCAAAGTTTACAAAAATACCCTGTGCTGTTTCAGGACGAAGGTAAAGCTCGTTTTTGCTGTCCTCAGTAACGCCCTGGAAGGTTTTGAACATAAGGTTAAACTGACGGATGTCTGTAAAATTCTGCTTACCGCAGTTAGGACAAGCGATGCCCTTTTCTGTGATGTAATTCATCATCTGTTCATTTGACCAGCCTGCAACATTTGTGCCGTCAAAATCCTCAATAAGGTTGTCTGCTCTGTGGCGTGTTTTACACTCACGGCAGTCCATAAGAGGGTCTGAAAAGCCACCAAGGTGACCTGATGCAACCCAAGTCTGCGGGTTCATAAGAATAGCACTATCAAGACCAACGTTGTATGGATTTTCCTGGATGAATTTCTTTCTCCATGCATTCTTGATGTTTGTTTTAAGCTCAACACCTAACGGACCGTAATCCCATGTGTTTGCAAGACCGCCATAGATTTCGCTACCTGCGTAAACGAAGCCTCTGCCCTTGCAAAGAGCAACAAGCTTTTCCATTGATTTTTCTGTATTTTTCATATTTCCCATCCCTTCAGATGCTTTTATCATATCAGTTTGTAATTATAGCACATAAAAAAATAATAATCAACAATATATGTTTGACCTTATCTAAAAAAATCTTAAGTGAATCTACCATTAATTTGTTTATTTATATAGAGAATTATGTTTCTCTTGACATAAAACCCTCTTTATTGTAAAATATTAAACTGTTAATTTATGTAATTTTTAAATCAATTTTTGAAACGAGTGTGATTTTATGCATTGGTCAGAAATGATTGCTGACAAAATTATCCGTCGCAACCCTGATAAGGAAGAATATGTTTGTGCTGCAGGTATCAGCCCTTCAGGCTCAATCCATATTGGTAACTTCCGTGATATTGCAACAAGTTATTTTGTTGTAAGGGCTCTCAGAAAAAAGGGTAAAAAGGCAAAGCTTCTTTTCTCATGGGACGAGTTTGACCGTATGAGAAAGGTTCCTGTTAACGTTGCAGCTATTGACGATGATATGGAAAAATTCATCGGTTGCCCATACGTTGACGTTAAAAACCCATTCAATACAGAAGAAAAAACATATGCAGAATATTTTGAGCACGAGTTTGAGCGCTCAATTGTTAAATTCGGTATTGATATGGATTACCGCCATCAGGCAGAAATGTACAGAAGCGGTAAGTATACAAAATATATTCTTGAATCACTCCAGAAGCGTGGCGAAATTTTCGATATTCTTGCTTCTCACCGTACACAGCCTGTACAAGAGGGTGAAAGAGAAAACTACTACCCTGTAAGCATTTACTGTTCAGAGTGTGGTAAGGACACAACAAAGATTGTTTCTCTTTCCGATGATTGCACAAAGGCAGAGTACACCTGTGCTTGCGGTCACAAGGGCAGCTTTGATTTCACAACAGATTTCAACTGTAAGCTTGCCTGGAAAATTGACTGGCCTATGCGTTGGATGTATGAGGGCGTAGACTTTGAACCGGGCGGAAAAGACCACGCATCTCCTCACGGCAGCTACGACACAAGTAAGGATATTGCAAAGAAGATTTTCGGCTACGAGCCACCTCTTTTCCAGGGCTACGAGTTTATCGGTATTAAGGGTACAACAGGTAAAATGTCCGGCTCTTCAGGACTTAACCTTACACCTGAAACACTTCTTAAGATTTACGAGCCTGAAATTATCCTCTGGCTCTACTCAAAAACAGAGCCTCTCAAGGCCTTCGATTTCTGCTTTGACGATGGTATTCTTCGTCAGTATTTTGAATTTGACAAGATGTACAACGCAATCAAAGACGGAACAGCAAACGAAGCTCAGAAGGATATTATGTACAACACAACCGTTGGTGACAGAGAGCTTGACACAGTTCCTATGGGTCTTCTTGTTCAGCTTGGTAGTGTTGTTGACTTCAACATCCCAATGCTTGAAACTGTTTTTGAAAAAATCGGCACACCATATAAGGAAGCTGAGTTTGCAGAAAGACTTGCAAAGGCTAAATACTGGCTTGAAAACTGCGCTCCCGATCAGGTTAACCGCTTAAGAGAGTATCGTAACTGGGAAGTTTACAATACCCTTTCCGATACAGAAAAAGCAGAGGTTAAAGCAATTTTCGAATATATTAAAGCAGGCGGCTACAGCCTTGACGACCTTAACAAAAAGCTTTATGCTGTTCCAAAGGAAATCCACGGTGAGGATATGGACGAAAAAGCACTTAAGGCTTTACAGGGTACATTCTTCAAGAACATTTATAAGCTCCTTATAGATAAGGAAAAAGGTCCTCGTCTTTACCTCTTCCTTTATGCTATTGACCCACAGAAATATGTTGGTCTTCTCGACTTCTCTTATGAAAAAACAGAAGAAGAAGCAAGGGCAGAAGAGGCTGCAAAGGCTGCAGTTGTTGAAGTGAATGAAGATAAGCACGTTTACGGTGAGCCTGATGCTTTTGTTCCATTCAAGGAAGAGCTCGTTTCCATCGACTACTTCGAAAAGCTCGACCTTCGTGTTTGCGAAATTGTTAAAGCACAGGAAATCAGAAAATCTCACAGCTGTCTTAAGCTTACTCTTAACGATGGTAGCGATAAGCCAAGAACAATTGTTTCTTCTATCAAGAGTGAGTACACTTGTGAACAGCTTGTTGGTAAAAAGATTATTGTTATTGCTAATCTTGAACCTGCAAGACTTACAGGTGTTGAAAGCCAGGGTATGCTCCTTGCTGCGACAAACGGTGCTTGCGGTTGTCAGGTAGTATTCCTTCCCGACTGTGTTCCTGCAGGCACACAGATTAAGTAATTATGATAAGCTTTGAGAATGTTACAGAAAAAACATTCCCAAGTGTCTATGAAAAAATGAAAACGGCGTTCCCGTTAGAGGAGCGCCGTAAATACATAGACCAACTGGAATGTCTTAAGGATGAAAGATTTAATTTTTTTGAAATAACAGAAAATAATTGCGCTGTAGGATTTATTGCTATATGGAACCTTGACGGCTTTGTGTTTTTAGAGCACCTTGCCATTGATGAGGATAAGCGTTCAGGGGGCTTTGGCTCAAAGGCTGTTGAGCTACTGAAGGCTACATACAACAAGCCCGTTATTTTAGAAGCTGAGGCACCCATAACAGAGCAACAAATTAAAAGAATTGCTTTTTATGACAGACTCGGCTTCAAAGTGAATGACTTTGATTATGAGCAACCCTCATACCACGGCGGTGAGGGTGTGCCACTTAAAATTTTAAGCTTTCCGAACCTCTTGACAACAGAGGAATATGATAATTTTATTAAAGAAACGCGAAACAGCGCATATAAATCAGTAAACGCAAAATGAAAAACAAAGCACAAAAAATTGTTATTGCATCGTTGCTTGCGGCACTTATTTGTGTTGCAACAATGATTATAAAAATTCCAACACCATTAAAGGGTTATGTGAATGCCGGTGATGGCTTCATTATTTTAGGAGCATCTATGCTTCCTCCTGCGTTTTCCTTCCTTGCCGCAGCAATAGGCTCTGCCCTTGCAGATGTTTTGTCCGGTTATACATCATATGCCCTTGCAACCTTTATAATAAAAGGTCTTATGGGCTTAAGCACAACATTAATCCTTACATACCTAAAAAAGAAAAACAGCAAAGGGATATTAAAAATAATTCCTGCCGCACTTGCAGAGGTAATTATGGTTCTTGGATATTTTGTATTTGAAGGATTTTTGTACGGCTTCGGACCATCGGCAGTAAATATTATACCCAACATACTACAAGGTGTTGCAGGTATTGTAATCGGCTTGGCACTTATAGGGATTTTTGAGAAAAATAAAATTAAGTTGTGATAAAACAGAGGATAGCATATTCCACGGAATATACTATCCTCTGTTTTTAACTTTTATTGAAATGGTGGGGAGTTCACTTACCTCTATTCTTCAGGTGGCGAGAAAAGTTTTTCAAGTTATGCGAAGCCTATCCCTTTTTCGAAAAAGGGGGGACCGTTCTCGAATTAAGTTGCTGTTATGGTAAGTTGACCACGGGATATAAAATAATTGTAAAACATAGTTTGAGCGGAACGGTGGGAT
>JAZSCV010000059.1:0-14123 GCA_045530855.1 Acutalibacteraceae bacterium
AGGGTGAACACAATGAACGAAATAATTAAAAATATAATGACTCGTCAGACTATAAGGGGATATACTTCTGAACAAGTTCCTATAGAGCTTTTAAACGAAGTTCTTGATGCTGCAATAAGAGCACCAAGTGGCAGAAACACACAGCCTTGCCATTTAAGAGTTTTAAGAAGCAAAGAAAAGTTAGATGAAATGAACACTGACTTTAAGAATATTGTTGGTTGGGATACACCAGCATATACTGGTTGGGATAAAAGACCTGTTTACCACAATGCACCAACATTTATTTTCATTTTTGCAGAGAGTAAGGATGGTATGTCGGGCGGTCTTATGGCAGAAAACATTGCCCTTGCGGCACATTCTTTAGGCTTAGGCTCCTGTATGGTAGCATCTCTCGGCGGACTTTTTGATAACGAAGAGGGCGCAAGGAAATGGAAGGATATTTTAGATATCCCTCAGCATTGGAATTTTATTTTAGGTATATCTTTAGGCTACCCAAATGAGCAACCGCCTATGAAGGAAAGAGAAGACGGTCACATTAAATTTATAAAGTAATCAGGATATAAACTATGAAATTTTTTGCAGGTAATTATGATGTTGCCGTAATCGGTGCAGGTCACGCAGGTATTGAAGCCGCCCTTGCCTCTGCAAGGCTTGGTGCTTCAACCGTTGTGTTTACAGTTAACCTTGATTGGATAGGTAATATGGCGTGTAACCCCTCAATTGGTGGTACATCAAAGGGTCACCTTGTAAGGGAAATTGATGCCCTTGGTGGCGAAATGGGTAAGGCGGCAGATAAAAACCTTATTCAGAGCCGTATACTTAATCTTGGTAAAGGTCCTGCGGTGCATTCATTACGCGCACAGATTGACAGAAGAGATTATACACAATATATGAAGCATTGCCTTGAATGTCAGGATAACCTTGATATGAAACAGGCTGAAATTGTTTCCCTTAAAAAGAATGATGACTTGTGGGAATTTGAAACACAGCTTGAGGCTGTTTATACGGCGAAATGTGTTATTATTGCAACAGGCACATTCTTAAAGGGTAAGGTTTTTGTGGGCGATGTTTCTTACGAAAGCGGTCCCGATGGTATGTTTCCGTCAAACGACCTTTCACAATCTCTTTTAGAGCTTGGTGTACCCTTAAGACGATTTAAAACAGGCACACCACCACGAGTAAATAAAAGAACAGTTGATTTCACAGAATTAGAGGAGCAGGTTGGCGACGAGGAAATAACACCATTTTCATTTGAAACTCCCGATGGTGTTCTTGAAAATAAGGCTATCTGCCACATAACCTACACCAATGCAGACACAAAGCAGGTTATTCTCGACAACCTGCACCGCTCCCCTCTTTACTCAAAAAAAATTGAGGGCGTGGGACCGCGTTATTGCCCCAGTATTGAAGATAAGATTGTACGCTTTGCCGAAAAGGGCAGGCATCAGGTGTTTATTGAGCCCTGTGGCTTGAATACAGAGGAGATGTATCTGCAGGGTCTTTCCTCATCACTCCCTGAAGATATTCAGTTAAAGATTTTACACAGCATTAAAGGTCTTGAGAATGCAAAGGTTATGCGTACTGCATATGCTATTGAATATGATTGTGTTGACCCGCTGGCTCTTAAATCCACACTTGAATTTACTGACCTCCCCGGTCTTTACGGCGCAGGTCAGTTCAACGGCTCTTCAGGTTATGAAGAGGCTGCCGCACAAGGTCTTATTGCAGGTATAAACGCCGCAAGAAGTGTACAAGGCAAGGAGCCTTTTACCCTTGACAGAAGCACAAGCTATATTGGTACACTTATTGATGACCTCGTAACAAAGGGTTGCCGCGACCCATACAGAATGATGACCTCAAGAAGTGAATACAGGCTTATTCTGCGCGAGGATAATGCAGACTTAAGACTTACTGAGCTTGGCTACAATATCGGTCTTATAAGTGAAGAAAGATATGAAAAGCTTCAAGAAAAAATACGCCTTATTGAGGAAGAAACTGCCCGTATTGAAAGAGTAAGCATCGCACCCTCTGAGGAGCTTAATAAGGTTTTAGAGGAAGCAGGCACAGCTCCACTTGCTACGGGTTGCAGACTTTCAGAGCTTTTAAAAAGACCTCAGCTTACTTACAAGCTTCTTGCTCCCTTTGACAAAAAAAGACCTGAGCTTTCAAAGGATATTTTTGAGCAGGTGGAAATTAACCTCAAATATGCCGGCTATATAAAGCGTCAGCTTGCACAGGTTGCAGAGCAAAAGCGCCTTGAGGTAAAAAAGATACCTGAGGATATTGATTACGATAAAATTACAAACCTTCGCCTTGAAGCAATTGAAAAACTGAAAAAGATAAGGCCCGAAACTATCGGTCAGGCTTCAAGAATAAGCGGTGTTTCCCCCGCAGATATTGCAGTTTTGCTTATTTATCTCAGATAAAATACACTCTAAAGGAGATTTTTATATGATACCAAGAAACGAACATCCCAATCCCGGGTTTTACAGAGAAAGCTACATAAACCTTAATGGTGAGTGGGGTTTTGATTTTGACTTCGGCAACAGCGGTATTGACCGCAAGCTTTACAAGGCTGATACTGAATTTTCTAAAAAAATTATTGTTCCCTTCTGCCCCGAAAGTGAGCTTTCAGGCATCGGCTACAAGGATTTTATTCCTGCAGTATGGTACAAGAAAATTGTAAATATTACAAAAGAGCAGATAACAGATAGCAAAGCCTTTATTATTTTCGGTGCTGTTGATTTCCATTCAAGAGTGTATGTTAACGGTGAATTTGCAGGTGAGCATTTTGGTGGTTATACATCTTTCAGAGTGGATGCAACACCATTCCTTAAAGAGGGTGAAAATGTAATTACCCTTTATGCAGAGGATGATACAAGAGATTTCCGCCAGGCGCGGGGTAAACAAAGTGAGCTTTACTACTCACACAGCTGCGACTATACCCGCACAACAGGTATCTGGCAGACTGTTTATATGGAATTCTGCCCTAAGGCATATATCAAGAATTTCAAGGTATTCCCTAATATTGATGCAGGTACATTTACAATTACTGCAGATGTTAGTGGTGATGCTACATTCTCAGTTAATGCATTATGGAATGATGCTTGTGTAGGTAGTGCATCAGCAAAAGCATATGGTGACACAGTTACAGTAACTGTTCCCCTTTCAGAAAAACACCTTTGGGAAGTAGGCAAGGGCGGTCTTTACGGACTTGAGCTTACCTTTGGTGATGATAAGGTTACGAGCTATGCAGGTCTTCGTGAGGTTAAGCTTGCAGACGGTGTAATTAAAATAAACGGTGAGCCTGTTTTCCAGCGCCTTATTCTTGACCAGGGCTTCTATCCTGACGGCATTTACACAGCACCAACAAAGGAAGCGCTTAAAAACGATATTCTTCTTTCAATGGATGCAGGCTTCAATGGTGCAAGACTTCATCAGAAGATTTTTGAGCCTTTATTCTTACACTACTGCGACGAATTAGGCTACATTGTATGGGGCGAGCACGGTAACTGGGGTCTTGATTGGACACAGTTCGAATCACTTCGTTATTTCCTTTTAGAGTTAGAGGAAGAAATTGAAAGAGATTTCAACCATCCGTCACTTATAGGCTGGTGCCCATATAACGAAACATGGGATATTAACGGTAGAAAACAGGATGACGATACATTAAAAATCGTTTACCGCACAATTAAAAGCATTGATAAAACCCGTCCTTGCATTGATACAAGCGGTAACTACCATGTTGAAACAGATATTTTTGACGTTCACGATTATGAGCAGGATTATAAGCTTTTCAAAGAGCATTACGATGCACTTGTTACTGAAAATGTTCTCTTTGATAACCACAAGCATCGCCAGACCTGGAAGGGTGAGCCTGTGTTTATGAGTGAATACGGCGGAATAAGGGTAGGGCTTCGCGAGTTCGACGAAAATGACAGAGAAAAAGCATGGGGCTACGGCAATGCCGCCACATCTCTTGAAGAGTTTTATGAGAGATATGACGGACTTACAACCGCACTTATTGACAACCCCAAAATGCTCGGCTTCTGCTACACTCAGCTTACAGACGTTGAGCAGGAATTAAACGGCATTTATCACTATGACCGTACTCCAAAATTTGATTCTGCAATCCTTCGCAAAATCAATATGAAAAAAGCAGCAATAGAGAAATAAAAGACATCGGCTCCGATTGGAGCCGATGTTTTTAGTTAGGAATTAGGTATTTGGAGCTGAGGAGAAGCTTCGTGATAAATGGCAAATTGTTTTTGCTTCACTTGAGAACAAGTAGAGAATTTATTTTCTAAACCATAATTATACGAATTACTGATTTTCAGCTATTGATATTTCGTTGAAAAAAGTATATACTATTTTCAACGAGGTGAATTTATGGAACGACCTGCTATTCTATCTGAAATCAAAAATAATATTCAAAACGAAAAAGTTGGTACAGTTTTTGTCCCGATTGATTTTGTTCTGCTCACAGATAAAAAAACAGCAAGCGTATGTTTGACACGTTTAGAATCCGAAAACATTGTTAAAAAAGTAATGCGTGGTGTTTATTACAAACCTGAGTACAATGATTTTCTCGGTGAGTATGTTGCACCCGAACCTGATGCAGTCGCTCATGCTCTTGCCCGAAACTTCGGTTGGACCATTGTTCCCTGCGGTGATACTGCATTAAATCTACTCGGACTTTCAACACAGATTCCCGCCGCTTGGGTTTATGTGAGTGATGGTACTTATAAAGAGTACACCTACGAGCAGACTACAATAAAATTCAAACGCACGACCAACAAGGAAATATCCAAGCTCTCATATAAAACCGCGCTTGTGGTACAAGCTCTGAAGGCTCTCGGTAAAGATAATGTTGACGATGCGATTTTAACAAAACTCAAAAACAATCTTACCGACAGTGAAAAGCAAGCACTTCTCACCGAAGCAAAAGCGGCCACTTCTTGGATATACGAGTATATCAAGCTGATTTGCAGGAGTTAAATTATGCGTAACATTGCCACTATAAACGAAAAAGACCGCAAGGCTCTGTTTCAGAACACTGCAGCTAAAATGGGTCTTACAAATGCAATTATTGAAAAGGACTTTTGGGTATGCTTTATGCTTGACTATCTTTTTCACCGTTGTGAGTGGAAGGATAGTATCGCCTTCAAAGGTGGCACAAGTCTTTCAAAATCCTATGGTCTTATTGAGCGTTTTTCCGAAGATATTGACCTTATACTCGATTGGCGGGTAATCGGTTTTGAACTCAACGAGCCTTGGGAAGAACGCAGCAACACAAAGCAGGATATTTTCAACAAAGAGGCAAACCGCCGCACAGAAGAATTTTTGAAGAATGCTTTTATGCCTGCAATCATTACAGACTTGCAGAATGAGCTCAGCACATCGGCTAATTGCTACATAGATGAAACTGACCCTCAGACGGTAGTTTTCGCATACAACCGTAGTTTTGAGGACAGCTCAATTCTCCCGGTAATCCGTCTTGAAATCGGTGCACTTGCTGCTTGGACACCTGCCGAAGAAAGACCTATTACACCTTATGCGGCTGTTCAGTATCCGAAGGTTTTTACTCAACCGACAACGGATATCCTGACTGTGCTTCCGAAGCGAACATTTTGGGAGAAGGTTACAATTCTTCACCGTGAGGCATTCCGCCCCGAAGATAAAGCTTTCCCGTCAAGATACTCTCGTCATTATTATGATTTGTACTGTATGATGAATTCACCCGTTAAGGATAAAGCACTTGCAGATATTGAATTACTTAACAAGGTGGTACAGTTCAAAGAAAAGTTTTACCGTTGCCCTTGGGCAAGATATGACGAGGCAAAAGTCGGTACACTCCGCTTAATGCCACCCGAAAGAAATCTGCAGGCTCTCAAAGACGACTACGAGCATATGCAGAATATGATTTTCGGTGACAAACCTGATTTTGAGGTTATTCTTAAAGGGATAGAGCAGTTTGAGAAAGAAATAAATTTACATACACGTGATAAAAAGTGATAGCCTATCCCTTTTTCAAAAAAAGATGAGACCGTTCTTTGATGTGTTAAAGAATAAAGTAAAACAGCAGCCTATTCTTTCGGAATAGACTGCCGTTTTATCCTTGCATATATATCTCTTCAGTTTCTTGCTGTGCTTTAATAAGTATATGTTTTACCATATCATTTTCACATATATTTATTGCGTTTGTTGTTGCATTGAAAAGAAAATAGTATATTTTCTTATATAATTCTAATTCTCTTTTTAATTCGTTATCTTTCATAAAACATTCCCCCAAAACAAAAAAGTGCGCCAACCGAGGTCAACGCACCGAAAAAGTGTTAACCTCATCGTTGCTACACGAATAATCCCACGCGGAATTAGAGGAAAACACCTTTTACTGAGGTATTTTCCCACGTGAGAATTTTTCTATTCGTGTAGCGCAATTATTATAGCACACTAAATAAACAAAATCAATAATTCTATGTAACGCATAGATGTTGTTTTCTATCTGTTATTCTCAAATTAGTTAAAAGGAAAATTTAGTTATAAGAAACTTATCCAAAAGTTGTTGAGAAGTAATAATTTATGAGATTTTGATGAAGAATGAAGGCTTGTCTTCGATGCAGTATATAGATACTGCAAGGAGACAAGCCGAAGTTTTTACAATATTCTGTTTAGAGGTAATAATTTACGAGATTTTGATGCATGGCGCAGATTTAAAATTCGACGGCGTATGTGATACGCCGAGAAAGAAAAATAAACCTTTCCCCCTAAAACTAAAACTGTTGAGAAGTAATAATTTTCGAGATTTTGATGAAGAACGCAGTTTTAACACCCGAAGCTGTATATAGATACTGCGAGGGTGGAAAAAACAAGTTCTTCGCAAAATATCGGAAATTATTTAAGTATCTTTTCGCCGTCGAAGACAATTATACCATGACCATGACCTGTTTTATTGCCGTCAAGAACGAATTTCTTGAATGCACGACGCATTGATGTGTCCTCAGGCCACTTCTTTGGATTTCTGTAGCCCCATTTTGCAAAGATACGCCAAGCATCATCGAACTTGCTTTTTGCTTCGCTGCTTACAATTTCAAAGTCATTAATGAATTTAACTGTGTTGGAGTTTTCGGGAAGGAAGGTTTTGTAATCCTCGTAGATAAGCCATGAGCCACACTCGAAAATCATAAGTCCGTCTTCTCTTCTCTGGTCTTTAAAGAATTCGTATGCCTTTTTATATGCATCAAGACGAACCTCGTCTGTAAGCGGTACACCTGATGATGGAATATGGAATCCTACTGTTTTATCACCTTTTTTAATTGTTACACCGGATGAAGATGTGTAATCTTCACCGCCCCAGGTTGTGTACTCAAACTGGAAACGACCTAAAGCAAAACGATTGAGGCAAATAAAGCCTGAATTCCAGCCTGCAACGAATGTACCGAAGCATTCCTTACACTCAACGCACTCTTTGAACTTATACTTTAAGTCCATAACAGAATCCCAGTAAATATCTTCTGAAATACCCTTTTCTCTGTAACGTGCAAGCACATCCTCTGTAAGGCTGAGAAGGAAAACCATATGAAGAGAATAGTTCTTTATGCCGTAAAGTACTGCAAGCTTGTCTAATTTATCCAAAGCTTCGTCAAGTCTGCCATGCTCGTGATTAAGCACCATATTTTTTGCATTTTGAAACTTCGCAGAAAAGAACTGACTTCCGTCAATTCTTTTTGCAATTTTTTCAAAGAGAGCTACTGCCTCTTTAGGAAAACCTAATCTTTTTTCCGCTTCTTTAAAATGTTCTGTTAATACCATAATTAATACCCCCGATTAATCCAATTAGTTTTTAAGGCTGTTAAGCGGTGCTGGAATTCTGCCGCCACGATTTATAAAGTCTGCGCTACCCTCATTGTGAACAGGCATAACAGGTGCTGTACCTAAAAGTCCGCCCATTTCAATAGAGTCACCAACCTTTTTACCCGGTGCAGGAATAATTCGGACCGCGGTTGTTTTATTATTTATCATACCAATTGCCGCTTCATCGGCAATAATTGCAGAGATTGTTTCGGCTGTTGTGTCACCGGGTACTGCAATCATATCAAGACCAACGGAGCAAACACAAGTCATAGCCTCTAATTTATCAAGTGTCAAAACACCTTTTTCTGCGGCAGCTATCATACCCTCATCCTCTGAAACAGGAATAAATGCTCCTGAAAGACCACCAACGTGTGAGGATGCCATAACACCGCCCTTTTTAACTGCATCGTTAAGCATAGCAAGTGCGGCAGTTGTGCCGTGAGTACCACAGACCTCTACACCGATTTCTTCGAGAATTCTTGCGACAGAATCCCCTGTTGCAGGTGTAGGTGCAAGGCTTAAGTCAACAATGCCGAACTCCGCACCAAGCCTTTTTGATGCTTCACTTGCCATAAGCTGACCCATTCTTGTAATCTTGAATGCGGTCTTTTTTATTGTTTCTGCCACAACATCAAAGGATTGACCTTTAACATCCTTAAGAGCATTGTAAACAACACCCGGACCTGAAACACCAACATTTATTGCGCATTCAGGCTCTCCTACACCGTGGAAAGCACCTGCCATAAATGGGTTATCCTCAACCGCATTGCAGAAAACAACAAGCTTTGCACAACCGAAACCGTCTCTGTCCTCGGTAATGTGTGCGGTCTTTTTTATAATCTGACCCATAAGCTTAACGGCATCCATATTAATACCCGCCCTTGTTGAGCCGATATTTACGGAAGAACAAACAAAATCTGTTGTTGCCAATGCTTCGGGAATAGAATTTATAAGGCGCCTGTCACCTATTGTAAAGCCCTTTTGAACAAGTGCGGAAAAGCCACCAATAAAGTTAACACCGCAGGCTTTTGCCGCGTTATCCATTGCCCTTGCAAAAATTGAATAATCCTCAGTTTCACAGCTTTCTGCGGCAATTGCAATGGGTGTTACGGAAATACGCTTGTTGATTATGGGAATACCCATTTCTCTTTCAAGATCCTCACCTGTTTTTACAAGGTTTTCGGCATATTTTGTTATTTTATCATACATCTTCTGTGCACATATTTTTGCATCAGGATGAGCACAGTCCCTTAAAGAAATACCCATAGTAATAGTACGGATATCAAGATGCTGATTATCTATCATGTTAAGGGTTTCTAAAATTTCTCTCTGATTTAACATAGTCCACCTCAGATTTTATGCATTGCGTCAAAAATCTCTTCGCGCTGAATTCTGATGCTGACACCTAAATTTTCACCACAAGCAGAAAGAGCATCAACAATTTTATCATACTGGGCATTTGCTTCAGAAATATCCACAAGCATATTCATAGTGAATATATCGTTGTGGAGGACTGTCTGACTGATATCAAGAATGTTGACATTAAGCTTCTGCAACTCAACACAAACACCTGCCATAATACCAACCTTATCTTTACCAACAACTGTAATTATAGCATTCATAAAACTGTACCTCTTTTATAAGTTTTCGTTTTATTTTACCATATACATTGTAATATTACAACATTTTATCAAAATAAAAAAGCACTTAGAATTGCTTCCAAGTGCTTTTAAAATATTTTAATTAGTTAAGTGCTTCCCAAAGATATTTGAAAATAGGAAGCTCTGCAAGGAAATGCACGAGTGTATCCGGAATAAATGCTGCAAGAATCCAGAGGTCAGGAGAATCTGTTTTGTTTTCGTGAACAGGAGCACCATCATAATCTAAAAGGAATGCCTGAGTATATGTGATACCGCCCTTACCGAAAATCTCTGCTCTTACGTAGCTGCCGATATTTTCGCTGTAGTCATCAAGGTCGATTGTATTGCCCCATGCAACAGTTTTGCCGTTAGAAATCCAACGAACACACCACTGACCTGAAACCTTAAGAGAAATTGTATCAGCAGTTTTATCAACAGTAACACCCTTTACATATGGAGCATCTGTTACATAATCTGCCTCGTACTTTGCATCGTAGTCAGTTTTCTGTCTTTCAAGAATATCCTTCATTGCTGCTTTTGCTTCAGCTGAGCCGTTCTTAAGGAGATAATTTGCGTATTCCACAAGCTCATCGTGGTTACCTAAGCATCTGCTTGCCGCAAAGAATTCGCCATTCTTCATACAAGACTTAAGGTTAGCACTTGTATTTGCAGGCATAAGCATTCTTGTGTAGCCTGTGTATGCTGCAGATGTTCTGTGAGCATCACTTGTAGCAATAGCTAAAACATTTCTGCCTGCAGGAGCAAGGTCCATAAGCATAATATCCCAAAGCTTTCTGTCGAAACGAGTTCTTGAGTCACCCTTTGAGTTAATATCAATACCTAAGCATGATGGATACTTCAAAAGAAGATTTTCAAACTTGTTGATGTAGTAGCTATAGCCGTAGCTGCTGTCATATGCATCCTTAGTATACTTCTCGTCACGAGCATTTGTATATTCACCGGGATGGTTAATAACAGAAAGACCGCCTAATTCGTCAATAGCCTTAATAGGTGTTTCGTAGTCACTTGTACCGCCTACAAGACCATGGCCGTAATCTGCAAACCATGAGTTTACGTGTGCATTATTAAGTGAAGTTGGGTTGTTTTCAATAGCAAAAGGAACTCTGAGCATTTTGTGACCTGCTTCTGTAGAGCCTTCTTTTACCTGATAGTAGTAATCGTCACCCTTTTCAGTAACAACGTGGTATGTATCGCCCTTAAAGGTTAAACCTGTCTTTTCAAGTGCAACGATTTCTGTGCCCGGTTTTCTCATATCTACGAAAAATTTAAGTCCGTAAATAACATCCTGAGAATCTGTCCAGCTTCTGCTTGAAAGACCATGATCTGAAACGGCATAAATATCGAAACCGTAATCATAGTTCTTTTCAATCATATCCTTAAGAGTATCGTCACCATCGGAAGCTGTTGTATGTGAATGAAGGTCTGCCTTGTACTGCTTCCAGGACCAATTTACATTCTCATAAGGGTTGTCAATTGCATAATTCACATCATTTTTAGCAAATGACATTGTTGAAAGCACGCCAACAATCATAGCAATTGCCAAGAAAATTGACATAATCTTTTTCATATTTTTCATTATGCATCTTCCTTTCTTAATTTTACGGTGAGAAAAGAATTACCCGTTGAGGCAACTCTTTTCACCTGTTGTAAAACAAATTATGCTGCTGTGTTTGCCACAATCTTTTTGAGGAGTTTCTCGTATGCATCAACAAATGTTGAACCTGCTGTTGTGCTGATAACGTTAACCTCTTCGTTTTCTGAAAGGAGGGAGTGGTATTCGTTATCTCTGAGAACATAGCCTGCCTGGTCATTACAAAGACCGACAACCATAATGTTCTTGCATTTTGTCATATCCTTAAGTGGAGCATATTTCCATTCGCCACCTGTCCATGCAGCATCGCCTGATGCAGGACCGCCGTAAACGAGCATTGGGTCAAATTCACCCGGACAAAGGAACATAGCAACTGAGTTACCAAGCTCTACATAACCAATTTCAGTAACAAGCTGATATCTGCTTCCGTTTTTAATAATAACAGAGTTAAGAACATCTTCGCGTGCAGCAAGTGTAAGAATTTCGTTTGTAACATTAAGTCTTACCTCCTGCAAAGCAAAGTTAAGAACAGGAGAAAGCTTCTTTTCTGTTTTGATACCTGAAAGAACCTTTGCAAGTGTCTTACCGTATGACAATGCTGTTTCGTTGCTACGACCTGACTCGCTGATTAAGTTCCAACGGTCAACAGTCTTAACATAATCTTTAGCATCTGCCTTTGTAAACTTACTTGTTATAGCAGTTTTAAGGCAACCATTTGGACAAGCAATTGAATATGTACCGCCTGCCTTTGCAGGTTTATTAATTGTAGGAACTGCGCCACACTTTGCACAAAGGTCAACAGTTCTCATACCGATAGCAAGTTCTGCGCCCTGGATGTATACAAGGTTAACACCCTTTTCTTTCTTGAGAGTTCTCTCAAGGTAGATTGGGAAGTCACCTGAAAGAGTATCGCCACCTGCGCCATAACTCATAAGGTGAACACCTGCTTCAACAATCCATGTTTCTGCTGACTTATCGTCAGGAACGAAACGAAGTCTGTGGATGTTGCCATCGAATGCCTGTGGGTCACGCTTATCTCTGATATAATCGGAAATATCTGCTGTACCATAGTAGAGATTACCTGTTTTCATATTAGTTACAGCCTTTTTCATGCTGTAAACTGTTTTTGTAAAGAGGTTGTTCATAAACTTCTGGTTAAGCTCAACCTTCTGACCCTCAAGCTTGCCGTTAGTAACAGCGTTACTTGTGTTGAAAATAAGTGCCTGTGCAAGAGGAACGTTCATACCAAGAGTATCAATACAAGAGTGCTGATGAAGAACAGAAACGTTTACAGCTGTAACCTTGTTTCTCTTTGCGAAATCTTCAAACTGCTTACGGATTGTCTGAACATCGCCACGTGCAATACCGAAACCGTCGATAACAGCGTGAACCATTGTTCCGCCTGAACCGTCGGACATAGCATAAACGCGAACTCTCTGGTCATCCTCAACCTTTGCAGGAACACGACCTGCAATTGGTTCGAGAGAACCTGCAAGGTAGAAATCGCCATTCATCGGTGCAATGCCGTCAAGAAGGGATGCACTTGCATAACCTACTTTCCACTTTGCACCTGATTTAACAGTTTTGTCAAACTTGGTGCTACCCTTGTAGAAGTTTTCGGGAACATAATCTTCTGCTGTGTCCCAACCGCCTTCATAACCTGGCCATACCATATTAAGATATTTGAGTACAATAGAAATGAGCTTGTCGAGAACGAGGTTCATAATATTTTCCCCGCTAACTGCTGCTGTTGTGAACTCAACATCTGAAGCGCCAACAGGCACAGCTACTATCGAAAAAGCAATGATGAGTGACAGTATAACTGCCATAACTTTTTTGGACATAGGATACTCCTCCTTTTAATTATACAGCTTAATTATATAACGAAGTTTTCCAATAATCAATGAAAATTTATATTTTGTTCATTTATTTGGCGATTTTTACTAAACAGCGCCTCTTTTTTTGTTGATATTGGGTTGTATATACCATAATAGTATAGAGAGTGAGGAGTTAAGGAGATATGATGCAGTTGTTATTGTTAATCAGATACCAGTCGCCAGTTGCCAGCTGCCAAGGCTTCGCGGAAATTGCAAAATACAAAGCGCAGAGTGATAGGAATTGCGATGGGATTGTAAGTTGCAAGTGGCAGGTTGCGATAATACCGCATTTCCGTCACTTTGAGTTTTGCACTCTGTGTATACAATGCCGACCATATGTCCCTTAACTCCTAATCCCTCATTCCTAATTATTCCGGCATCTGGTATTCGGCATCTATCATAATAAATATAATCATTTTTTTATTTTATGTTGAAAAATCCTTTATTAGTATGTATAATGTAGTGTGGAAGTAAAGGAGTGTTGTATATGGCAAAAAGAAGTGACTACATTTCATGGGATGAATTCTTTATGGGAGCCGCTATGCTTTGCGCAAAACGAAGCAAGGACCCAAACACCCAGGTAGGCGCCTGCATAGTTAACAGCGAAAACAGAATTTTGTCTGTTGGCTACAATGGTTTCCCTTCCGGCTGTGATGACGATATTTTCCCCTGGGAAAGAAGTGCCGACGATTCATACGACACAAAATACCCTTATGTTTGCCATGCCGAATTAAATGCTATACTTAACTGCAGAGGCAGAAGCCTTGCAGGTAGCCGCATTTATGTTGCCCTCTTCCCTTGTAACGAATGTGCAAAGGCCATTATTCAGAGTGGCATAAAAGAGGTTGTTTACCTTTCTGACAAATATGCAGATACATCTTCCACAAGGTCATCAAAGCGTATGTTTGATGCCGCAGGAGTTAAATACACACAGCTCCACCCCGAAAAAGACGAAATCGTGCTTGATTTAAGGGAAGAGAACGTCTGAAATTTAATTTAGTTTTAAATAAAAATTTTTATATAGGAGTGTTTAAAATGCCTTTAGTTAATGCAAAAGACATGCTCACAAAAGCAAAAGCAGGCCACTATGCTGTTGGTCAGTTCAACATCAACAACCTTGAGTGGACAAAATGTATCCTT